>PLLM01000057.1 GCA_003141275.1 Phycisphaerales bacterium
CTGCATACGCGGTTGTTGAACAGGCGGTAGCGGTCGCGGATTTTGGCACGGCCGTAACAATCGACCTCGTCGATGACCGCGGTGTTTTCTGCGGCGGGGTAATCTTCCCCGGATTCGAAATGAGCGCAAATGCCCTTCATAACCATACAGCCCAACTGCCCAAGGTTACGGTCAAAAAGCCGGAATGGCCTTTCGGAAAAAACACCCCTGATGCGATTAACGCGGGTTTATATTATTCGGCTGTCAGCGCATTGCAGGAGATAGTCAGGCGATACGCGGAGACACTGGGCGCCTGGCCGCAAATCATCATCACCGGCTCAGGGGCAAAACTTATTAAAGACGACTGCGAGTTCGTCGATAACTATGTGCCAAATTTAGTCATCAAAGGCATCGCCCTGGCCTACCAGAAATATATCGAATCGAAGGAGTAAACAATTCTCCTATGTCTGTCTTCGCAGCGGTAATGACCGGCAAGGGAACAGGGGCTATCGCCACGATTCAGCTTTATGGCGATTCGGCGACGGATATCCTCAAACGAATACTCCCCCCTCAACCCCAAAAACCTATTGAGTTCACGACAGGCAAAATTTTGTTAGCTGTTATCAAATCAGGCGACAAAACAATCGACCAGGTAACAATCGGCTGCGAAGGCAACAATACCTACGCCATCAACTGCCACGGCAATCCGCTAATCGTCGAAGAAATTATGCAATTGCTCCGCCAATATGGCGTCGAATTATTGACCGCTGAGCAACTGCTTTATAAAACTTCAGCAGAGAACAACATAATCGCTATCGAAGCAAAATTGACCCTGCCAAAAATCAAAACAATTCAGGGTACACAGATAATCCTGAACCAAATCGATTCAGGCCTTACGGCCTCGGCAAAAAACTGGCTGCAAAACCCACCGGAAAAAATAGCTGCTGAGGCACAAAATATCATCGACAAAAGTAAAATCGCCAAATTTATCATTTTCGGCTGCCAAATTGTACTCGCAGGCCCGCCGAATACTGGTAAAAGCGCACTGCTCAATCAGCTTTGCGGCAGACAAAAAGCGATAGTCGCGGACATCAAAGGCACAACACGCGACTGGGTCTCGGCAAACTGTCAAATTGGCTCATTAGCCATTGAATTGATTGATACTGCGGGACTTGACGATAAACTCGCGTCCGACATTGAAAAAGCTGCCCAACAGACAGCAATGGAACTTGTAAGTCAGGCGGATATTGTTCTTTTGGTCCTCGATAACAGTGAACCGGCCAACCAAATCGGTAAATCCTTCACAAATATATTAACCAATAAAAAAGTCCTGGCCGTCCTTAACAAATCAGACCTGCCTTTCGTAGCGCAGCGTAGCGGGAACCTGTCCTGCCTATTCGAAACAGGCAATATGCCAAACGCAGTCAGTATCAGCGCAAAACTCGGCACAGGAATCGACTACCTTTGCGACGAGATTCAGCGATTAGCCGGCGTTGAAAATTTTGACCCGAATCAACCGGTTTGCTTCACCGCCCGCCAGGAACAACTCTTGACTCAACTTACGAAAGGCAAATCAAAAGAAGCCGCGCACTCACTCATCACAGAGTTGTTATCCGGTAACTGTAAACCATAACTCTTTACAAAATCAGGCACTTATAGAAAACAACGAAACTGTCTTGGCGTCCTGCTTAGCGTTTTTGGCCGAAAAAGACCCCGATTTGGCGTTGGTCGTCGAATGCTGGCCAAACCTGCCAGAGCATATCAAACAGGCAATCAAAACACTGGTCGATACGGCCAACACCGGGGCCAAAACTACTAAAGAATACTAAAGGTATCGAACGCAAAATTTGTTAAGAAAAGTTAAGGTTTAGAGGTTGAAAAAAGTTGAATTAAGAAAGCCAAAAAAGCTAACATTTCGGAGCATATCAAAGAAACACCAAAATGCGTTTAATAACAAGGAAATAACTGGAAGTCAGACAATTGTAAAACAATTGCTGTCAAATAGGAGCAAATACGAAGATGCGGTCAAAAGAGCTAATCCGAATGATGCAGCAAGCGTTTAACGACGAGATACGGTCTGAGTTCTTGGCATTTGGTAATGGCGGGCGATATACGGAAGCCCAAAAAGAACGGGCCTTTGAACTGATAAACGACAAAGGGATAAGGGCTGCGGCCCGGATTCTTGGCGTCCCCCGAAGGACATTGCAAAGATGGTGCAGACGACAAGGAATTTTTGTCAGGCGATGCCCGTCCTGGGTATATGAATGGGCTGAAAGACGAAAGAAACGTAAGGAGTTTTGGCAGCGCAGGGGGTATTGTTAAACAATGAAAAACAATTGAAGTGTCGCCACTTAAAAAGGGCGAAAACCTAATAAAACCTAACATTGAACCTGTTGAAAAATGTTGAGATTTCAGGCGTTTTTATGCGCTTGGTTATAAGGGCAGGGTAGGACCCCCAAAGGGCCGCCCTTGTTGTATATCAGAATAGAGAACGACAAGTAATTCGATTTTTGGATACGGGGGGAGGGGTTTGTCCGGTTAAAGACGAAAAGGTGCTACATTGAGATAATAACCTCTGGAGTTCCACCCTTTTTTGTGCAATCGGATTATATATCCTGTTGACTCCCATTTCGTATAATAATCACAAGCTAATATATCACAGTTAGTTGTAGTTTTCGGTTGTCGTCGCCTTATTGAAAATAACAACCAAGACTACAACCAATCCGAGACAATCTGAAAAACGTAAACTATTTTTTGAGGAGGTAGGACCATGAAAACCTTAAAAAGAAAAACACGGTCAGACAAATTTCCACTAACGCTTCATCCGACAGGACAATACTGTAAAAAGGTCAAAGGAAAAATGTATTACTTCGGATCAGACAAGAAACAAGCACTTGAAAAATACATAGACCAAGCAACATATCTGCATGGATGTCAAAACAATCTACAACAAAAACCTACAGACGATAATATGACACTCAAGCATCTCTGCGATATGTATTTGAAGTATCAGTATTCAAAGGTCCAGGCATATGACCTCACCGCCAGACACCACAATGAACAAATCGGCAGCATTAACAAGTTAATGGCTTTTCTGGGGCATAATCGTAAAGTCAAAAGCATATCAACCATGGATTTACAGAACTACAAAAGAAAGCTCCAGAAAAGTTATGGCTCGGTCTGCAGATTAAACCTGCATATAAGTATCATGAAGGCTTTGTTTCACTGGGCCAGAAAAAATGATATTCTCGAGAACATCCCAAATATTGATGCGATCTCAAGAGGCAAAATAATCCATCAGGAAAGATTCACCTTTAATTCAGAGCAGATAAGCGAAGTGCTATCTGTTGCTGATGTAAAGATGCAGGCCATGATATGGCTCGGATTAAATTGCGGTTTTGGATGTACGGATTGTTCAGAGCTTAAATGGACTGATTTAGATCTTGTCAATGCAAGGGTTAAACTACCGAGAAGAAAGACAGGAATTTCAAGGGATTTGCCATTATGGCCGGAAACTGTGGAATCACTTGAAAAGATTCCGAGGACAGGTAAGCTTGTTTTTTATACATCCAGGGGTAACTCATACATACAGACACTTTTGAAGACTGGTGGTAATGGCGATGGGAAATATACAACCTTAAATACAATAACGACAAAATTTTCAAGGCTGATTAAAAAGTCAGGTCTTGATGTTCCCAAGGGAACGGGTTTCTATTCACTGCGCAGAACTGCTGCTACTGTTGCCGCCAAGTCAGGCGATCCATTTGCTGTTCAAAGGCTTCTTGGCCATGCAGATTTACAAATGGCAACAAGATATGTTCAGGATGTTTCTGCACAAACGGACAGCGTTATTGAAAATAGTAGAAAGTATATGACTCAGGCAAAAAACTGAATTCGTTATAGGATTTTACCAAAGATACCTGAGTTGCCGGTTGATTTGCTTCTATTCTGCCAAGCCCAATGGGATCTGCCCCTTTTTAGTATTGACCGATACCGCTGTACGTTGCCTTCGCCCTTTTCCGCCGAAAAGTTCCAACTGCGATACCATGAAGCTATCGGCAATGTAACGCCTGATGATGTTTATTACAACAACAAACCAAAGAAGCCAGAGCGTGATGCCAAAACGGCCCCATGCAATATCGAACAACACTTCTTCCGCCAAACACGGATAATGGGTTATCGACTTAAACAAGCTGCATAGTTTTGCGGAGTTATTTTTTTCTTAACACAGAGAAAATCCATCAACACCTCAAAAGCGAAGGCAACATTCTTGTATTTTGATGGGGTTTGGCATATCCCGGTACTTTCGTTCAATGACAGCTTCCAGTGTTTTAACTTTTCAAAGTGCAAACATTATAAATTTAACAAGCTTTCAGCAGTCCTAAAAACGCTTGACAAGCGCACCCTGAACCAGCGACGATAGCGTTGTTCGGATTTGGCGCAGCTCTGGTTCGAAAGAAGCGGGGAGAGTATATTGGCAAACTATTATCACGTTTTATACGCTATTTGAGCCAGTTTTGAGCCATTTCTGCAAAATCTGAAAAGTCATAATCGATGAGCCAGGCATCGGCGAGCATCTTTAGATCGTCAAGATTGACCAAACAATCACCGGTAAAGTCCCCTTCCAAATCACACCTGAACAGGATATTCACAGGCATCTGTGTCTTTGTTATACTGGGGCCTGCATAACTTACAAGCAACGCATTATCGCCATCGTATTCGAGATAATCGACAGTAATTGAATGTCTACCGGCGAGGAGATATTTGTAGCCGCTTTTTTCCAGCATCCCGTGCAGACCATCGTTATTAACAACAAGAACGCCATCGATATATAACTTGCTGCCGTCGTCGGAATTAGTATAAAATGTATAGTTACCATCTGCCGGCACCTTTATGTAACCGGTGAAACGGAATGCGAAATAATCGTCCCGTTGCCGCAGGCCAATATCAAAATTGTGAGCAATTCCAGTTGCCGTCGGAGTGAGGGAATCAAAATCGGGCAGCGAAGTCCACGTGCCCTCGTAGTATTCATAATTAAGCCCGTTATCAGCCCTCGTCGCCCAGCCGATACTCTCGAGCATAGGCGATATCCCAGGATTAGCCATGAATAAGTTCCAGCAGAGGCCTGTGCGATAATTCTCAATCATCGGAACAATTGTACCCTGGTCGATGGCCAGATAGTCATCGCAATACCAGCTTTGACCTAAATTGAAAGCATCGTAAAAGCCAAATGGTCCCCATAAACTGCTGCCGTAAGTGTAGTAAAAATTCTTCATAGCGGCGATTGATTCGGTCGGTGTGTAAGGCATAGAGCTTATAGCGGCGGTCGGAGTAATAGTGCCGTTATCAGAAGCGCCTGGCGCGTGAGCAGCATAACCCCACGGATTATAGCTGGCAGTCAGCCCCCATACAAGACTGCTGTAACCTGTAAAACCTTTGGGATTGGCAATGCAATAGGCGTGGTCGATTAGCGCGATGTTTCGGCTGTTCTCAAAATAATTGCAGTAATTGTCGTTTTTGTTGCGAGGGTCAAATCCAAGAAAAGAATAGTGCGTCCAGAACATCGGCGTCTCATACGCGCTGACCCATTGAGTATAACCATAGTACCTGCTGCCGTTTTTATAGCTGCCGCCGCCACCAAAGCCGTTATAATAACATGATGCCGGTATCGGATGCGTCGGCGAGGCAATGGCTAAAAGATACGCTATCATAGTCTCCGCTCCGCCAAAACCAAAACTGTCCGCCCAGCCGGTTGTCGGCGACCAGAACCAATACAAATGTTTGCCATCGGTATCTGAGGCTCTGCGGTACCAATCCCACTCGACTTCTTCGTAGAGCTGAGTAGCACTGCTGCGAATATCGGTTTCTATGGGGTCATTGGAATCAAAGTACTGCCGGGCGATAAGCATGCCTTGAACCATATAAGATGTTTCAACAATATCGCCGCCTGTTACGCCGCCGAAAGGTATAGACGCGCCGGTTTCGCCGTTTATCCAGTGCGACCAAGCTCCGTGATAGCGGGTCGTTGTATTCTGAAGAAATCTAACTATTTTCAAGACACGTTCGGCAGCGGCTTGCCTTGTAACAAAACCACGCTCAACACCAACCACAATAGACATTATTCCAAAACCTGAACCGCCGGTGGTAACGGTCTGGCGGTCATACAATGCAAATCTTTCTCGAGCCATTCCGCTTACCGGATGGCCAAAATCCCAGAAGTACCTGAACGTCGCTTCCTGTATGGACGTCAAAAGCTGCTCATCGGTCATTGCGTAAGGAGTGGCTGAAACAATAACTGAAGCGGTGCCTTCTACCGAATTAATCACAGGCCTGACATAATAGCAGTATGGATAGACATTAGTGCCCAAAAAATCGCTATAAACAGAGACGGTATGAACTGAACTATTTAACTTTGCATAATCTCCGCCCGCATATCTGGAACGATAAATATTATAACCATTTAAACCCGATGCCGACACAGGCGTCCATCGCAAATCAATTCTGCAGTCGTGGCCCGCGGCAACAAGGCCTTCAATCAAGGTATCCGCCGCATACAGCGGCAAGGCTATATTCAACGCCAACGCTAATATTGCAACAAACTTCACAAGAAAAGCTTTTTTCATTTTAATACTGCTTCTGTTATCTATACAGCGAAACGGGGTGTCTGACTATTTGAGCCGGACACCCCAATCACTAATTAGTATCAATCATCGTTATTCGATGATTTTTCAATTACTGACAATTCGAATTAGTCTTATCGTCGCATTTGCGCCAATTAGCAGCCATTTCTGCAAAATCAAAAAAGTCGACATAGCAGTCTTTATTTAAATCGCCGGGCATATACGAAAGACCGCAGTTATCGGCCGTACTGAACTTCCACCTCCAGCCTTCTGACTTTATCTCCGGACCTGAACCGTCCGGGTCATAGCAGTCAACACGCCAATAATAATCCTGATGTGAGTCAAGCGAACCAATCACAACAGAATTGGCATCCTGCTTGTCGAGGATTTTTGTGTTTGTTCCGGGCATGTTGCCATCAGTGCCAAACCATACATCACAGCGAATAGTATTGCCGGCGTGACGAGGAGCAGGCTTTTTCCACGACAGCGCAGTTACTTCAAACGGAAGAAGATCGATCGCGCCATTTGTAGGTTCAGGGTTCGATGCACCGTAAAGGTAAGTAACTGATACATCATCCCAGTTAATAGAGCCTCTGTGAGCATCGGGTCCCATACTGCCTGCAGTCATGCCCAGAAAAACCCTGCCGGTAACAGCCGGAAACGGCGCGTCCTTGGTAGCGGAAATAAACTTCCATATATCACAAGGATCGAGAGCACCAGGGGGAACGGGGGGAATGGGGGGACTGGGATCGGCATAAAAAT
The DNA here is from genome assembly GCA_003141275.1 of Phycisphaerales bacterium. Lineage (GTDB taxonomy): Bacteria > Planctomycetota > Phycisphaerae > Sedimentisphaerales > Anaerobacaceae > Fen-1362. The sequence goes on from PLLM01000057.1 coordinate 7,362, forward strand.
ACCCTATTACTTCGCCGTAAATCAGGACACCGTCCGCGTCGTACCACTCGAGTTTGAAAAAAGCGTCCCTGCCGGAAAGACCACCACCATCGCTTGAGAGAGAAATGGCCCAGACGCTGAAATCGTACGTATTACCCGCAACCACAGGAAAATCCTGGAACATACCGGTATCATCCAACCATTCTTTCACAGCTTTGGTGCCGCTATGTACCGCATTAACATCACTGTGATGCTCACCGTTTGTGCCGTAAGTCGCCCAGCCTGGAATCGGAACAGTTTCAAACCTGCCTAAATCACCTTGTTCAAAGCCGGGGCTCAGCAAAGCATTGGCCAAGACATTGCCGGCAGCAAAACCTACAACTAATATTACTAATAGGACAATCTTTTTCTTCATAATGTATCCTTTCCTTAATACGGCAAAACAAGGCGCTCGACTTTTTGCGCCCTAGCACTCCAATCGTCAATTCATAAAAATCGTCATCAAGATGATTTTTTAACTATTGACACTGCGGATTAGACCCATCGTTGCATTTGAGCCAATTAGCAGCTATTTCTTTAACATCAGCAAGGTTGACATAGCAGTCTCCATTTATATCGCCAAGTATATACGAAGGACCGCAGTTACCGGCCGTATGGAAAGTCCAAATCTCGTCGCCTTCCGTCTTTATCTCCGGACCTGGACTGTTCGGGTCATAGCAGTCAACACGCCAATAATAATCCTGATTTGGGACAAGCGAACTAATCGCAACAGAATTGGCATCCTGCTTGTTGAGGATTTTTGCGTTTGTTCCGGGCATACAGGGGTCTGTGCCAAACCACACATCACAGCGAATAATATCGCCGGTGTGACGAGGAGCAGGCCTGTCCCACGACAGCGCAGTTACTTCAGACGGAACAACATCGTTCGCGTCATCTGCAGGTTTAGGGTTCGACGCAGCGTAACGCCAAGTAACTGATACATCATCCCAGTTGAGAGAGCCTCCCGTGGGTCCAACAGTCACAAGTTTCAAAACTACTCTGCCATAAGCCGTTCCTGAAGGGGAAGTGCACACACCAGAAATAAGTTTCCAGGTATCACAAGGATCGACTCCTGAATAATAATACCCAATTATTTGGGTACCCTTTCCGACCGTCTTTGTACTATCAAGCCAATTAACCTCAACAACACCATTGTAGCCATGAAGACCGGTATTATCGGCAGAGGCAGAAAGGGCCCAGACGTCGACTTTGTAAGGTTTTCCTACTATGGCATTAAAATCCTGGTATAAATAGGTATTCCACGACCATATTTTCACAGCTTTGGTGCCGCTATGTACGCAATTAACATGATCAGGACCATAATCAACATCACTATGATGCCAACCGGCTGTGCCGACAGTCGTCCAGTATGTCACATTCGGAGGATCAAACCTGCCTAAAACACCCTGTTCAAAGCTGGGGTTCAGCAAGTTATGGGCCAAGGCATTGCCGGCAGCAAAACCTATAACCAATATCACTAACAGGACAATCTTTTTCTTCATAATATATCCCTTCCTTAATAGGGCAAGACAGGTCTTAGTTTTTATATTTATATCTTTAATATGACAAAATAGGGCGCTCAATTTTTTATAACTGAGCGCCCCAACAATCAATTCAAAGACCAATTATTTCCTGCGTCTGGCAAGGAACAAACTGCCCAATCCCAATATCATCATTGTTGCCGGTTCGGGCACATCAGAATAGCTCATATTCTCGAATGTTGCCTGCTCCCAGAATCCAGGCAGGGCCACCTGTGGCTGAAAATAGCCGCCGACCTGGGCGGAGTTGAGCATTCCCCACGAGCCGTAACCCTCAGCGGGATTGCCCTGGTCGAAGCGTAACGCGCCGCTGCTGTAAGTTGTCGCGCCCATAGTCACAAGATATTCTATGGTAGCCGGGTTTACCGAGCTAAGATCGCGAGGGTCATATCTGACCTCCATTCGAATCGTGTCTCCGAGGGTATACTGGAGGCCATCAGACACGGTAAAACTATAAAACGGCAATCGGCCTCCAAAAACAGCAATCTCTCCGCTACTTTTAATCATAAACTTGCCGTCCCCATCCGGTGACCACCAGGGTGAGACCTGCAAGCCGGCTTCGGCGTTGCCTGTACCCGTAATAGTCACATCTGAGGCGAATCTAAAGGCATCGCCGTTAGCAAATGAAGCAGGAGTGGTTCCGCCGTCGGCAGACAAACGAAAATCGTGCAAATTGCCCCAACCGCCGGCGTCAACCTGCTCATCCTTGATTGTTATCGACGACGCATACGAATTGGTGGTAGTGACTATCGACGTAGGATTGTCGTTCCAGATGCGCGTCTTAATAACCGCGCTGTTTATTGCCGGTGACGCGGCGACGGCATTTCCACACAGAACCATGCCCAAACTGACACATAACACAACACACACTAATCTCTTCATCTCTCTGACCTCCTAAATAAATAAAAAGTTTACTATTTATAACCTGGCTAAACGCTTAGTCGGGCAATACGCAAAAATGCCTTGTCATAACGTTTTCACAACATGATTTTACCCATCCTACCAGTCCAAAGCAACACCATTTTGCGGATATTTTTCGCCATATTGCGACATTTTGTTTGTTTTTGACACAGAAAACACCCGCCGCCGATAAAACAGCAACCGTCATAAAAATCACACCTAAATATTACTGGTTGATAATTTCATAAAATAAAACCTATTTATTAATAGTTAATTCCATGTATCAATACGTCAACCCCAAAAGTCAATTTCATACTTTTATCCGAATAACCGAGGATTTTGTCCTTCTCGTCATAAGGCTTCTCCTCGTCGACATGGCCATCGATAAACAGTACATTACTGACACCCGTGTTCAGTTTTGAATCATTAGCCTTGTGGAACGACGCTATGCAATCGCCGTTGCCGTATTTTACCGTGCCAAAATACATGTCATTAAGGGCATACAAAGATAAACTAATGGGATCTCCGTTAGTTCTGTGTATAATCCATATATTTTCCTCCGTGAAAAAAAGCACTCGTGCTGGGTGTCTTACCTGACCGAGTCCTATCATTTGGCCGAGATTATCGGCAAGCGGACTGATGCTGTCGCCGGCACTGAGACGTCCGTTCATACTATAACTAAACGACGGTTTTATGGGGATACCAGCTATATGCAACGGGTGATTCGTCCCCCTGGTTTTGGCGATGCCGGCAAAAGTCGGGCAGCAATGTACTCCCTTTTCACTCAGATATGGCCACAGAGGCCCATCAGGAACAACTCCGGCATCGTGCCAACGGCACTCCCAAGGATGCTCATCTGTAAACGTCGCCCTGCTGTAAATGCAGGTGAGCGGAAACGGAAACTTATCGTTGTGTGTCTCAAGATACATTGTTGCAGCAAGACCATAATTTTTAAGATTGTTCCTACAGACAATCAATTGGGCCTGTGCGCGTGCCTTGTTCAGCGCCGGCATTAGAACCGCCATCAGCAACGCAATTATCGCAATCACAACCAGCAATTCGACTAACGTGAAACCTTTATTCTCTTTCATAATTCTATTCCCTAAAAAAATTTCAAATTTATCGTTCTTATTTCCGCCAATCGGCAGCCATTTGTGCAAAATCAACGAATGTATAAGGGTTGAGCCAATTTGCGGCTAATATCATTAAATCGTCCATATCGACAACGCAGTCCTGCGAGTAATCGCCGGGAAGATTACATCTGAATAACAGATTTACCGGAATTTGCTCTTTGGAAATTCCCGTACCGGCAAAACTGACTGTCAAATCCTGCGAATCTATTTTTTCAAAATAGGTAACAACAATCAGATGTTTTCCGGCGTCAAGACTGACAATGCCGCTTCTGTCCCGTGTTCCGTGCAGGCCATCGTTGTTCACGACAAGAGCGCCGTCGATGTATAATTTGCTGCCGTCGTCGGAGTTAGTGTAGAAAGTATATTCGCCGCCGGTTTGTATATTGATATAACCGGTGAAGCGGAGGGCGAAATAATCGTCCTGCTGTCGCAGGCCAATATCAAAGTTGTGGGCAGTGCCTGTTGCGGTCGGTGTGAGAGAATCAAAATCAGGCAGCAAATCCCACGTTCCCTCGTAATACTCGTAATTGAGGCCGTTGTCGGTTCTTGTTGCCCAGCCGATGCTTTCGAGCATTGGCGCTATTTCCGGGTTGGCCATAAACAAATCCCAGCACAACTGAGTGCGGTAGTTTTCAATCATTACTATAATCGGCCCCTGGTCAATGGCAAGATAACCCGGAGCAAACCAGCTTTCTCCCAGATTAAACGCATCAACAAAACCAAACGGTCCCCATACGTTGCTGCCATAGGTATGGTAAAAATGTTTCAGTGTCGCGATTGATTCGGTCGGCGTATAAGGCATTGAACTTAGAGCGGCGGTTGGAGTAATAGTGCCGTTATCGGGACTGCCCGGCGCCTGTGCGTCATAGCCCCATGGATTATTGCTTGCGGTAAGTCCCCATACCAAATCGCTGTATCCTGTAAAACCTTTTGGGTTAGCGATGCAATAGGCGTGGTCGATTAGCGCGATATTTCGGCTGTTCTCAAAATAATTGCAGTAATTGTCGTTTTTGCCGCGAGGGTCAAATCCAAGATGGGTATAATGAGTGAAGAACATCGGTAATTCAAACCCGCCTACCCATTGCGTATAACCGTAATATCTGCTGCCATTTTTGTAGCTGCCGCCGGTCCAGCCGTTGTAGTAGCAGGAAGCGGGTATTGGATGCGTCGGTGAGGCAATGGCCAGCAGATAGGTAATCATACACTCGTTGTAGCCATAGATAGCAAAATTTATAACCCAGCCGTAATTCGGCGACCAGTGCCAGTAAATGTTTTGGTTGGTTTCGTGCCCCGGATCCGAACGACGCAGATACCAATACCAGTCTATCCCCTCCCAAAGGGATGTGGCTTTGCTGCGAATCTGAGTTTCTACAGTATCATTAGAATCGAAGTATTGCCGAACGGTGAGCATTCCCTGCGCTAAATAAGAGGTTTCAACGATGTCTCCTCCGTCATCGTACGTGCCAAATGGAATCGTTGCGCCGGTAGCCCCATTAACCCAATGCGACCAGGCTCCGTGATAACGGGGTGCATTTACATCCAGAAAAGTCAGTATCTTCAGGACGCGCTGTGCAGCATCCGCTCTGGCAACAAATCCACGCTCGGCACCGACACAAATAGCCATTAACCCCATACCCGAACCGCCAATAGCGCAAGTATTGTCGCCCTGACCGGAATTATAACCATCTCTTGCCAATCCGCTTACCGGATGGCCAAAATCCCAGAAATATCTGAAGGTCGCCTCTTCTATGGAGGTCAGAAGCTGCTCATCGGTCATCGCGTAAGTTGCGGCGGAAACAACATCAGATGGACTGGATTCAATGCCGCCGACGACGGAAACCACGTAATAATATTTTGTCGAGCCGTTTGTTCCGAGAAAGTCGCTGTAGACGGCAATATCATCGAGAGATGTATTTATTTTTGTGAAAGGACCCGCTGCGGAATCGGCACGGTAGATATTATAGCCACCTACTCCTGCTACGGGGTTCCAGCGTAAATCTATCCTGCTGTCGTGGCCGGTCGCAATCAGGCCGTTGGGTTCGTTAGGTTTGCTCCCAATCAGTCTTATGTTGTCAACGTACAACGTGCCGTTGTTGGCACCATAATTTTGAAAAACGAGAGCGGAGATGTGGTTCAACAATCCAGGGTTAAATGAGCTTACATCCATTTCAATTGTGAACCATCTGTTATTTTCAGTCGGCACGATATCGCCTTGGCTCCAGTTGCCAGGCACCCAGTTATCACTCCAGATACCGATAAGCCCGTTTGACTGGAACAGGGCTGCTCCGGTCGGTATAAAAACATCGACAAGGGCTTTGTCGAAGCTGGCCAAATTGTAGCTCAAACCTCCGTGGTAGATTTCGACTTTGCGGTCGGTTTGCCCTGTCCAGACCACCTTTAGGACATAACTACCCTGCGTGGCAGCCGGTGCGCCGCCGGTGCCGGCCAGTACTTTCGTGAGCGTCATTCCTGTATCAGGGGAACTGAGGGTAAGATTTGTTTCTGATGTCTCATAACTTACAACGGTAAGTTCCGAGGCCGATGCTGTCGCGGCAGCTGCCAGCACGATAAGGAGCAGATATTTTAACTTCGGGCACATAAATTTTTCCTTCTGTATTCCAGGGGGCTGATTCCTTCGATGTCTTTGAAGTATCGAGCGATGTGGGCAACATTAGCGAAACCGAGTTTTGCGGCGATTTCCGAGATATTATCCGATGTCTCAAGTAGTATTTTTGAAATCAATTGTACTTTTGTTAGTTTAATTTCCCGATGAATCGAGCGATTGGGCGATTTTTTGAACCGTCTTTCAAGTTCTCTTCGCGAAACCGAAACGTAATTGACGACATCGCTCACCTGAATTTGTTTGTTGGCGTTATTTTTTATAAAATCAATAGCCTTTGCGACCAGACTATCAGAAACAGCGGGCGAATTCATCGCTTGTGCTTTTGGTATAAATTCCCGATAGCTTTCGACTGCCAGATTGTTTCTTAATAAATCGTTCATATAAATCAAAAAATCCTAAATCCTCTTTTCTTCGCCGAAGGCGGCAAGTTTACGTTTTGCAAGCAAATCCTTAATTTCATAAGCCCGCTGTTCAGTTAAAGGGTATTTAATCAGCAATAAGACGCTTATAAGGCACATAACCGTGGGCAGGCCGATTTCCCATACCCGCAGCCAAAACAGGGTAGAATCGGACTGGGCTGCTAATTTTTCATTAAATCCTGTTGACCTGAGCAGAAAGCCTGATACGAAAAACGCGCCAGATATACCGATTTTCCACCACCAGTTATAAACGGCCTGGTAGCTGCCTTCTCTGCGTTTTCCGGTGTTAAGCTCATCCTCATCGCATATATCAGCGAGCATCGAGTAAACAAGCGAGAACAGCACGAGAAAGCCAAGCGATAAAGACGCTGTCGGAATCAGAACTAACCAGGGATGCGTCCTGCTGTAACAAACAACTTTGAGTGAATTTCCCAGAGCCATAACGATAAGGAATATCATAACGGTTTTTGACTTGCCCAGACGAGTAGCGACATAAGTCATCAGGAAAACGCCAACAAGAGAAAGCGTTGCCCATAAAGTGCCGCACCAGCCCATAAGAACGGAGGCAGCATGTTTGTCGCCGCTGTAAACAAAATAGAGCATTATGTACTGGCTGAAGCCGTTGACGAAATAAAAACCCAGTGTTATAGGGAAAACAATCGCCAGCAGCCACAGGAATGTTCGATTTTTGCAGGTCGTCGAAACGCTGCTCCAGAATTTGACCCGCTCCTGACGAGTAATCTGCTGAGTTTTTCTTTCTTTGCAGACAACGGCACAAACTATGCCGCCAAATATCATTAGAGCGCCCATAGCGATACCGACGTATTTCATACCCTGCGCTTCATCTTTGAAAACGCTAAGGTTGGCGATGAAATACAGCCAGGGAGTTGTAATAGCGCCGACGTTTATCAGGAAGCTGCAATATGCGAACAGTCTTGTACGTTCATGATAATCATCGGTCATTTCATAGCCGAGTGCGCCGCGTGGTATATCGAAAACCGCGACGGCGGTATAGAACAACAGAGACATTACAAGGAAATAGCCGAATGTTGTATATTCGCTCCAGCCTTTTGGAGCCATCCACAGCAGCGAGAATGTAATACCCAGAGCAATCGCTCCGAAAAATATATAAGGCTTTCTTCTGCCGAATCTGGTGCGTGTGTTGTCGGAACAAACACCGATAATCGTATCGGTGGCGGCATCCCACAAACGCGGAATGCCCTGAGCAAAACCAAGTAAAATCGGATTTACGCCGAGGCAGGCGTTGTAGATAAGCATAGTCAGATTGCTGAGCGAATTGACGGCTACGTTGGTTGACATTGCACCAAGACCGTAGGCCACCTTTTGGCTGAAACCAATCTTGTCCTGCTTATCTGTAAGGTGATGCTGTTTTAAATCCATCTTTACTTTCACATATAAATTTTTATAACGTTATTATTTCTGTCAAGTCTTTGTTTTAGCACTGAATCGGCCACAGATGCTCCGCCGGTGCGATAGGGATTTTGTTCTCTGTCAAAGCCGCATTGTTTTCCGTTGATTTCGATTCTGCTTACGCTGTTTTGATTTTTGCCTGCGTGATAGACAAGTTTTATATCTTTGCCGAGCAGATTTATATTGGCAGCGAGACCGTCGAATTTTGCTGGCATAACAGGGTCAAAAATGGTTTGTCCGCAGCTTTGGCGAATGCCGAGCAGATAACGAATGATGAAGCTGACGAACATTCCCGGCCCGCTGGAATAAACGCGCCAGCCGCCTTTGACCGGAATTTTGCCTGCGATTAAGTCGTTGTAGCGATTGCTCGCATCGCTACGGTTGACGAAATCGGCATCGGAACTGCTGTAATAACAATTCGACTGGCGAATGTCGGCCGGCGGAACAATTTTTTGAATATCAATCGGGACAATCTGCGACATCGCGTTTACAAATTCATCGGCAAACCCCAGGCGAGCCAGAGCCTCGGCATAGCGCAGATGTGCGTGGGAATACATAAGGCCGATTTCTCGTCCGAAGAAAGCTGCGCTCTCTGCGCGTCTGAAAATTTTCTGAATTCCGCCATGGTATTTGACGGGTCTGTCCATCAGTCTTATACCATCGATGCCTTTCAGGTGTTTTTGTATAAGTTCGATGTGCCTTTTTGCCTGCTGAGGCGTAAATATGCCGCTTAAAATCCCCTGTACCATTGGAAGCAGACGGTAGTGAATGCCTGTTGTGTCGTCGCAGGGGTGCAGGAGCAAATCGAATTCATTTTCGTTGCCTCTAAGGCCGAAGCCTGCCACAACGCCGTCTTTGATTAAGAAGCTGTTGAAGTCAAATCGTATTTCTCTGGAGAGTTTTTCAAGCTGCTCGGCGGTTTCAATATCACTTGCGGCACGACACATTGCGGCCAATCGAGTGAAAGTTTCATAGCTAAGAGCGACAGTCCAAGAGCTTATGAGCCGATTTTTGAGGGATTTGTCGGCGGGCTGCATAGCATCGTCCCAGTCCCCGTCGCCGTAATTTACAAGTTTTGTATTGCCGGCGAAACGAACGGCGGTGATGTGTTCAATCGCTCGCATAACGTGCGACAGAACGCCTGCCGGCTCTGACTGCGGAGAAATCTTTTGATGGCGGTATGGCAGCATATCATTAAGAAAATCATAATCGCCTGAACATTCGATATATTCGCACAGAGCAATTATAGGCCAGAAAACGACATCGCCGTTGGATTCGCCCGCCCTGACACCAGCGTAGCGGTCAAACATCCACCACTGTGGCCAGTTGCCATCGGGATTCTGATTTGAGAAGACCGCGGCAAGAATTTTCCTCACCTGAGCATAATCGCCGAGGGCAAGCAGCATTTCAATCGGGCCCTGGCATACATCGCGAGTACCCCAGGCTGCCCCGCCGTACTGCTCCAGACCGTGCGGTGAGAGATAATGAATTCTGGCATTGTGAGCGAACCAGGGCAGGATTTCGGCTATTTGGCTTATCTGCGATGAATCGCGGACAGAAGACAAATCAAAGTTTACGAAATTGTTTTTCAGTTCTGAAAATTTTACAGACTGTGTTTTATTTGGGGCAATAAGTCTGCCTTCGATATTCATTGTGAACTTATCGGTATCGCTGAGTTTGATTACGATAAAGTCAAGCCCCTTGCTTTTGCCGTCGGCGAAAAGCATTTCGTCGGCACCGATTTGTTCAATGCACTGCGGTCTGTCAAAATTTATAACGTAGTGGCCGGTCGGATACATAGATTGCAGTTTGCTTTTTGCGCCGGGCAGAAGTTTTAATGAGCCATTCAGCTCGGTCTGCCAGTTATGCTCTGCGGCAAGTTCGCAGGAGATGAGCCATTGCGGCTTTGTGCCTTTCAGTACATTCAGCTCAAGACGAATTTGCGGGCTGTCGGCATCGGCTCTGCAAATAATTTCAAAAAGCAACTGCCGATGTTTGTATATCCAGCGGCAGTGATTGAACGACATTTCAAAGGCTGATGGCAGAGCCAACTGATAATACTGCTCGGCCTGTTTTATAAAAATACGAAGGCCTGTATGTCTGGCAACGTTTAAAGCGTTTGTGTTTACTGTTAAGAGGCGATTGAAATTGACATTCCCTTGTGCCAGGTGGGACAGGAAAGCTCCGAACATAAAGCAGGAGGCGGCCATTATTGTTTCGTCGCCGGGCAGATTGCCGCCGGTTTTGATTATGTGGCCGCAGGGACGATATGTGAGCAGTTCCTTGCGAGGCAGGACAACGTGGCGATTATCGCCATAGAAAAACGACAGCAGCCTGTCATCATGAAATTCACTGTTCCGTTTCTGGCTGCCAAACAAAATATCCAACTCATCATCAGCGATATCTTCTGACGCAAAGGGTAAGGCCTGCGAAAAAGTGTTCTCGGCCTGTTCGGAATAAATGCAGTCGTCAGCCCAGGCAGTTACGGCAAGGTCTTTTAATTCCTCTATGGCCGGAGCGATAATTTTTAAGTCGGCCTGTGTTGTGGCAGATGGGTGATTTGCGTGATATATGCCGAAGAAACCGTAATCGCTGGTTTGCCGGGGTTTTAAAATAAAAGGCTCGCACTGCAATGCTACAACGCCGAACTCACCCTGTTTAAGCCCGGCCAGTTTATCAGAGGACAATGCCTGCGGCACAGCGGTTTGCCTGTAAGAAGGCCCGAAAAATTGTATGCCATCGGTTGAAAAACTTTTTGCTTTTGAAAGCGATCCCATCGCAAGCCAGGGGAAATTGCCTTTGCCATGTTCGTTTTGCCTGCAGCAGACGACATAGCCGAGCTTGTCGTCCCAAAGCGGGGTGTAGTCAATATACTGGCTTATGTAATAAGCGTTTTTCTCTTTTCCATCGGCGCAGTACAGGCCGATGTCCTGAACATAGAGCAAATCAAATTCGGCAGTCTTGCCGGCGGTGTTGGTTAGCTGCACAGACCAGAGCCATTTGCTCTGACGCGGGCAAAGTAGCAGTCTGCACCTGAACAGCACACCTTCAAATTCGCCTTTTGTTTCGTAAGTGTTTTCGTCAATGAAATGCCCTGCCGGGGAAGATGGGCCAATCATCGCGACGGCGGGAAATGAGTCTGACCTTTTTCTTAGATATAAATTGCAGCAACTATTGCCGAGCGGAGAAGCGCTAATAAGATTTATTTGTGTCTTACGACAAGTGATATTTTCTATCACGCCGTTGTCAAAAATGGAAAAGCTCAGGCCGGTGGAATTCGCCGCTTTGAAAACGTTTTTACCATCAATCAAAATGTTATCTTTTACTTCCATTTGCCTTGTATTTTAAAAATTTCCCTTGAAACCGGCTCGTTTAAGCCCTGCAGTGATGTCTTGGTTTTTCATCATCAGATTCCATATAAGGCCGGTTCTCGCATTTTCAATCATCAGGAGCATTGATCCCTGCGCGATGCCAATTATATGGTCTGATACCCACTTGCGGTCGATGTTAAATCCGTCCCAAAAACCATAACCGCCTTCGTTTACGTCCTGCCAAACAGGTTTGTTGTCGATTTTTAAATTGCGCATATAACGCAGCGCTGCAATCGCATCGTTCGGCACAAACGGCACAGACATACCAACTCCATAAGGGTGGAGCGTGCCATATTCGCCCTGATTATCGCTTGCTCCGCGAGGCGGATGGCCGAGAACAACGTACTGGTCATCGGGGGCAGAGCCTGCGGTAATGCCCCAGAGATTTTGGCCGTAAGTTGCGAATTTGCCGCTGTTATCTCTGCACCAATCGCGATTGGCAATCACCGCTCTGCGGGTGTTTTCAAACCAGTCAATGCCGAGCGAATCTTTGCCTGTTTTTTTAAAGTCATAAAAACAGTGCGCGAACATATAAGTGAAAAGCGTGCCGGGATATGTGTAAATATATGGTTGGCCGGCTTTGTATCTACCGATTGGTCTGTTGAAGGTTGTCATTGTATCGGGCTTGAGTCTGTATTTTTCAATCGGGCAAGCCTGACCGAGAAGCGAAATTAAAATTGTTTCGTCGGTATACCAGTCCCAAGTTTGTTTGTCGAAACTGCCCGCCCCTGCCATATTGTTCGAGTCGTCTGCCCGCCAGGCCATATAAACCTGGCCGTTTTGGGGATTAACAAACGATGCCCAGTTGACTCTGCCGGAAATTTCCTCGGCTAATTGTTTTACTTCGCCGGCAAAATATTCGCCGGCGACAATTGCTCCTGCAACCATAAGAGCAGTATCAACAGATGATGCGATACCTTCATAACCTAATTCGGTAGTGCTGCCGGTTTTTAAGTCAATAAAATGACAAAACATCCCGTTGTGTTGTGCGTTTGAATTTTGAAGAGTTTTTAATGCGATGATTGCGCGTTTTTTGGCAGCTTCAAATGAAACATATCCCCTTTCAACGCCTATCGGCAGAGCCGCAAGACCGAAGCCCAAAGAAGCAACACTGCAAACCTCTTTGCCAGAGCTGTCTCTTACCAGGCCAGAGTGCGAATCGGCCTGATGCCAGAAAAATTGAAATGAGGAGAAAGTAATTTCGTCAAGCAGAGCTTCGTCGGCGGCGGAAAACTCCGCCCGACCGACTGAAACAGCTGTAAACAGAAGCAGCAAACACCCTATATAGCGAATGCTCTTCACACTTTTCTCCTATAAATTGTGAATCTTTTAGTTCTTCTTCAATTCGCAACCGCAGGACTGGCGAACGATAAGTTCGGCTTTTAATACAATTTTGGCCGGTTCGTTTACTTTGCCGGTGAGACGATTGAGAATTGTTCGCACTGCCATTCTGCCAATCTCTTTGGTAGGTATTCTCATTGTGGTGATTTTCAGTCTTCGCTGGCTTGCTATCGGGGAATCGTCAAAACCTATAACACCGGCCTGTCTGGGCACTTCGATGCCGCTATCCATCAGAAAATCCATTACGCCGCCGGCAATATCGTCATTGGCGGCCACAACGCCATATCTCTTTTGCGGCTCAATCAGTGGAAGTATATTTTTCCCCGCCAGACGATAGCCCTCATCATAACTGTAATTTCTGCAGAAGAACTGTCTTTGCTCGGCTTCGAGGCCTGTTCCTCTGAGAGCATCGGAAAAGCCCAACGCCCTGTCTGTAGTATCAACGTTGTTTTCAGAACCGCCGAGGAAAAATACATCATCAACGTTATGGGTATCTATAAAATGCCTTGTTGCTTCAAAAGCTCCAAGCCTGTTATCCAAAAGTATATTATCAAGCCGCCAGGAGTGAACATCCTGGTCGAGGACTACCAAAGGACTGTTAATAGGGCCGATGCCTTCAAGGACATCGCTGTATAATTCAGAAAGCATTAAAATCACGCCATCGGTTCGTCCCTGCGAACACAAACGGGTAACAGCCTCGATTTTTTCCTCCGGTCCATTTGCCTTGAGAACCATAATATGAACGCCGTTGGCCTGGGCTTCCTGGTGTGCTCCTTCCATCAGCATCGCAAAATACTGACCTTCAAAATCTGGCACAATCAGGCCTATGGTGTCTGTTCGTTTTCTACTTAGAGCCTGCGCCCTACTGTTTGGCTGGAAATTTAATCGGCGGATCGCTAATTCGACCTTTCGCCGGGTTTCCGGTGCGACACGCCCCAAGTCATTTGCAACACGGGAAACTGTTGAAATAGAAACACCCGCAGCCTTGGCAACGTCGTGAATTGTTATGCTTGCTGTTTCTTTTTCCATCATTACTAACCCTGAAAACAACTTTAATCACCATAAAAACCTTTTTACAACTTCTAAGCTTCGATGTCAAGATATTTTTTATTAAAACCAAAATCATATTTGCAAAAAACGCATAATTAAAATGTTTTTTGTAGCATTATTGTTAACACTCTTCACAAAAAACCTGATTTTTGTAGCAAAAAACGCATGTCTTTTGATAATTTGCATAAAAAAACGAAATTTTGATATATTTGAAACGTTTTTTTTTATTGACTTAAATTATAAAAACCTGCAGAATAGCAACGTAAAAACGTTTTTATAAAATATAACTAATATCCGGCGGATATTGGTTTAGACTGAAAGGCTTTCAACCGGCGTAAAACTGATAATCAAAAATAATTCGGAGATAACAAATTGACACCCTCGGCATTAAAGGCAATACTGCAGACAAGGGAACTAACATTCAATAATCAGTCGTTTGAACTTGACGGGAAAAGTTTTTTTTTGTTGAGCAGCGAGATGCACTACTTTCGCGTTAATGCGGAACTTTGGCAGAAACATTTGGAACTTATCAAACAGGCAGGACTGAATACTGTTTCATCTTATGTGCCGTGGTCGCTGCACGAACAAATTGAGGGCGAGGCGGATTTCGCGGGCAGATACGCGGCCAATCTGAATCTTGAAAGATTTATTGATCTGTGCAAAAAAACGGAGCTTAATTTAATTTTGAAGCCTGGACCATATATTCTGGCAGAGCTTTCGATGCACGGCCTGCCAAGATGGTTTTTTAAAAATTACCCTGATGCTTTAGCCTGCGATTCAAACGGCAAACCGTATCCGGTCGGTTATGCCTGCCTTTGCCAGCCGGATTATCTGAGAAAAACAATGCAGTGGTATGATGCTGTTATGCCGAAGATTGCGGCGAATCAGCTTTCAAACGGCGGCCCGATTACAATGATTCAGGTATGCAATGAGGTCGGCCTGTTCCAGTGGCTCAATGGCTGCGGCGATTACAGCAGCTGTTCGATTAAGGTGTATCGCCAATATCTGAAGAAAACTTATAAAACAATTTCGGCGTTAAATGAACGCTGTGGTACGGATTATCGCAATTTCCAGGAAGTCATTCCGCCTGCCGGTGAGGTAAAAACAAAGGCTGAGCATTTCGCGTACCGGGACTGGGGAAATTTTCATCGTGATTTTTACGCTGAATATATCGGAATGCTCATCAGGGAAATAAGACTTCGCGAAATTACAGTTCCGCTGTTTCATAATGTACCTGGCTGGGTGTTCGGCAGAGCCAAAACAATGCCTGTCTGCCTGTCAATGTATCATAAACTATCGCGGCTGTATCCTGATATTTTTCTCGGCGTTGACCATATACCGGAAAACCCATCGTATAGGAATTTTCACGATGATAGAATTATCAACGCGATGACAAAATCCATACAGGGCAATCGCGGACCGAGTTATGTGGCGGAATTGCAGGCAGGAACACGAGAAGCGAATGTTCGGATATATCCGAATGAAATGGAACTGTTCTATAAGGGTTGTTTGGCGAACGGCGCAGTCGGTATGAATTATTATATGTTCAGCGGAGGCGAAAATCCGCCCGGCTGGGGCATTTATGATTCAGCGTTTTATCTGCAAACGCCGATTGATGTTCAGGGCAGAGTCGGCGAAAGTTATCCTGTGATACAGCGAATCAGCAGCATTGTTAAAACACACGGCCAGAGGCTATGCCAGTGCAGCACAAACGCAAAACAGGCGTTGGCGTTTTATCCGCCATATTATTATCGCGAGTTTCTCAATCCGCTGTTCACGGGCGAAAATCTCGATGACGGCTCGTGTGTCGGGCGAAAGCTCGACTGGCGAATGGTTACAGATGAGCTGCTTTTTGATGGCGTGGGCAAACTGCTGGCAATGGATAATCAGGAATATGATTTTGCAGATATTACGGCAGCAGAGGCGAATCAGCTCGGCGGATATAAACAGATTTGGGCGGCTCTTACAGAACAGATGGATGCGGAAAGCCAGAAAAAACTATTGGAATATGTTCGCAACGGCGGTCATTTAATATGTTTTCCGACTTTGCCGAAATTTGACCTCAATGCCCTGCCCTGCACGATTTTAGCTGATGGTCTGGGCGTGAAAACGGAACAGATAATTGAAAATTCTGACGGCATAATTTATTGGACAGACACAAACCAGCCTATACACGGCATAGGTTATATTGAAACATTTAACGCAAAATCCGCTGATATTATCGCACAAACGCAAAACAGAAAGCCCTGCGGAATTAAAGTAAGCTGCGGCAAAGGCTCGGCGGCGATTCTCGGCACGGGGTTTATTTATCAATCGGCGGCTCACAAATATGCGTGGCAGAAATTAGGTCTTGCTGATAATTTCAGGGGGCAATTTGTGTGCGATAACCCGCTTGTTATAACGCGCACACGCCTGCACAAAAACGGCGGCGGATACTTTTTTATGCTGAATTACCATAATCAGGCAATTCAAACAAAAACAAACTTCGGCGGACAATTTTCCCTTCCACCATTCAGTGGACTTGTGCTGGCGTTTGATATGCCGGTGTCGAAGGATTTTACGATTGTAAACACAACTTCCGAGATTGTAAACATTGAAACGACTGACTGCGGAATAAACATAGAAGTCAGCGGCAATGAGAATACGCCTGGACAGATTTGTCTGGACACTACGAGAACAATAAAAAACGTTTTGCTAAATGACAAATCAATACCATTTGAACAATCTTCACGAAAAGTAAAAATATATTACGTCCATAGTAAGACGGCAGACCCAATCACAATAAAAATATTCTGACGAATCGGAGAAATTTTAAAAAAGGAATCGATATAATGCCTGTCAATCGTGATTTAGCACCAGTGCAACAATATACAGAGCAGACCTAAGCAACGGTAAGAATGTTGAATTCAAAACAGACAACAGCCGCCGTATTTTTGTTTACATCACAGATGGGGAAGTCGAAATAAATAAAGAAAAATTATATCGCAAAGATCAAGCCTGTATCGATTTGGCGAATCTTCTTGAGTTCAAAGCTCATAGTGACACAAGTCTAATACTGATTGATATACCTTCGTGCAAAGGCTGGGGCTATGATGAAAAAACGTTAAGAGGAAAAAGAAAATAGGAAAAAACATCGTTTTGCTGGAATGCTCCCTGAAACTTGGTCCGGGCTTAATGAGAGGATAAACCATACAACCAAAATACAACCCAAATGCTAAATAGCGTGTAAAATCACAGAAATAGTATATCCATAAGATTTGCGATATCAAAGACTTAAAGAAATTTTAGAAAACGCAAACATTTTATATATCCGTGTTCAAAGGCTTCTTGGTCATGCAGATTTACAAATGGCAACAAGGTATGTACAGGATGTTTCAGAACAAACTGATATAGTGATCGAAAATAGCAGGATGTATATCTGTCAGATTAATAAGTAGTGCAACTAAAAACCTCTGCCGTACTATAAAAAAACTCATCCGATGCTAAGTTTGTGGTAAAGATGATCTTACAAGCAGCTAATTTTGTTGAAATTGGTCGACTTTCCATGATCGTACCACGCGGCCATTGAATATTTTGTCAGATTTAGAGATTCTGACAGAATGAATAGTTTATCAAATAGTCGCAGCAGATTTTGAAGCAGTCAGCAATCAAAAACGCTTGGTGGTAGAGAAGGCGCGTTGCAGCGACAAGCTTAATTTACACACAGGTCAAAGCTTGACAATTGCGCCGGTTGCGGTATTCTTTCCTTCGACCTGTTGGTTAAGAGCTACGACAAACTCGGCTCATAAATTTATGATGCATAATATCATATCTGCGAAGCACAAACCAAGTCAAATGACAAGCAGGCAACGTGTACTGGCTGCGCTCAATCACCAGCCGGTTGACCGTATCCCGGTTGATTTAGCGGGAACGCACTGCAGCGGGGCACAAGTAAGCGTCATAACACAGCTACGCAAGGCGCTTGGACTTGCGCAAAAAGGGGAGCGAGTAAAGGTAATCGATATATATCAGATGCTCGGCGAAGTTTCACCCGATTTGATTGAGACACTCCAGCTTGACATTGTGATGCTGCCTGCAAGGTGGAATATGTTCGGCTTTGAGAACGCCGACTGGAAAAACTGGCAGACCTTCGACGGGACAGACGTCCTTGTGCCGGGCAAGTTCAATACAACCCCGGAGCCGAACGGAGATATTTTGCAGTATCCGCTGGGAGACAGGTTCGTCCCCCCTCAGGAAGCATGCCGAAGGGAGGATTTTACTTCGATGCAATTATCCGGCAGGAACCTATTGACGACTCGAAGCTCAACCCTGAGGATAATCTTGAAGAGTTTACCATTCTTGATGAAGATGACCTGAAGCACTATGAAAAACATGCCAATGATTTGCACAGTAATACCAACCTTGCGATCGTTACAAGTTTCCCAGGCACTGCTTTCGGGGATATAGCCCTGGTCTCCGCAACGTTCCTGAAACATCCAAAGGGCATTCGTGATATTGAAGAATGGTATATCAGCACAGTGACGCGAAGGGGCTATATCAAAGAAGTATTTGCGCGACAGGCGGAGATTGCGATTAAGAACCTGAAGCTTGCCTATCAGGCGGTCGGGGACAAAATACACATCGTCTGGATGGATGGGTCGGATTTATCAAGTCAGAACTCTCTTTTCTGCAGTCCCGACGGCTACAAAGAACTCTACCTCCCTTATGCAAAGAAAGTTAACGATTGGATACATACCAATACAAAATGGAAAACGATAAAGCACTGCTGCGGCGGGTGTGAACCTTTGATTGAGGGTTTTATCCAGGCGGGGTACGACATACTCAATCCCGTTCAATGCTCAGCGGCCGGCATGGACCCGCAGCAGCTTGTTGACAAATTCGGCGAAAGAATAGTTTTCTGGGGAGGCGGAGTTGATACACAGCAGACACTGCCATTCGGCACACCAGATGAAGTCGCCAGCCAGGTCAAAGAACGCGTCAGGATATTCAGCCGGAAAAATGGTTACATCTTTAACGCCATTCACAACATCCAGTGCGGCACACCCGTCGAGAATGTCCTCGCTATGTTCATGGCGCTGGGCAGGAAGGTTTGAGCCGATATGGGAATGGACAGACGAGCGGTCACCGAGGATGTCCCCGAAATTGCGAAAGGGCCGGGAAGCACGCTTTATATATGGCTGGTTTGCATTGTGGCGGCGCTGGGGGGGACTATTATTCGGATACGACACGGCAGTCATTTCAGGCGCAATTGGTTTCCTGCAGAAACGGTTTGAGCTTGACCCGAAATGGACCGGCTGGGCTGCGTCATCAGCGCTTCTTGGATGTGTCATCGGGGTGGCATTTGCCGGCGTTTTGAGTGACCGGCTTGGGCGAAAGAAAACTTTGATTATCGCCGCAATTCTTTTTCTCGTTTCTGGTATCGGTACGGCCTTGCCGAGAAACCTAGCAGAATTTGTGATATTCCGTATTATCGGCGGAATTGGCGTCGGTGCGGCGTCAATAACCTCGCCGATGTATAGCCGAGATATCTCCCGCTCGAGTTCGCGGGCGGATGGTTTCGGTTAATCAGTTTGCAATCGTATCGGGAATGCTGCTGGTCTATTTTGTAAATTATTTTATCTCACAGTTCGGCGATGAGGCATGGAATGTTCATTTTGGCTGGCGGTGGATGATGGGTTCAGAGGCATTGCCCTCGGTATTGCTGCTTGTGATGATGTTCTTCGTACCGGAAAGCCCTCGCTGGCTGACCAAGCAAAACCGTGAGGAGGCAGCCCTCGGGATTTTAGTGAAAGTTGACGGCCAAAGACACGCTCAGACGGAAATGGCGGCAATAAAAGAAACGATAGCTCATGAAAGCGAGTCAGTGGCGCAGCTTTTCCAGCCGAGGATGAGAATTGTTCTGGTAATAAGCGTTGTGCTGGCTGTTCTGCAGCAGATTACCGGCATAAATGTTTTTCTTTACTATGGGCCGGAGATATTTAAAAAGCTCGGAACCAGTATGGACGCGGCCTTATTGCAAACAGTTGTTATTGGGGCTGTAAATCTTGTCTTCACAATTATCGCAATTTGGACGGTCGATAAACTTGGACGAAAGCCCCTGATGGTAATCGGGTCAATGGGAATGGGAATCACGTTGTTTGCGATGGGACTTTCGGCGTTCTATCAAAAGACCAAACTTTGGTTCCTTGTTTTCATACTTGGTTACATGGCGAGCTTCGCTCTTTCGGTCGGACCGGTGACATGGGTGATACTTTCGGAAATATTTCCGACTAAAATCAGGGGCAGGGCAATGGCCGTCGCCGCAATTTTTTTGTGGGTCGCGAATTATTTCGTCTCTCAAACCTTCCCCATGATGAATGAAAACGCATGGCTCGTGGGAAAATTCAATCGGGCTTTCCCGTTCTGGATATATGGCGGCATGTGCGTGGTCCTCGTTATTTTCGTTTTGTTGTTTGTGCCGGAAACAAAAGGCAAAACGCTCGAAGAAATAGAGAAACGCTGGCAGGGACAGCTTCACAATCGAGGCTAAAAACAAGTCACTATAAGGGGAAATAATTATGGTCGGCAAAGTATCTTCACTCCTGGCGTTCGGATTGCTCGCGGTTTTTTATGCGGGTCAGGCCAAGGCGCAAACGCAGCAGACCAAACCGGAGGTCATCCTCACTTCTTCCAATCCTGCCCAGCTTGAGTTCCTGGCTGCCAAAGAAATCCGAAGGTATTTGTATCTGCGAACGGGCCGGCTGATAACAATAGCTTCCGATAGCCAGCGGGAACCGAACTGCGCAATCGTTGTTGGAAACAAAAACAGCCGTTTTATCGCGGAATACGCGCAAACTAACGGCGAAATGAAATCCATGGCGGACTCACTCGCCAACCAGCAGTATTTTATAAAAATGCTGACAAAAGATGGAAAAAGATATGTGCTGATTGTTGGCGGCGACGATATTGGGACACTATACGGGGCATATCGATTTATCGAACTCCTCGGCGTGCGTTTCTATCTTCACGGGGACACAATACCCGATGCAGCAATACCTCTAGAATTGCCCGATGTAAATGAGACAGGCGGGCCGCTGTTCGAGCTTCGCGGCATCCACCCGTTTCATGATTTTCCCGAAGGCCCCGACTGGTGGAACGAAAACGACTATAAGGCAATAATTTCTCAACTGCCGAAACTGCGTATGAACTTCTTCGCCCTCCATACCTATCCGGAGAAAGGTCCCAACGCCGAACCTACCGTGTGGATTGGACTTCCTGAAGATATTGAGCCGGACGGAAAGGTCAAATCCAGTTATCCGTCGAGTTATAATAACACCCTTCGTGGCAACTGGGGTTATGCGCCGGAGAAAACGAGTGATTTCAATTTCGGCTCCTCGATGCTGTTCGAACGCGACGATTACGGGCCGGAAGTGATGTTCGGCTTGATGCCTGAGCCAACTACACCCGAAAAAAGTAACGAGTTGTTCAACCGGACTGGCAGTATGTTCAAGGAAATATTCGAATACGCCCACAAGCTCGGCGTTAAAATCTGTGTAGGTACGGAAACGCCCCTGGTAATATCGCAGGCGGTTAGAAATCATCTGGCCGAACAGGGCAAAGACCCTAACAATCCGGCGACCATAAAGGAGATTTATCAGGGTATGTTCGAGCGGATAAAAAGGACTTATCCTGTGGACTACTACTGGCTCTGGACCCCGGAGGGCTGGACGTGGGAAAAGGTAAGCGATGAACAGGTAGCGGCAACCGAGCGGGACATGCTTTTAGCTGTTGAGTCTGCCAAGGCGGTTAATGCGCCATTTACACTTGCTACCTGCGGCTGGGTACTCGGCCCACCGAAGGACAGAGTTCAATTTGACCGCGTTCTGCCTAAGAAAATCCCGTTTAGCTGTATCAACCGCCAGGTTGGTTTTACTCCGGTCGAAGCGAACTTCGCCAGGATACAAAACAGGCCTAAGTGGGCGATACCGTGGCTTGAAGACGATGGGGCAATTGCCTCGCCACAGCTCTGGGTAGGAAGGATGCGAAGGGATGCCGTCGATGCCCTTGGGTATGGGTGCATGGGCCTGATGGGTATTCACTGGCGGACTCGGGCACTGGCGCCGAACATATCGGCCCTGGCAAAGGCGGCATGGGAACAAGGCGACTGGAGTGAAGCGGCCAAGAAAGAGCCGGCGACAAAATTGCGGAGTTTAGCAGTCGGAGATTTCTACCTTGACTGGGCAAAGGCGGAATTTGGACCCGAGGCCACCCAGGAAATTGCCGGGATATTTACCCGCCAGGACGGCAAAGGGCTTTCCACGCCTCGCTCATCGGAATGGGTGGATGGCCCAGGTGCAATAAGAGTAAACAAGACCGACTGGAACACGGAAGCAAAAAAATACACCTTTGTTGACGAACTTGAAAAACTTCGCGGAAAAATCAGAGGTAAAGGCAGTATCGAGCGTTTTGATTACTGGCTCAATACGTTTCGGCACGCAAAATTGACCAGCGAGCTTGGCTGTATGATTGCCCGGCTCGATGAAATAATGAAACAGATAGCAAAAGAAAACGACCTGAAAACAAAAAAACAGTTGGCCGAGAAAGAGGCCCTGCCACTCAGAAAAGAGCTTGCCGAAAAATGGGGCGAAATGGAGACGTGTATTTTGGAAATGGTTTCGAACACGGGCGAAATGGGCGAAGTTGCCAATTTCGAAGAGCATTCGATGAAAAAGCTGGGGCTTCTCAATAAGCACGACAGGGCTATTGAGGAAATTCTCGAAAGGCCGCTTCCCGAAGACACAAGGCCCTGGAAGGATTATCGCGGCGAACCCCGAATCATTGTGCCGACGGTGCGTGGCAATCTTACAACCGGTGAAAACCTGGAGTTGAAGATAATCATTTTGTCCAAAACAAGCGCCAACGAAGTGACCTTATACTGGCGGTCGATGGGCCAAGGCCAATATAAAAAGCTCTCCCTCGAACACATTGCTCGCGGCGTTTACTCGGCTGCCGTCCCGGCGGCGGAAATTAACGGCACAGACTTCGAGTATTATATAAAAGCCCAGCTCGGCTTCGGCAAAACATTGTATTTTCCCGCAGCCGCTCCGGATATATCCCAGACGGTCGTCGTAAATTAGTTGATTGCAAAACCGAACCGGACAACTGTAAGTGTATGTCGTCAGCTTAAATGAGACCGTAGAGAGGCCCATTTTGGTTGACGGTGCACAATAATATCAGGTTCACCAAGAACTTAACATTGGAGGACTTAAAGGCCGCTGGTATTGTTTACAAAGACGAAGCCGGACGGTTTGCGGACTTTCACAGCTTGAGACATAGCACAGGGACGCTACTGGCGGCGGCTGGCGTTCATCCTAAGACCGCCCAAAGCATAATGAGACATAGTGATATACGACTAACAATGGGCGTCTATACGCATACACTAACCGGGCAGGAATCACAGGCGGTTGAATCTTTGCCGGACTTGTCGCTGCCGAGCCGACAGGCACAACAAGCCATAAAAACAGGAACGGATGATACTGTCTTACCGCAAACCTTACCTATTGGAATCGGGCGATATGGGACTACATCGGACAATACAGGACAGGCAGAACAAAACAACCTGATTGTCGATAACAAAAACGCACTTTCGACCGTATCCGATGGGGTTCAAAATGCTGACCAGCGGAGTTGTTATCCGGCCCGCTGAATGAAACCCATAACACAGACAATGTCATTGCGAGGAGTCCTGATTGAATCGGGACGACGAAGCAATCTCATACTTACTGATGTGAAATGAACCAGTACTGGTTATATATAATGACCAACAAAAACAATACAACACTTTACACAGGTGTTACCAACAACCTCCAAAGAAGAGTATGGGAACACAAAAACGGCACCGGTTCTAAATTTACCAGTAAATATAAAATAACCAAGTTGGTATTCTACGAATCATTCACACGAATATATGATGCTATAGCCGCAGAGAAACAAGTCAAAGCCGGTTCTCGTGCTAGAAAAATTACACTAATAGAAAGCATCAATCCAGAATGGCGAGACTTATATGAAAACCCGCCTAAATGAGATTGCTTCGCTTCGCTCGCAATGACAATCCGCACACACCTTCTGTCATTGCGAGGCCTGCAAAGCAGGCCGTGGCAATCTAATTCTTATTCCGCCTTCAAATACGGTTGTTCAACAACTAATTCCCTGTATAATCAGCCGATATGACCACGGGCAGCGACAATTTGACGCCGGCGATGAGGCAGTTTCATCAGTTCAAACAGAAGTATCCGGACTGCATACTCTTTTTCCGGATGGGCGACTTCTACGAAACCTTCTTCGAGGACGCCAAAACATGCTCGAAGGTCCTGGGGCTGACGCTAACCAGCAGAGATAAGGGAAGCGATAACCCGGTCCCGCTTGCGGGCGTTCCCTGGCACGCCGTCGATGGGTATCTGCGAAAAATGCTCCAAGCGGGCTACAAGGTCGCCGTCTGTGAACAAATTGAAGACCCAAAGACCGCCAAAGGATTGGTTAAGCGGGATGTGGTTCGGGTTGTTACGCCCGGGACACTAACCGATGATATTTTGTTGGAGGCAAAACAGGACAATTTTTTGGCGGCGGTATGGCAGACAAATTCGGCGTCGTCCATAAGCTGGGTCGATATCTCGACGGGGCATTTTTTCGCACAGCAGCTTGGCGAAGATGAATTGCTCGATGAAATCGTGCGATTGTCCCCTGCCGAATGTCTCCTGCCCGACAGGCGAGGCGAATTATTCGAGGCACAAGCGAAAAAATTGGCAAAAGGTATCAGCGAGTTGACCGGCGCAACAATTACACAACGGCCAAGCTGGTATTTCGACCCCTATCAGGCGAAACAACGGCTGCTGAAACACTTCGGAACCACGACTCTTGAAGGTTTTGGAATCCACGATTCTGACGGCGCGGTCATCCCCCCCGCCGGGGCGTTAATCGAGTATCTTAACGAAACACAAAAGACCGCGCTGGCGCACATCTCAAGCATCAAAAAAATCAGCCGGAAAAAATTTCTGCACATCGATTACACGTCGCTGCAAAGTTTGGAAGTCCTGCGAACGATTCGCACCGAAAGTACGAAAGGAACATTGCTCGACTGCCTCGACTCAACGCTTACGCCAATGGGTGGCAGGATGTTTCGCAACTGGCTTTGCAGACCGTTGTGCGATTTGTCGGCGATTGAATTGCGTCAGGACGCCGTTGCCGAATTGAAAGACAGCGATAACTGGCTGATTGAAGTCCGCAAATTGCTTGACGATATCGCAGACCCGGAACGAATCGCCGCACGCATCGCTACCGCCAGGGCATTGCCGCGAGACCTCGTCGCGTTAGCCCGCACCTTGCGACAAATCCCTAAACTGCGGGAAACATTAGGGCAATTCAGCGCCAAACTGCTCCGCGACTTGACGGGCCGGTGCGACAGTATGGATGAATTGGCCGATTTGCTGGATTCCGCGATCGAACCAAATTGCCCGCTGCGAGTTACCGACGGCGGCGTCATACGCACAGGGTTTAACAAGGAACTCGACGAGCTGCGCTCAATATCACGCGACGGCCAAACATGGCTGCAACAATACCAGAAACAGCAAATCGAACGCACGGGCATCGACAAGCTAAAGGTCGGCTTCAACCAGGTTTTCGGCTACTACATCGAAATCAGCAGGGTGAACGCAGACAAAGTCCCTGCCGATTACGTTCGCAAGCAGACAATTACCAACGCCGAAAGATATATCACCGATGAATTGAAAAAATATGAGACCCGCGCCCTCGGCGCAGAAGAAAAAGCCCTCGCCCTCGAGCAAAAAATTTTCGAAGAAGTGCGAATCCAATCGGCTCAATATATCCCTCGACTTCAGGAACTGGCGGACACAATCTCGCAATGCGACTGTCTTGCAGGTCTCGCCCATATCGCCAATCGTCGCGGCTACATCAGGCCCAGATTGACAACCGATAATGACCTTCTCATACAGGACGGCAAACACCCTGTCCTCGCTGAAATGCTCGGCGCAGAGTTTGTCCCCAATGATATCTCACTCGGCAACAAATCAGGCAACGTAATGATAATCACAGGCCCCAATATGAGCGGCAAAAGCACCTACATAAGGCAAACCGCCCTGCTGGTCCTTATGGCGCAGGCCGGCTCATTTATCCCCGCAAAAGAGGCGACAATCGGCCTCGTTGACCGCATATTCACTCGCGTCGGCGCATCCGATGAGTTAATCCGGGGACAATCAACATTTATGGTCGAAATGACCGAAACTGCAAACATAATCAATAACGCCACTTCAAAATCACTCGTTATCCTCGATGAAGTCGGCAGAGGCACAAGCACCTACGATGGCCTCGCCCTTGCCTGGGCAATCACCGAACATATCGCCAACAAAATAAAATGTCGAACGCTCTTCGCCACGCACTATCACGAATTGACCGAACTCTCGGAATTATTTGCCAATATCAAGAATTGCAACGTAGCGGTCCGCGAATGGATGGATGAGGTGGTTTTCCTTCACAAAATTTTGCCGGGAGGCACAGATAAATCCTACGGCATTCACGTCGCAAAATTAGCAGGCATACCAAAACCAATCCTCGAACGCTCGAAGGAAATTTTGGCTGAACTCGAAACCACGTTTCAAAAGGAGGCCGCCGGCTCACATCTTGCCAAAAACAAAACCAAAGAACCAGACGCCGACACGCTCTTCGTCCAAAAACACAAATCCGTCTTAGACAAGCTCGCCTCCGTCGATGTGAATAACCTCACGCCTATCGAAGCGATAAATCTTCTCAACAAAATCAAAGAAGATATGAAGCCCGGCTAAGCTTAAGTGTCACTGCCTCGCAACCAATTTACCGGCTAACACGCCCGTTGACCACGCTATTTGAAGATTATATCCGCCGCAGGGGCCGTCAACATCGATTGTCTCGCCCGCAAAGAATAAGCCGGGGCAGATTTTGGATTGCATAGTCGTCGGGGCGATTTCCGCTGTGCTGACGCCGCCGCGGGTAATCGTCGCTTCATCGATAGGCGCTGTGGCTTCAATTGATAACGGCAGCTTCTTCAACAACTGAATAATTTTTCTTCGCTGCTCTTTTTTCAACTGGCTCGCGGTTGTGTCGGTGATTCCCGCCTGGTCGCAAATAAGGCCCCCCAATTTTTTGGGAACCAGCTCAAAAAGCACGTTGGCGATTATTTTTTTGGAGTATTGCGAGAGCTGCCCCATCAGGTATTCTTCGAGTTTGGCCTCATTCATCGCCGGGATAACATCGACAAAAATTTCGATTGGTTTTTTGGCGGGAAAATAATCGGCAAGTAATCGGCTTAAATCGAGAACAGCAGGCCCACTTATACCATCGTAGGTAAAAATCATCGCCCCGCTGACACTGACTTTCTTTTTGTCAATCATCGCGGATATTGTTACGTTATCGCGCGAAATCCCCGACAGTTCGGCGCACCATTTTTCACTCGTAATAAGCGGCACAAGGGCGGGCTTGGGTTCAATGATTGTATGGCCAAGCGATTTCGCTAATTTATAGCCGTCGCCTGTCGAGCCGGTATCCGGATAACTTGCCCCGCCCGTGGCGATAATCACTTTATGAGCCGTCAAAACCTCTTTGCCGGCGGAAATAATAAATTCAGCGCCGTGCTTTTTGATGCCCTCAACCCCCCTGCCGAAAACAAACTGCACGCCGGATTTCCTGCACTGGTCCAGCAGGGCGTATTGAACATTACCTGCGCTTTCGCTTACCGGGAACACACAGCCGGCTTCATCAACTTTGGTCGCGATACGAATCTGGCCGAAAAAATCACGCGTCGCGTCAGGCGAAAATTCATGCAAACAATGCCGAAGGAACCTCCCCGATTTGCCATACGCGAGAACAAAATCATCGACCGTGCCCGCATGCGTAATATTGCACCGCCCGCCGCCCGTCAAAAGGAGTTTTTGCCCCGCGGTCGCGTTTTTCTCTATCACAACCACCTGTGCGCCTGCCTGCGCAGCGAAAATAGCCGACATCAATCCCGCCGGCCCGGCACCTATTACACAAACGTCTGTTTTCATAGTGAGTGAGTTTAGCCGAGCGTATTCGCTGTGTCAAAGACCACTCTTGCAATTCATCCGGCTACGCATAGGATAACAGCATAAATTATGCCCCTGAAACTAAACGAAAATTTATGTGTAATCGCACTGTTCCTGACGGCCATAACCGCAATTGCCTTTGCCGGCAATAAAACACAGGACAAACCGACTTTATACCTTGCGGTTGGTGAGTCGAATAACGCTATAGTCAAAGCTGACGAAGTAAACCTGCCTCAAACAGACGGCCTGAAAATCGTCATCGCGACGCACGGGTGGATTGAAAGAGAACAATGGCCGAAAGATTTGGCCTTTGATATCAGGGACAAAGTCGATTCAAACGAATGGCTCTGCGGCTGGTTTGACTGGCATCATGAGGCAATGGTCGTCAACCCAAGGGACGCAGCCCAGTATGCCCGCGACACAGCCGGCAAAATGCTGGCGGAACAGATCCTCAAATTGTCAAGGAACCCCCGGCACGTTCATTTGATAGGGCACTCTGCCGGCTCATGGGCAATCAGCGAAGCAGCCAAAATCATCGCCAAACAGACAAACGCAAGCGTACATCTGACATTTTTAGACGCTTATGTCCCGCTTGGCTGGGATGCAAACTCACTTGGAGACATCTCCACGGAACCAAACACAATTTACTGGGCCGACCAATATCTTACACAGGACATCACTCTCAAAGTTACCGACCGTATGCTTGCCCACGCGCATAACGTTGACATCGGTGACATCACCCCCGGTGTAAAAAACCACAAATTCCCATTTCACTGGTACCCCGCGACCGTCCTCGGCAAATACTCCCCGAAAGATAAATACGCCGGAAAAACGCTATACTGCAAATCCGGTGAAATCGAATACGGCTTTGCCCGCTCGCTCGAATCGGGAAAACAAAACTGGAGCAAATCGCTGACCCTGCCTATGGGCAGCGAAGCATTAAAGATTGAAAAACCCGCAAAATGAGTTATAGGGGAACAAAAAATGAAATCGCAAACAAAAATATTGCCGATAATAGCAGTCCTCGCACTTATTCTGGCCTGCAATGTATCCGCCAACCTGTCCGGCGAAGCGCAAGCGAAGACGGAACAGCGAAAGTATAATGATGTTTACAGCGGAGATAATCTCAATCACATCGCTTTCCCTATGGGCGGTATCGGCGCAGGGATGATTTGCATCGAGGGGATGGGGACGCTGAGTAATTTCTCGTTGAGAAACAAGCCGGAGATATTCAGCGAGCCGACCGTATTTTCGGCAATATGCGTCAAGGGCGAGAAAAATGTCGCCAGAGTGCTCGAAGGCCCCGTGCCGAAATGGAAAATATTCGGCCTCGGTCCTGATACCGCCAATTACAACGGAGCCGGTAACGGCATGTCGGGCAGAACATACGGACTTCCGCGATTCGCGAAGGCAACCTTCAAAGCCCGCTTCCCGTTTGCCGTTGTATGTCTCGAAGACCCGAAGATACCGCTGAAGATTGAGATTACCGGCTGGAGTCCCTTTACTCCGCCTGAGCCGAATGATTCGTCACTGCCTGTCGCGGCACTGGAATATCGCTTCACAAACCCAACCGACAAACCAGTTGAGGCGGTTTACTCTTTTAACGCCCGTAACTTCCTGGCAACAGATGAAAAACCGGGCAAAGTTGCGGGAACTGAAAATGGTTTTGTCCTCGCCGCAAAAAAAGACGCCAAAGGCAAACCCTGGGATGAGGCGGCATTCGCGGCGATTTCACTCAATACCGACGCCAATATCAACTGCGCCTGGTTTCGCGGCGGGTGGTTCGACCCGCTGACCATGGCGTGGAAGGACATCGAACAGGGCAATTGCTTCGAAAAGTCCGCCATATCCGGCGGCGCGACAAGCCCGGGCGCAACAATTTTTGTGCCTGTGAACCTGGACCCGGGAAAAGAAAAAACCGTCACCATTCTTCTCTGCTGGTTCGCTCCGGTAAGCAACCTCAGGAATGGTTCCGACACGGGCAAAAACGCCGAAGATTCGAACAATCAGCCGACAACGTATCACCCATGGTATTCATCAAAATTTACGAGTATCGAGGATGTCGCGGGCTATTGGCGGACAAATTACACAAAGCTGCGGGAAAAGACAAAGAACTTCAGCGATTGTTTTTATGACACAACGCTGCCCGGCGAGATAATTGAGGCGGTCGCGGCAAACCTCACAATATTGAAATCCCCTACCGTTCTCCGCCAGGCGGATGGCCGGCTCTGGGCATGGGAGGGCTGCTTTGATAACGCCGGCTGCTGCCCCGGCTCCTGTACCCACGTCTGGAACTACGCGCAGGCGATACCGAATCTGTTCCCCACGCTCGAACGCACTTTACGCGAAACGGAGTTTTGCGTCTGCCAGGACGCCAAAGGTCATCAGACCTTTCGCTGTTCATTGCCCATTCGACCGACAACGCACAGTTTCCACGCGGCGGCGGATGGCCAGTTAGGCGGTATCATAAAGGTTTACCGTGACTGGCGAATAAGCGGCGATTCTGACTGGCTGCGGGAATTGTGGCCACAGGTCAAGGCGAGCATGGACTATTGTATTGCCACCTGGGACCCCAATCACAACGGCGTCCTTTCTGAGCCGCATCACAATACTTATGACATCGAGTTTTGGGGACCTGACCCGATGTGCAGCAGCTTTTACATCGGTGCTTTAAAAGCAATGACGCTGATGGGCAAGGCCCTGATTGATAATGACCCCCTCTACCAGGAATTGCTCGATAAGGGGCAAAAATACCTCGATGAAAAGTTATATAATGGCGAATACTTTTATCAGCAGGTCCAATGGAAAGACCTCCGGGCAAAAAATCCGATAACAGCGCAAACCCTCGACGGCGGGTACGCCCCGGACGCAATTGAGATATTGAAAAAGGAAGGGCCTAAATATCAGTATGGCAAAGGGTGTCTTTCGGATGGCATCCTCGGGGCGTGGCTTGCGCAAATCAGCGGCGTAGGCGTCGTACTCGACGAGGACAAGGTCAAAAGCCATCTGCAAAGCGTCTATAAATACAATTTCAAAAAAGACCTGTCGGAACATGTGAATCCACAGAGGCCCGGCTACGCATTGGGCGATGAAGGCGGATTGCTGCTTTGCTCCTGGCCGAAAGGCGACGAACCCAGTTTGCCTTTCCCATACAGCAACGAGGTCTGGACAGGCATCGAATATCAGGTCGCCTCGCATCTGATTACAAAGGGTTTTATCAATGAGGGCCTGCGGATTGTCCGCACCGCACGCGACCGATACAACGGCAAAGTTCGAAATCCCTTCGACGAATACGAATGCGGCCACTGGTACGCTCGTGCAATGTCGTCATACGCCCTTTTGCAGTCACTTGGCGGCGCAAGATACGACGCGATAGAAAAAATCTTATATCTTAAACCAGCCGTGAAAGGCGATTTCAGAACATTTATTTCAACAGCCGCCGGCTATGGAACAGTCGGCGTAAAAGATGGTAAACCGTTCTGCGAAGTCAAGTCCGGCCGGATACCCTTCGAAAAAATAGAGTTCGTTGCGCCCTGATAAACAATATCGCCGCCGGAGGCATTGCTGCGGGGCTTTGCAATCAGACGATTTTATTGTATAATTCCCGCTTCGTGTGTTTTTGAAAACATTTGAATCCGCCATAGGCGGACAAGTAACTGAGGACATTATGGCAAAGCTGACAAAACTGGATGACATAGTATCACTGTGCAAAAGACGCGGTTTCATATTTCAGTCGAGCGAAATCTACGGCGGGCTTGCGAGTTGCTACGACTACGGCCCATTAGGCGTTGAGCTGAAAAACAACGTCAAGAAGGCCTGGTGGAAAAACGTCGTCCAGATGCGCGACGACGTCGTCGGCCTCGATTGCAGCATCCTTATGCACCCGCTCGTCTGGAAGGCCTCGGGTCACGCAGACCACTTTGCTGACCTCGTCGCTGAGTGCAAAAAGTGCAACACAAGAACCCGCGTTGACCACTTGAAAGACAAGGCAAACGATTCAGCACAGGAACATACCGAGCACGTCGCGATTGTCCCCGGCACAAAACAGGACTTGAGCAAAAAGGTCTGCCCGTCTTGCGGATTCGTCGGCAATTTCACAGAGCCAATGCCCTTTAAGCTTATGTTCGAGACCCAGATGGGCGCAAATGCCGAGGATTCAATGACGCTTTACCTGCGTCCCGAAACCGCTCAGGGCATTTTTGCGAATTTCAAAAACGTCATTGATACGACAAGGGTAAGAATCCCGTTTGGCATCGCCCAAATCGGCAAAAGTTTCCGTAACGAAGTTACGACCAAGGCGTTCATTTTCAGGACGCGCGAATTCGAGCAGGCCGAACTGGAATTTTTCTGCGAGCCGGGAACCGATGATAAATGGTTCGAGCACTGGAAAGAACAGCGTTTCAACTGGTATCTGAATCTCGGCATCAAAAAAGACAACCTGCGTTTCCGCGAACACGAAAAAGACGAGCTTGCCCATTACGCAAAGGGCTGCGTCGATGTCGAATACAAATTTCCGTTCGGCTCAGGCGACTGGCAGGAATTAGAAGGCATCGCTAACCGCACCGATTACGACCTTCGCCAGCACCAGAGAGGTATGCGAACGCTCAACTCCTGGTATGAGACCAAAGGCGACCTGGCGAAGATAAAACTGAAAGAAGAGGCCGAGGATTATCTCAAGGGGCCTCTGTCGTATTTCGACGACGAAAAGAAGGCCCGGTATATTCCCTATGTAATCGAGCCGAGTGCAGGTATGGATAGAAGCACCTTGGCGTTCCTCGTTGACGCTTACGATGAAGAAGAGGTCCGCGGCGAAACGCGAAACGTCCTGCGGTTCTCATCGGCTATCGCGCCGACAAAAGCAGGCGTATTTCCGTTAGTCAATAAAGACGGCATGCCTGAAACCGCCCGCAATATCTTCAACGACCTCAAAGGACGTTTCAACTGCGCTTACGACGAAAAAGGCGCAATCGGCAGGCGTTACCGCAGGCAGGATGAGGCGGGCACGCCCTTCTGTATTACCATCGATGGCCAGACCGCTCAGGACCAGACCGTTACCGTTCGCCAGCGCGACTCTATGGAGCAAATCCGCGTCGCCACCGACCAGTTGCGAAGCTACCTGCGCGATAAACTGGATATGTGAAAATGATTCTCGACCGAATCGACAACACCCGTTTGTATCTCGGCTTGCACGCCCGATTCGCAAGGGCGTTTGAGGTTCTAACGGATAAAACCCTGTCGCAAAAGGAAGACGGCAAATACACCGTCGATGGTGAAAATATTTACTACACCATCCAGCGATACACAACCAAGCCGTTAAGTGAAGGCAAACTCGAAGCCCACCGCAAATATATCGATATCCAATTTTTATTAGAAGGCGCTGAAATTCTTGGCTACGCACCATTAAAGGGCCTTACAACCGCCGAAGTTTACGACCCCCAAAAGGATATCGCCTTTTTCAATGCGACAAAGGAAATCACAAAAGTCATCCTTGAACCGGGCCTGTTCTGCGTTCTTTTCCCCGACGACGCCCATCTTCCCTGCCGGCAATTAGCCAGCTCAGAAGAAGTCCTAAAAGTGGTTATTAAAATTCGACTGTAATTAAAAACAGGAGGATTAAGAATGACTGATGCAGTTATGGCGGAAAGCAAACCCCGAAAGCCAGGTCTTTTACGTCGAATCCTGTGGGGACTCTGGGTGATATTGCTCATGGCGTTATTAGTGCTTGGTCTTGTGTTCGCCGTACCGTGGAAGGTCATTACCCTTATCGCCATATTTCTGGCAGCCGCGACTATCCTGCCAGGAATATATCGCAAATGGTTTTGGGCCGCCGTTGGACTTGCCGTTATTATTTTCGCAGGTTGGGTATTAGCACCTACGGACCATGAAGGATGGGAACAATACAAATATGATTTTTCCTCTCAATTAGCGAAGTTGGAGCAGGAGCGAGCAATCCCTCCTGCTGAAAACGCTGCCACCGATTATCTTGCATTGCTCAAAGAAGATGCCAGCGACGACGCCAATTTGACAGACCGATTTTACAAAGTTTATAACTCGCCGTGGAAAAGTTCCGAACATCCAGACGCCGCGAAATCGCTTGAAAAACATTCACAGACAATTGCTGAATTAATGGATATTTCTAAGAAACCGGAATGCAGATTTCCTCTGAATAACCCCGATAGGCCTTATTTTGATATCCCAAGGCATATGGCAATTACGAAATATGCATATTTGCTCGCTGCGGCGTGTAACAATGATATCGGCGAAGGGAGAATTGAACAGGCCCTTGAAAAAATAGCGGTCATTGTACAGATAGGTCGGCATCAGATACAGCAAGGAACAAGAGTAGGTATGCTATTTGGAATAGGGATAAAGTTGCAGGCCTACTCTATCGTAAGATCATTGATTATGAATGGACTTGATGAAGAAAAACTCTCCATAATACAGAACACGATATGCACACCAGTTAATGAGTGGGAAAACGCATGGCCCATAATGCTCGAATACGAGAAATTAGTTGCTGTGCATGAAATCGCATCATATTACGAGATAAATAAGAATGGACAGATTCGAATAAGCCGAGACCCGCAATGGCCAGAGCGAATACGCTTTCGAAAAACATTGAACGAACCGAATAAATCTGACGTAAATGATTCCTCAAATCAATACAAAAAGCTATTCAGTCCATTTATTTATAAAATGGCATATCCATCCTGGTCGGAAACCAAACTGCTAAGAGCAGAGACATTTATACTCTGGCTTTGTTTGCCAGCAATTCCTGATGATATATTTGCTTTTATAAAAAAGAAGACGATCCTTACAACTACTATGTTACAAGATCCTACGCATGAAACAATGGTACAAACTTATCAACATTCTATGGCAGAACGTAAAGGTACGCTTATTATGGTAGCCTTGAAACACTACAAAAACGCACACGGTAATTGGCCTGAAAATCTAACCGAGATTAAGTCCCTTGCTTTGCCTGATACCTTTATTGACCCGTTAAATAATGGTAAATTTGTATATAAGCGGACAGCGAACGGATTTATACTCTACAGCAAAGGAAAAAATGGTATCGACGAAGAGGGGCAATTCGGAGGCAAAACATCACCTGATGACTGGATGATTTGGCCATACAAGAGTAAAGTGTCCAAGCAACAGGAACAGAAGGCAAACGAACAAAAGGAATAGCGAAATGAAAAAACTTTACCTTTCAAAAACAGACAAGAAAATTTTCGGTGTATGCGGGGGAATAGCTGAAACTTACGACATTGACCCCACCCTTGTTCGGCTGGCGGTTGTCTTTCTCACCCTCGTGACATTCGTAGCGCCTTTGATAGTAACTTATATTGTCGCCGGCTTTATTATGCCGCGTAAACCGCAATAAACTAATCCGGCTACTCGTATGCCTTCATAAAATCCTGCTGTTTGAGCCAGGTAACCAACTCGTCGGCTAATTTGCGGTCTTCGGCAACTCGCGGGTGGTTCATCGCCTGGTATTTTAAAACATAATGACTTATATTTTTATCGTTCGCTTCAAGCTGCTCAACATTATATTTCCACGCCGCATCAAGCTCCTTGCTATGCATGCCGCCATACATCCCGCCCCGCAACAGCACAATATGCGCCTTCGGGTATGCACCGCGTATATTTCGCACAAGTGAGATATAGCCGTCATTAAAATCCGCGGGAAACGGCTTTTTGTTCTTACGGGTAAATGAGTCGTCGTTTTCTCCCAGGTTCACAAAAACAACATCGGGCACCCACGCCTTCAAATCGGCAAGCGGTGATGATGCCTTGGGATAAATCTTGTTCCACATCTGGCCCACATTCACATCGACGTAGCCGGTGATAATCCCCATCCCGCTGACGGAGATATTGCGATGGTCGGCATTGAACGCCTCGGATACAATCGCCGCGTAACTAAGCAATCCATTATGCGTTCGCCGGTTGTCCCACTGGTCGGCATTGCCGTCCTCGTTGCACGCCCCTGCCGTCTTCGAATCGGCGAAAAACTCCATCTTCAGCTTATACACAACCGGCGCAGAAGCCCACACCTTCGCCCCATCGTCAATCTGAATGCCTTTAAAATGAACGCTGCCCGCGTTGCCCTCGCTGCGTTTGGATAGCACCAGATGATGACGACCCGTGCCAAGCCCCATAAATGTCGTCCCTTTCGCCGCCATTCCCTCGTTGACCTCTACTATCGTAGTCGAATTATCAATCTTCGCATTGAAGAAGTTTTGGGCCTTTGCATTATCGAATAACAGCGTTAGCGTATCGCCCTCGAAATCGATACTGATTCTGCTCGCCTGCCAGATAACAACCGGCGAATTCGCATCAGCAAAATCAAATCGCCCCTCATAGCGGAAACATTTGTCTGAGGCGGGAATCGTTTGTACCCCGTAAGTCGGCGCAGTTACGCAGTCGGCCAAGAGTAACACACCCAATATAAAAGTCATTCGCGTTTTCATACGGAATTTAGATACCAGTATTCTGGAAACTTGTCAACTGCAACTTAAAATTAGACTGCTTATCCATTAGCCGGTAAAAGTTTTAAATCGGCCAGAATTGATTCTGTAATCTGACGAGCAATTTTCCCCGATGGATTATCCCCTCCTGTAATACAGGTCGCAAAGTAATAGTCGCCATTCGGGCCGCACACACTGCCCACCCACCAGCCCTGCGTGGTGATTCCTTTAACCGGGTCACCAGCCGTACCTGTCTTGCCGCGATAAATGATATCTCCCTGCCGATAAACAGTCATAATATCCAGAACAATATCAACCGACCGCCTGGTAAAAGGCAATTTGCCGGCGTGAAGCCTGCGAAGGAAATCTACCTGTTCATCGGGTGAAATCGTAAGCGAGCTGCTTAGCCAGAATTTCGTAATGCCGCCGGAGGTATCGCAGTTGCCATAGCTGATTTTGTTGATAAATTCGTCCATCCGACTGATGCCCACCCGCTTAGCAAGCTCCTGATAATACCAAACACACGAAACCGAAAAAGCGCTGCGCAGCGTCTGGTCCCGGTTCCACGCCTCAATCGGTTGCTTTTGCCCATCCCATTTCAGGCCAAAATCCGAACCATTGGCCACGCCGGTCTCCAAAGCGATAAGCGAATTGGGAATCTTAAAGGTAGAGCAGGGCGAAAAACGTTTGCTGCACAAATCAGGGTTATATCGCAACCACTTTTCACGTGAAGCATCCAATAGAACAAATGCTCCTGAATATTTCCCGAAGTAAGAGGACAAGTCGCTTTTTTCGCTCGTCTTCATAAAATCCTGCTCTTTGAGCCAGTTAATCAGTTCATCTGCCAATATGCGGTCTTCAGCGACTCGCGGGTGGTTCATCGCATGGTATTTGAAAACGAAATGGCTGATGTTCTTGTCGCCTGATTCAAGCTGAGTAACAATATCTTTCCACGCCCGGCCAAAAAATTCATTGTGCGTTTCCTCATACATACCGCCCAACAGAACGATATGGGCTTTCGGGTAAGCAGCGCGGATTTCACGCACAAGCGAAACATAACCATCAGTAAACTTCGCCGGAAACGGCTGGTTGTGAGTCCGGGTAAATCCCTCATCGTTATTGCCTAATTTCACAAAAACAACATCCGGAGTCCACGCGTTCAGGTCAGCAACCGCAGACGACGCCCTCGGATAAATCTTGTTCCACATCTCGCCCGCATTCACATCGACATAGCCGGTGATAATACCCATCCCGCTGACGGCGATATTACGGTGGTCCGCTGAGAACGCTTCCGCTGTCATCGCTGCGTAATTGAGCATCCCGTTGTGTGTCCGTCGGTTATCCCACTGGTCATTGCCATCGTCCTCATTACACGCCCCGACAGTCAACGAATCGCCGAAAAACTCCATCCTCAGCTTATAAACCACCGGTGCAGGCAGCCATACCTTAACTCCATTGCCAATCTGTATGCCATTAAAATGCACTGAACCCGCGCTCGCCTCGCTGCGTTTTGAGAGCACCAGGTGATGGCGTCCCGCGCCAAGGCCCGTAAAGGTCGTCCCTTTCGCCGGCATCCCTGCGTTGACATCTACAATCGAAATCGAATTATCAATTTGCGCATTAAAATAGGTTTGCCACGTCGGACGGTCAAAAAGCAGCGTCAGCGTATCGCCCTCAAAATCGATGCTGATTCTGCTTGCCTGCCAGATAACTACCGGCGAATTCGCATCGGAAAAATCGAACCGCCCCTCATATCGAAAGCACTTGTCCGAGGCAGAAATCGTTTGTACCCCGTAAGCCGGCGCAGTTAAGCACCCGGCCAGGAGTAACACACCCAATATAAAAGTCATTCGCGTTTTCATATACGCAATTGGATATCAGTATCCTGGAAACTTGTCAACCGCAACTTAAAATATGTGCTTTGCGGCAGGCGTCCCGCGGTGTATATTCTATGGCCTGATATGGCCATTGAAAAAGGAATTTATAATGAGCGATAACAGAACACTTATAGTCCAATTAAAAGATTTCACGGGCCGGCAGGTAACATTAGCCGGCTGGGTATATCAGGCGCGTTCCGGCGGCAAGGTGCAGTTTATCATCCTGCGCGACGGCTCTGGCCTTTGCCAGTGTGTCGTCGAAAAAGGTAAAATCCCCGACGATGTATTCGACAAGCTCGAACACTTAGGACAGGAATCATCGCTTACAATAACAGGCGTCGTCCGAAAGGAAGACCGCAGCGTCGGCGGATATGAGCTGGCAGTCACAAACGCCGAGGTCATTCACACCACAACCGATTACCCCATTACGCCAAAGGAACATGGCATTGATTTCCTTCTAAAACACCGCCACTTGCACCTTCGCTCGCAAAGACAGTGGTGCATCGGCAAAATCCGCCACACAGTCATCGACGCCATTAGGCGGTTCTTCAACGATAATGGCTTCACGCTTGTCGATACCCCGATTCTGATGTCGGCAGCAGGCGAGGAAGAACAGTCGCTTTTCGAGGTCGATTACTTTGGCAGTACCCTGTTCCTGACCCAAACCGGCCAATTGCACCTCGAATGTGCCGCCGCGGCCTTCGGCAAGGTCTATTGCTTCGGCCCCACCTTCCGCGCCGAAAAAAGCAAGACACGCAGGCATCTAACCGAATTCTGGATGGTCGAGCCCGAAGTCGCGTTTATCGATTTGCCAGGCCTATTGGAACTCGCGGAAAATTTCGTCTCCAGTATCGTCTCTCGCGTTTTGCAGGATAATAAACCCCAGCTTGAAACCATCGGCGCAGATATCGCAGGCCTCGAAAATATCAAACCACCCTTCTACCGGCTTACTTACACTCAGGCGGTCGAAATCCTCAGGGGCGAAAAAACCGTCAAATTTATGGCTGAGCAACTGACACAGTTGAAACAGCAAAAAGAAACAATCGAAAAGCGAATTGCGGAACTCGAAACCGAACAGGCGGGCCAAATCAAGCAGTGGAAACGGGATAAAAACGCCGCTGAACTGATTGCCCTGCGAAGCGACCTCGATGAAATTAACATCAAAATCGAGAATAATCCCAAACACGCAAAACTCGCCGCCGAATTTCAATGGGGTAAAGACCTCGGCGGCTCGGATGAGACAATAATCTCGCTGATGCACGACAGGCCCGTCTTCGTAACGCATTACCCCAGAGAAGCAAAGGCGTTTTATATGAAGACCGACCGCGACAATGTCAAAGTCGTGCAGAACTTCGATATGCTCGCTCCCAAGGGCTTCGGCGAAATCATCGGCGGCTCTGTCAGGGAAGACGACTACGCACTGCTGCTCAAACGAATCGATGAGATGGGCCTCAAACGCGAAAACTACGACTGGTATCTCGACCTGCGAAAATACGGCTCCGTCCCTCACGGCGGCTTCGGACTCGGCGTCGAACGCACCGTCGCCTGGCTCACAGGCGAATCACATATCCGCCAGTGCATCCCCTTCCCAAGAATGATGGACAAGGTTTACATCTAACCCAAAATCGATGGAATCCTGGACGATACAAAAACTGCTCAACTGGGTCACGGAGTATTTCACCGGCAAGAGTGTTGACTCGCCGAGATTGAGCGCGGAATGGCTGTTATGCTATGCGCTCGGCATCAAACGCATCGAGCTATATACCCAGTTCAATAAAATCGTAGGACAGGAACAACTCTTACAGCTTCACGAATTGGTAAAACGGGCGGGCACACACGAACCAATCGCATACCTGACTGGCAAAAAAGAGTTCTACTCCCTCGAATTCGAAATCACAAAGGACTGCCTGATTCCCCGCCCCGAAACAGAACTGCTCGTCGAACGTGCCATCGAATTTTTGCGAACGCGAAATGGTGAACAATTCATCTGCGACCTTTGCACGGGGTGCGGCTGTGTCGCGGTCGCCATAGCAAGAAATTTCGCCAATTGCCGGATAGTCGCTACCGATATCTCAGACACCGCACTGGCCATCGCTGAAAAAAACATCGCAAGACACGGCCTGATGAACCGGATAAAACTTTTGCAGGGCGACTTATTCGAGCCGGTCATCGCGGGACTCGGCCCCGCAAAATTCGACCTGATTGTGTGTAACCCGCCCTATGTCAGTGAACCTGATTACGAAAAGTTGACCCCAAACGTAAAAGATTTCGAGCCGAAGTCAGCTCTCGCCGCCGGCCAGGATGGGCTGGACATCATCAAAAGAATTATCGCCGATGCCAGCCGGCATTTGAAACCAACGGGGATACTTATGCTCGAAATCGGCAACGAGCAGGGAAACGAGGTTCAGAAACTGCTCGAAACCGCCGGGTGCTTTAGCGATGTCAAGATAGAGAAGGATTACTCCAATCTCGACCGTCTTGCCGTCGCCGTAGCAAAACCCGCCAAATAACAGCGATTTCTCTTAGAAACCTTATAGCCCCATAAAAAGCCGCGTTTCTGCCCAAAAAACCACCTCTGTAACAGTCCAAAAGCACTTTTTTGAAATTTTTAAAAATATTTTTTGTTATCTTAACTCCTTATATTACAA
The DNA here is from genome assembly GCA_003141275.1 of Phycisphaerales bacterium. Taxonomy (GTDB): domain Bacteria; phylum Planctomycetota; class Phycisphaerae; order Sedimentisphaerales; family Anaerobacaceae; genus Fen-1362. The sequence goes on from PLLM01000057.1 coordinate 48,272, forward strand.
GATGTTATCGTTGCCGCATCAAAATAACCGTAAATTAACTTGCGTTACAGGCCTTACTTTAGGGTAAACTGCATGATGTAAGAGAGTCATACAGTCCGTCTGATGGACGTGTGATAAAAATGAGAAGAGTGGTGAATGAAGTAAGGAGAGTGGGTATGAATCGATATTCGAGTGCAATTCTTTGTATTCTTCTATTGTTGTTTGCTGTACCAACTGTCAATGCGGCCATTACCAGCCATTCCTGTGCTGATGATAGTGATGGCGCCATAATAATGACCTCGCCAAGCTGGACGGATAACGGAAACAAAGATTACACACTCTCGATGAATTGTGCACAGTGGGGTTTCCCAGATGATTCAGCTGCGCCAGGTCATTTAGCCGGCGATTTCCAGACCGATACAGAGCTTGACCCGACTGTTCGTATCTTGGAGGACATCACCAACGATACAACTTTCGCCTGGACGGATTACCATATCACAATCGGCATGACCCAAAGCTTTTCATTTTTAGGTCTGACCGCACCGGCCGGCTGGGCAGCAAGCATAGTCGGTCCGGCAGCCGGATATATACCGAATGGCGGTCCTATGGGCTATGTCGCGACAATCAACTATGTCATGGGCACTGGTGGTTCGCCTATCGACATAGGCGGTGATGATATTTTCGGCTTTAAAGTGTCATTCCTCGGAAGTACTAACTTCAGCACAGAGCAGATTCCGACGCCGGAGCCGACAACGATATTATTGCTTGGGTTGGGTGCGATGTCTGTTATACGGAGGAGAAGGTAAATATCGCAACCATACTTGAGCGAACAAACAAAAAGCTCACGCAATTTTGCGTGAGCTTTTTTATTTTATCGTCCGACATTAACACGCCGGAATTTTATTCCACAACGTCGCGTATCTCCTCGTAGAACTTCGCGTATTTATCCTTGTCGGCGGTCTTGCGCATCTCAATCGCCGCTCGCGGGTGCTCATTCAATATGCCCGTAATCATATAGGGTATAATGTAACCCCACTCGATTTCTTTCTGCATCGGCAGCATCTGCTCCTCGATAACCCTCAGGATGGGACTCAGCTTAAACTTCGGGTTCTTCAAAAAGCCGACTAACAATTCGAGCGGACAGTTCCCCGGCCCCCTGCCCAGGCCATACAGCGACGCATCGAGATAATTGGCGTTATGTATTATGCCCTCGATGGTATTGGCAAAGGCAAGCTGCTGGTTATTGTGACAGTGCATACCAATTTCCTTGCTCTCCGGCAGATGCTTTCGGAACAGCTTGACAAGGTATTCAATCTGCTCACAATACAGTCCGCCAAAGCTGTCAACAACATAAACAACGTCCACGGGACTCGCCGCCAGCTCATCGAGCGCCTCCATCATATCCGGCTCAATCTCTTTCGATATCGCCATTATGTTGACGGTCGTCTCATAGCCAAGGTCGTGGCTCCTTTTTATCATTTCAATCGCCTTGTCCATATCCTTGACGTACGTGGCAACACGAATCATATCTATCGGGCTTTCGTCAGCGGACGCAAACTGCTGCTCCTTGACCCGATGAGCATCCACCATAATGCTCAGCTTCATATTCGACTCGATTCCGTCGGTGATTTCCTTTATCTTTTCGTCGTCGCAGTATTTCCATGCCCCAAATTCCTTCGGCAGGCAAAGCTCCCTGCTGCTGCGGTATCCTATCTCCATATAATCTATGCCGCTTTGCGATAACGCCCTGTAAACCTCGCGGACAAACTGGTCGGTGAAACAATGGTCGTTTATCAATCCGCCGTCTCTTATCGTGCAATCCAACAGCTTTATTTTTTCTCTGTACACGTTAACCCTCAACCAATGAAAATTATAATTTTCCTAAGACCTTCTCAACCATATCTTGTTTAACTTCGACGGCCCACTGGCCCTCCCTGCGGTGGACATTGCCTATTCTATCAATTAAAACGAATCTTGGCCACTTATTTATCGACTTTTTGTCGCGTCTTATTATATCAATCAGGATTGATTTGCTTATATTTGCTGGTTTTTTGACAGGTACGCCCAATTCGCCAAGAACCTTTCGGACCCTTTCGAGTCGTTTGCTGTCACCCAGTCCCATTTCAATTTCAATCATACCAGCCGCGATAATACCGATTGCAACCGCCTCCCCGTGCAGCAATTCAAAACCGCTTCCCCACTCTATCGCGTGCCCAATTGTATGCCCGTAATTAAGCATTCTACGCCGATTCTTCTCGGTAGGGTCCGCCTCAACCACCTGCGCCTTGATTCTGCAATTCTGATACGCGACCTGTTCCAAAATATCCGCCTGTCTGCGTAAAATAGCATCGAGATTGCTTTCCAGAAACTCGAAGAATTTTTCATCCGCTACCAATGCGTGCTTCACCGATTCGACCAGCCCCGCCCTGTATTGCCTGTCATCGAGCGTCTTCAGCGTTGCCACGTCGATATAAACAGCCGACGGATGCCAGAAAGCCCCGAAGGCGTTTTTGCTAAGCGACGAATCCACGCCGGTCTTACCCCCTATCGCCGAATCCGCCTGGGCAAGCGTAGTCGTCGGAATCTGAACTACTTTCACGCCCCTTTTGAATACCGCAGCCGCGAAGCCCGCTATGTCACCAACCACGCCGCCCCCCAGCGCAATCACAACCGTATCGCGAGCCAGATACGCATTCTCCATCGCCTCGATAATCGAAACGAGGGTATTCATATTCTTTGACGATTCCCCCGGCGAAATAACGTATATGGGAATGTCCCTGCCGGAAAAAAGTTTATCGAGATGCCCTGCCTTTGCCACGTTGGCGTCAGTAATAACGAATTTGCCCACCGAACCGAACTGCGATTCTATCTTCGCCCAGACAGAACCCAGAATATCGGTTCCTATTTCTATCCTGTATTCACCCGCCTTCTCCGCGGGTACTTTGACAGTTAATTCCTGCATATTATTCAATAACGTATAATTGATTTAACCTTGTATCCTGCGAGTTTTTTAATCCCGCCAAGCTCCGTCAGTTCAATCAAAAATGATATTCCCGCAACCTGTCCGCCGATTTTTTCTATCAACTTGCACGCCCCCGCCATTGTCCCGCCCGTCGCAAGCAAATCATCGACCATCAGCACCTTTGCCCCGGCCGTTATTGCGTCGCGGTGAACCTCAAGGGTATCGGTCCCGTATTCGAGGTCGTATGTAATGCTCACGGTCTTAAAAGGCAGCTTCCCCTTTTTGCGAATTGGAATAAAGCCGGCGTTAAGCTTCTCAGCGACCGCAGAGCCAAAGATAAAACCGCGGGCCTCGACCGCCCCGACATACTGAATCCCCGCGCCGGCAAAATCCGCCGCCAGCGCGTTTATCGCCGCCTGAAACGCTTTCGGCTCAGCCAGCAATGGCGTGATATCGCGAAACAAAATCCCTTTCTTCGGCCAATCCGCCACCTCGCGGATATACTTTTTTAATTCGATCCTGTCCTTGCTCATAGCAACTCCACTATTTTTAATGCAGTTTTAAGGTTGAGCAACCCGGAAATAATTGATTTAGATTAGCAGCATTAGCCGCAAAAAACAAGAGGCATCGATGCCGAATATAGCCCCCTTATCATCTGGTTGGCAACTACATACCAGCTTACTTTTTTGCAAGAGCCGCAGACACCGCCTCTTTGATTTCGTTGCCTGTCAAGCCATCATCCATAATTTTGCCGTCAGGACCCACCAAAAATATCGATGGGATGCTATAAACACCATAATCCACTATTACGGTACCCTTCGACCCTTTGCCGATAAATACTTGCGTCCAGCGAATGTCGTTGCTCACGACAAACTTCTTCGCCGTCTCTCTGTCCGAATCCTCGCTTAAACTTATCATCACAAATCGCTTATCCTGACCGAACGCTTCATAGACCTTTTTGAGATTTGGCATCTCAGCAACACATGGGCCGCACCACGTCGCCCAGAAATCCAGCAGCACATATTTACCCCTAAAATCAGAAAGCTTCAGCGGTTTCCCATCGAGGGTCTCGACATTGAAATCCGGCGCCGCATCACCGAACTTAAAATTAACTGACGGTTTCAGAACAACTTCGCCCATATCAAATGGTTTATCATCACCACGCGATTTTGCCGGCGGAACAGCAATATAAACATTCTTCAACATAGCGATTTTTTCGCCTTTTCGCTCAACGAAACCGTCCAACCTGTATTTTTCCCTCGGCTCAACCATATCTCCGATGAAAGTCCCGTCAGAATGAAACTCAAAGTCGGCTCTTTCTGCAGACAGTTTAAGCCACTCTCTGCCCATGTCCGATTTATAAAAATCGAACCACCATTTTATTCTTTTTTCAGGAGTGTCAAACTCTTTTGGCATTTCAGGCCCTTCGAACTTAACGTGGAACTTACCGTACCAATTCACACCGGCTTTGAGCCATCCGTAAAAAGTCGCATTACTATCGGCAGCCAGTATAAGGAAGGTAGAGAGGGACTGGCGGTCGGACATAAGGCCACTGTGACAAGACGCGATATTAATATCGGCAGCCAGTCCAGGATCTAATTTCAGCCGGCCAACAACCGTCCTTCCCTGAGTTTTTATTTCCACGTTAGTAGTTTCACCTGGCTTTACCGAAATGGGAGGCACAAGAGTAATGGAACTCCGGGACGGGATTTTGCGGTTCTCTAACAGAATAATACCGACCGGCGGCACGTGCTCGAAAACAAAACGTCCCTGCGAATCAGTCATTGCCTCTCCCTTTATCTGGACACAGTAACTTAGATCCACCCTGTTCCCATCTTCTGATAATCCCAGCGAATCCACGTCCATTCCAAGCCGGAGGCGTTGATTAGCCATTGGCTGTCCCCTGTTCGTTCTGATGCCCTCGATGCGTCCCCAGGGCTGCACTACCATTGTCGGATTGTTTACAAGGTCAAAACTATATGCCAGCCCAAATCCCTTGTCGTTGGCAATGACGAAGACGAGATTCTCTTTTCCCAACTTGATCGCAAACCGCCCTTCAGCATCGGTCAACAGCCGTTCTCCGTCACTCTCAATGGTTGTGCCTTTCAGGATGACATTTGAGTCAGCGTTAACGCAAAACATCGGCTCATTGGGTATAGGCCTGCCGTCCGGAGTTTGTACCTGAATTGTAATTGGCGGCTTCGCTTCAACCGCCGCAGGTGCCAGAAAAACGCACACTATAAAAAACAGGATTCGTTTCATAAGATTTCCCTTTCCCTTGAGTTGATGCTGTTTTATTCGACATTTCTCATATTTCTCCGCCGCAGGCGTAGTTTACCCGCCTTCTTTGTGGCGGGCCGCGTCTTCCCGCCTTAAAACAGCAGTATAGCGTTGAACTGGAAAAACAGACAAGGTTTATTTGTGAAAAAATGTCCCCCTGGCTCTCTCGCGATTAGAATATCATCTCGCAGCAATTACGCGTTTGAAATCAGAAATGAACAACAAAAATCAGAGTAATCTGTGTAATCTGTGGCTGATTTTTCGAGCTACAGCTCTTCCATAAGCTCATAGAGCTTCGTCAGCGCCTCGTGCTGAATCTGCCTGATTCGCTCGCGGGTCAAACCAAGCTTTTCACCTATTTCCTTGAACCCAATCGGCGGATTCCCGTCCAGCCCGTAATGCAGCCGAAGAACCTCCGCGTCTCTCGGGTCCATCTGGCTCAAAAACCCAACTGCCTTGGCCTTTTCCTCATCCTCAACCATCTCATCTTCGGGCCTGTCAACACACTGGCTGCTGATGTCCGCGTCGAATATCTGGTTCTCCTCGCCCGTTTCCGGCTGCTGATTGTCCTTTACCGAGCCAAGCACCTTAACCGTCTCGTCGATAATCTTCGCTTTCTTCGCAGGCATACCCATCACGTCCGCCATTTCCTCGACGGTCGGCTTCCTGCCCAGCTTGTTCTCTACTTCCGCCATCGCATGACGCCACTGGTTAATCAGCCCGATCATATATCCCGGCACATGAACAGGCCGAACGTCACCCAGTTGTGCGCTCTTTATGCCCTGCTTTATCCACCACGCCGCGTATGTGCTGAATCGCGTCCCGCGATTAGGGTCAAAATAATCGACCGCCCTTATCAGTCCGAGGTTGCCTTCCTCAATTAAATCGCCCAGTGATATATTGCCCCTGTTGGCGTATTTCTTGGCGATATTCACTACTAATCGAAGATTGCTGCGAACGAGCAGGTCACGTGCCTCCGGGTCATTCTGCTCGGTAATCCGCAAAGCCAGTTCGTGTTCTTCCTGCGCTGAAAGAAGAGGCGCCTCGTCTATTTCCTGCAGATACCCTTTTATTGTCACGTCAAAAGCCATATTTGCCTCCACCCTTATCCCGTCATTATTACTAACAACAATACATGAAATACGATGTACCGACTTATTTATCGACACAGATTCCTCACCGGTTTACCTGAAAAATGATGCGGCTCGGCCTTTTATCCACCAGCAACCCGTCCAATAAACGCCATATTATCGGCTCCAAAATAATAAAGTTTGCCTCTAATATTCTTGCAAAAATGACCTGTTGGATGTAAATTCAGGGGAGATTTATCCGAACGAGTTTTCCAGATTTNNGGAGAGGTGACCGAGTGGCTGAAGGTAACGGTTTGCTAAACCGTCGTACGGGTAAAACCGTACCCCGGGTTCGAATCCCGGCCTCTCCGTTGAATTTATTTCGCTTAGTTAGGCGGGATGAGAACTCGTGTTGTGCGAAGCACCGCTTACGCGGGTTCGTCATCCCTCACCTCAGGGAAGCCGCTAAGCAAATCCCGCCCTCTCCATTTTTGCCTTTGTAAATCAAGCATAAATAAGCTCGTAAACACTTCTACGCACTGTCTCGCTTTCCGCTGATGGAACATATTTTATGCTCTCTGTCATATCTCCTTATTTAGCATATACTTATGCTACTGAGCACACCTTGAAAAGTTAGTTGCAAGAAAAATGCTTATATGTGAAAATATTCACAATATATTATTGACAAGCCAATATGAAGTACGTATACTGTTATATAATAGCTCGATAGGTGCATCATTATACTGAATTTCGTCGGATAGGTATGTAAATTTGAGAGATAATGAGAAGATATGAATATGCCTAACAGAACTTGTATAATGCGGTTATCTCGGTATAGGAACGCGATTATCCGGCTAAAGGCATTGAATTTCGTTCGAGTTTTCTCGGACAATCTGGCGGACGCCGCCAGCGTTACAGCCGCACAGGTCCGCAAGGACTTCTCGATTTTCGGAATCGCAGGACACCGCCGCGGGGGTTATCAGGTTGACGATTTGCTCAGCAAACTGAGCAAAATCCTCGGCAAAGACCAAATTCAGGAAATTATCCTTGTAGGAGTCGGCAACATAGGAAAGGCGCTTTTGCACTACCCTGGCTTCGAGAAGAGCGGTATTCGCATTGTGGTCGGCTTTGATATTGACCCTACTAAGCATATCGCCGACACGAATATACCAATCCTGCCTCTCGAAAAAATGCATGATTATATACTGACAAACAACATCAAGTTAGGTATTATTGCCGTTCCGGACTACGCTGCACAGCAAGTCCTTGAGATGATGAAGTCCGCGGGAATTAAGGGGGTTCTTAATTTTGCGCCGATTTGCCTTCGTGAGTCGGCTGATTGCGTTATTAACAACGTTAACTTAGTTACAGAACTTGAAAATATCATTTACTTCATAAAGGCCGGCGACAACGCCCGGAGCAAGTAGATGTTTTCGAAACCGCTTAAAAGTCGAATACTCTTGTCGATGTTCATTATCATCGTATCGCTGGCCGCCTTGATTGCGATACTTGGTTATTACGTTATCAAGGCGGACATAATGGACCGCGCACAGCGTAAGGTCAGAGACAACCTCAAGGCGGCAAGAAGCTTTTACCAGGGCGAGATTGACAGAATAGAGACCGCATTCAACTTAGTCAGCTTTGACAGCAACATTGCCGAACTTCGTATCCGTATGAATCTCCACTATTTGAAATGCGCTGCCGCCTCCGAGATTGAGACGACCAGCAGTGAGATTGTCAAATCGGCCTTCAATTCCCGCAAAGGCATCGGCGGAACGAGAATAATGGTGGATGATGAGCTTTTTAGAATAGACCCGTCCCTTGTGGAAGCCACGAGGATTCAAATCAGGGCCACACCAATGGCTCTGCCAACGGATAAAAAACAGCTCGACGCGGTAATGGTCAAAGAATACGCTCTGCCCATCCTCGACAAAAACGGCAACGTCGGGAAGGTTTACTACGGCGGAAGAATAATCAACCGCGATTACGAGCTGGTTGACAAAATCCGGCTGCTTGTGTTCGGCAGCGAACAGTACCATTCCAAGCCCGTCGGGACAGTGACTATTTTCCAGGACGACACACGGGTCTCTACTAACGTCCTCGATGAAACCGGCCAGCGAGCCATCGGCACAAGGGTCTCGGCGCAGGTTTATAAGGAGGTCGTGGAAAAAGGAAACGTCTGGGATGACCGGGCGTTTGTCGTGAACGCCTGGTACAAGACCGCTTATGAGCCGATAACGAATATCAACGGCAACATAATCGGCATCATTTATGTCGGCACACTCGCAGAACCCTTCGATTCGATGACAAGGCATATTACGCTGGCGTTTATGGCAATCGTGACGGCGGCAACCGCGCTTGCGACAGTATTGTCTTTCATCCTCGCGGCAGGCATATCCAGACCGCTGACACAGTTACTCAACGCAACCCACAAACTTTCCAGCGGAGACCTGACATACACTGGCGAGAAAAAAACAGGTGTAGCAGAAATCGACAACCTGGCGGACGCCTTCAACGATATGGCCGTAAAACTTAACGAACGAGAGAAGAGCTTGAAGATTACCAACGAAAAACTCGCCGACGCGAACAAAAACTATATCGACCTTATTGGCTTTGTCTCGCACGAGCTTAAAGGCATTCTCGCCTCCGCCATTATTAATGCTTACGCGGTTCGAGACGGCATTCTGGGGATGGTGAATTTCAAGCAGCGAAAGGCGCTCGATTCGATTACCCGCAACCTGGATTATCTCGAATCCACTGTTCACAAGTTCCTCAATCTCGGCAGAATCGAAAAAGGCGACCTCGTGGTGAACAAGACGGAGCTGGACATCAGAAAAGATATTTTCGACGTATCGATTGATTCTCTCAAACCGATGGCAGTGAGGAAAAACATCACGATTGATAACGAGGTCGAGCAGAACCTGCGGGTAAACGCTGACCATGACCTTATGTTGGTTACGGCCAATAACCTGATAAGCAACGCGATAAAATACGGCAGGGAAAACGGCAGGATACTCATTAAATCGAAGGTTAACGGGACCAAAGTTGAGATTGATGTTTATAATGATTCGACCCCGATAAACAATGAACAGAAAGACCGGCTCTTCAAAAAGTTCAGCCGGCTCGAAACCGTGGAAACAAAGAAGGTCAAAGGCACGGGCCTCGGACTTTACATAACAATGCAGATTATCGAAAAACACGGAGGCAGAATCCGGGTTGAGCCGCGACACGCGGGTAACTCGTTTATATTCGAGATTGAAAGGAATTAGCACAGTGGCAAAACCAACTGACATAATAAAGAAAAAACGGGCGGAAGCCGTGAGCCGAATCATCAGCAAAGGTTATTTATCCTCCAAGCGGGTTTACGTCGGAATGGCAACCTGTGAAATCGCCGCCGGCTCGAAGGAAGTTATGGAGGTCTTCAAAAACGCAGTGACAAAAGGCGGATTGACCGACGTGTACCTCAGCCAGAAGGGATGTGCAGGCAGATGCAACCTCGAACCAACAGTCGAGGTCATCGAAGTCGGCAAGAATCCCGTGCGATACGGCAAGATAAACCCCGAAAAGGCACAGCAGATTATCGACAAGCATCTTAAAAAAGGTGAAGTCATCAAAGAGTGGGTTATCGATTAGACAGAGAGGACTTAAAAGTGAGCAAGGAATACATAATTACGATATGCGATGGAACAGGATGTATCCAGAAGGGCAATGCTGCAATCCGCAAGGCCCTGGAGCAGCAGCTTAAAGACCACAACCTTACGAATGATGTTCGCATTAATCTTTCCGGCTGTCTCGGCATGTGCGACAAAGGCCCGATAGTAGTGATTAATCCGGGCTATACAATTTACGGCAATGTCACTCCCGCGGATATACCGGAAATTGTCGAAGAACATCTGGTAAGGGGACAGCCGGTTGCCCGTCTTGCGATACAAGAAGACCACCTCTACAACCGGTTCTTCCGGATATTCGGCGATGCGAAATTCTTCGGCAAACAAATGCGAATCGCGCTGCGAAACTGCGGCATAATCGACCCGGAAAATATCGACGATTATCTCTCGCTGCGGGGCTATGAGGCGCTCGCCAAAGTCCTGACCGATATGACACCCAAGCAGGTCATAGAAGAGGTCAAGCTTTCGGGACTGCGCGGCCGGGGCGGCGCAGGATTCCCAACGGGAGTTAAGTGGCAGCTTACGGCCAGGGCCGGCTCGCTGAACTCGCCGAGGGCCGCAAGCGACGAAAAATACGTCATCTGCAACGCCGACGAGGGCGACCCCGGCGCGTTTATGGACAGAAGCGCAATCGAAGGTGACCCGCACACAGTTCTCGAAGGTATGATTATCGGCGGTTACGCCATCGGCGCAAAACAGGGTATCGTATATATCCGGGCGGAATACCCGCTGGCAGTCCGCCGGCTGGAAAAAGCAATCGCCGACGCGAGAGAACACGGATTTATAGGCAAGAACATTCTCGGCTCTGATTTCAGCTTCGATATCGACATCCGGCTCGGCGCAGGCGCATTTGTCTGCGGCGAAGAAACCGCTCTTATCCGTTCCATCGAGGGCGGCCGAGGCATGCCAAGACCACGCCCACCCTATCCATCGGTCGAGGGCCTGTTTGGAAAGCCGACCCTGATAAACAACGTCGAAACCTGGGCCAACATTCCCGTCGTTATTCTCGACAGCGGGAAATGGTTCAGCACCATAGGCACGGAACGAAGCAAGGGGACAAAGGTCTTCGCGCTCGCAGGCAAGGTGGTTAACACGGGACTAATCGAAGTGCCGATGGGGACAACCCTTCGGGAAATAATCTACGATATCGGCGGCGGAATACCGGACAATAAGGAATTCAAAGCGGTGCAGACAGGCGGCCCTTCGGGGGGGTGCCTGCCCGCCAAATATCTTGACACGCCGGTTGATTACGAGTCTCTGGCAAAAGCCGGCTCCATTATGGGCTCCGGCGGTATGATTGTCATCGACCAGGATTCCTGTATGGTCGATATCGCAAAATTCTTTCTTGAATTCACGCAGAACGAGTCCTGCGGCAAATGCACGCCCTGCCGGGAAGGAACAAAGCGAATGCTCGATATCCTCATAAAGATTACCGAGGGTAAGGGCGAAATGTACGACATCGAAAATCTCAAACGGCTCGGCAGTATGATTAAAAAAGCGTCGCTTTGCGGGCTTGGGCAGTCGGCCCCAAACCCGGTGCTCAGCACAATACTGAACTTCCGAGAGGAATATGAAGAGCACGTAAAGGACAAAAAATGCCGGGCGGGCGTCTGCAAAAAACTTCTCACCTACGAAATTACCGACAAATGCGTCGGCTGCGGCGCCTGCAAAAAGGCCTGTCCCGTCGCCGCAATAACCGGCACCGCCAAAGCTAAACACGTAATCGACCAGAATAAGTGCATCAAGTGCGGCGCCTGTTTCAGCAAATGCAAATTTGACGCTATCATAAAAAAATAAGGACAACGAACAATGGACGAAAAAGTAACGATAACAATCAATGGCAAACCATACAGGGTTGACCTGGACCAGACAATTATGGAGGCGGCGGACAGCTGCGGCTACCACATCCCGCGTCTATGCTATCATCCGAAGCTTTCCATCGAAGGCGCGTGCAGGGTTTGCATCGTCGAAGTCGAAGGAATGAAAAACTATATCGCTTCCTGTGCTTATCCCCTCTTCGACGGCATGAAGATACATACCAACACAAAGGAACTCCGCCAGGCCCGGCGAGACATCGTCGAGCTGCTGCTGGACAATCACCCGGAGGACTGTCACGTTTGTGAACGCGATGGCAACTGCGAGCTCCAGCGGCTGGCATATGCCATGGGCATCCGGCACAGGCACTTCGCCGGCGAACGAAAACATTATCATAAAGACCTTTCTTCCACCTCCGTTATCAGAGACCCGGATAAGTGTATTCTATGCGGCAGGTGCGTCAGGATGTGCTCTGAAATTCAGGGAGTAAACGCACTCGGCCAGGCCGGCAGGGGCTTTCACACTGTAGTTATGCCCGCTTACGATATGCCTTTCGCGGAAAGCGTTTGCACCACCTGCGGACAGTGCATCAATGTTTGCCCCACTGCTTCGTTTGTAGAAAAAAATTATACTCAGGAACTGTTCGCCAAACTCAATGATGATTCCTTAGTCAAGGTTGCCCAGATTGCCCCATCGGTGCGGGCGGCCATCGGCGAAGGGTTCGGCCTGCCTCCGGGCAGAAATATGGAAGGCCAAACTGTGGCCGCGCTTCGCAAACTTGGATTCAACTATGTTTTTGACACGCAGTTCTCCGCAGATTTGACTATCGTCGAAGAGGCCAGTGAGTTTCTTGAACGCGTGCAGGAAAAAGGCAAGCTCCCGATGATAACCTCCTGTTCCAGCGCGTGGATGAAATATATGGAACAGTTCTATCCCGACCTGATTGAGAACATCTCGACCTGTAAATCGCCTATGTCGATGGGGTCCGCGCTTATCAAGACACATTTCGCAGAACAGATAAAGGTTGACCCGAAGAATATCGTAAGCGTTGCCATAATGTGCTGCACCGCCAAGAAATATGAAGCACAAAGACCTGAACTGATGGTCAACGGCATGCAGGCAACGGACATAGTCGTAGTGACCAGAGAGCTCGTATGGATGATTAAATCGGCAGGCATCGACTTTTTGAACATTACGCCTGAGGAATTTGATTCGCCGCTGGGAATGTCTTCCGGCGCAGGCACGATATTCGGCGTAACGGGCGGCGTTATGGAGGCAGCACTGCGAACAGCTTATGAGTTATACACAGGCGAAACATTAGTTGATATCGAGCTGAACTCCATCAGGGGCTTTGACGGTATTAAGGTCGGAACCATAACAATGGACGGCAAAGAGATTCGCGTCGCAGTAGCGAACGGCTTAGGCAACGCACATAACCTGCTTGAAATCGTTCGCAAAGAACCGGACAGGTATCACTTCGTCGAAATAATGGGCTGCCCCGGCGGTTGTATCGGGGGCGGCGGACAACCTTATGCTGCCGCTAATTCTATTCCGCTCGACACCGACTGCCTAAAGGCAAGGGCAGAGGCGCTTTACAGCAACGACCGCAAAAAAACCATCCGCCGAAGCCACGACAACCCGGAAATACAACGGCTGTATAAGGAATTTCTCGGCAGACCTCTAAGTAAGAAGTCGCACGAGTTGCTCCACACACATTACAAGCCCCATGAGCCAAGGGGCATCGCCTCCAGGAAAATCAGGGCAATATAGGTAAAGGCACGAAAAATGATTACGACGCAAAACATAAGACAACACGCTGCGACATCGGACGTCGATAAATGGATACGCGAACGGATTAAACCAGAGCAGATAGCCAAGTATCTCGATAATGGAAAACATTTCATTGACGAAGGGCTAATCGAAAGGGAGTTCGCCGCCAACACAAAACCCGACGCGGCGAAGGTTCAGGAAATCCTGGCCAAATCCCTGGCGATACAAACTCTTACGCCAGCGGAAACAGCAACACTGCTCAACGTCAATGAGCCGAATCTGCTCGCTGAAATGGACCAAACAGCGGCAAAAGTAAAAACAAAGGTATATGATAATCGTATCGTTACATTCGCGCCGCTTTACTTAGGCAACTATTGCGTCAACAACTGCGTATATTGCGGCTTCAGAAACAGCAACAAGACAATTAAACGAAGCAAGCTGGACCTCGAACAGGTCAGGGCGGAAACCGAGGTTCTCGCGGGCAAAATTGGCCACAAACGCCTAATCGTCGTTTACGGCGAACACCTGCAAACCGACGTCAATTACATAGCCGAGACAATCAGGACAATTTACGATGTCAAAGTCAAAACCAGAAAAGGAATCGGGCAAATACGCAGAATCAACGTAAACGCCGCCCCGATGAGTATCGAGGAGCTTCGGCTTCTCAAAGAAGTAGGCCTGGGGACATTCCAGGTCTTCCAGGAAACATATCGCAGGGATATGTATGAGAAACTGCACCCGCAAAACACTATCAAGGGCGATTATCTCTGGCGGCTCTATGCTATGCACCGGGCAATGGAAGCGGGAGTCGATGACGTCGGTCTGGGCGTGCTGTTCGGACTATACGACTGGAAATTCGAAGTGATGGCGCTTTTGCTGCACGCGATTGAGCTTGAACGTAAATTCGGCATCGGGCCTCACACCATTTCTTTCCCGCGTCTTGAGCCAGCGGAAAATACGCCCTTTGTCGAAAAGCTGAAATACAAAGTTGACGACGCGAACTTCAGGAAACTGGTAACAGTTATTCGACTGGCAGTCCCTTACACTGGGATGATTCTTACAGCCAGAGAAAACGCTAAAATCCGCCGTGAGATTCTGCCGCTGGGCTGCACGCAAACCGACGCTTCTTCCAACATCGGAATAGGCGGGTACGCGGATGTCAACACCGAACAACAGGGCAACCGACAGCAATTCATCCTCGGCGACATCAGGTCTCTCGATACCGTCGTCAGAGAACTCGCCGAAGCGGGCCATATAACGTCTTTCTGCACCGCCGGCTACAGGTGCGGCAGGACCGGCTCCAAAATAATGGGGCTGTTGCGAAGCGGCAAAGAGGGCTGCTTCTGCAAACTCAACGCGGTAATTACGTTCCGCGAGTGGCTCGATGATTTCGCCACCGAAGCGACAATACAAGCGGGTGAAAAGGTAATCGCCGAGGAAATACGCCAGGTAAAAGAAAAGCTGCCACAGATATACCCGCAGTTTATGAAATTTTATGAAAGGACAACCGCCGGCCACAGAGACCTCTATTTCTAACGGCCGGGGTGGAAAAGGAAAGAAAAATGGAAGTTGCGGAAAAAGACAAAAAACAGGAACTGAAAGAATTTATAGATTCCGTAAAGGACAAAGAGCACGGCGACTCTTACCTGATTGCCGTACTGCACAAGGCACAGGGACTATACGGCTATCTGTCGAGGGAAGTGATGGATACAATCGCCCAACAGATGCAGATACCGACCGCACATATATGGGGCGTGGCGACTTTCTACCATTATTTCAATCTCACACCGCCCGGCAAATACGTCGTCAGCGTCTGCCTCGGCACCGCCTGCTACGTCAAAGGAGCGCCGCAAATCCTCGAGGCCGTCAAAAACGACCTTAAGATTGACCTGGGCGGAATTACCGAAGACCGGCTCTTCTCCCTTCAGCTCGCCCGCTGCCTCGGTGCCTGCGGGGTAGCTCCCGTCGTAATGGTTGGCGATAAAATCCACGGCGAAATGACTCCCAAGAAAGTAGTTGAAGTGCTAAACCAGTATCGCAAAGCGGAAAAAAAACAATAAATGGCTGAAAAAACCTTACAAACTGTGTTGAACCGGCTTTACGCGGCTGATGTCCCGGAAAAGGCCGACATCGAATACACCCTGTCGATTAAAGATGCGGCGCAGACGGCTGAATTATTTGCCTTTGCCGATGAAATCCGCCAAAGACACGTCGGCGACGGTATTCTGCTCAGAGGTATCGTGGAATTTTCCAACCGCTGCGATAACTCCTGCAAATACTGCGGCCTGAACAAAACTAACGTGAATCTGAAAAGATACAAACTGACCGACAGGCAGATTCTCAATTGCGTCGAGCAAGTCGCCAATGCCGGCATAGGAACAGTTGTTTTGCAATCCGGCGAACAGGCAGACCTCGATTCCGACTGGCTGGCTGGAATCATACGCGAAATCAAAACGAGATTCGATATTGCCGTTACCCTGTCGGTCGGCGAAAAATACTGTCAAGATTATGCTCTCTGGAAAGAAGCAGGCGCAGACAGATACCTTTTGAAAATAGAGACGACCAACCGACAGCTTTATCAGAATCTGCATCCTCAAATGGCCCTCGACAATCGGCTCAGATGCTCCAAAGACCTTAAAACACTGGGCTATCAAAACGGCTCCGGCAACATCATCGGGCTTCCCGACCAGACCATCGGTGATATCGCCGACGACATCCTGTTTTTCGCGAGGGAACGATTCGATATGATAGGCATAGGCCCGTTCATACCACATCCCGCGACGGCATTAAGCGATTGCCCGCCCAGCGATGTGGAAATGGTATTAAAGACCATCGCGGTAACGAGGATAATAACAAAAGACAGCCATCTGCCGGCAACAACAGCAATTGGCAGCGTAAACGGCAACGACTACCGCCCGGACGCGTTAATGGCGGGGGCGAATGTTTTAATGCCCAATTTCACCCCCCTGCCCTATAGGCAATTATATGAGATTTATCCCGGCAAGAGATGCTCCACCGAAGCACCCGGAACCTGCGGCCCGTGTATAGATATGATGGCAAACGCGATTGGCAGAACAATAGACCTTTCCCGCGGCGATTCGCTGAAGAAAAAGAGGAAAGAGTGCGCATAAACCAAAAACATAATTTANNGTGTTAATGATTGACGATGACCCGGAATTCGTCGAGGCGATTACCAACATACTCGACGCCAAGGGTTACGACGTGGTCAGCGCCGGTGACGGAAAAGACGGCGTCGCCAAAGCCAAGCAGGAAAAGCCGGATATTATCCTGCTTGACGTGATGATGACCACAAAATCCGAAGGGTTTGACGTCGCCAGAGAGCTGAGTAAGGACGCTAATCTCAAGGGAACCCCTGTGATTATGCTGACCGGTGTGAGAAAAGAAATGAATCTTCCGTTTGGTTTTGAGCCGGATGCGGACTGGCTGCCCGTAAAAGCATTCCTCGAAAAGCCGGTAAAGCCCGAGGTACTGCTTAAGACCATCGAAGATAATATTAAAAAGTAAACCAAAACTTTAGTAGCGCGAAATATCGTTTGATGAGGTGAATTTTATGACCAAGGCACCG
The DNA here is from genome assembly GCA_003141275.1 of Phycisphaerales bacterium. GTDB lineage: Bacteria > Planctomycetota > Phycisphaerae > Sedimentisphaerales > Anaerobacaceae > Fen-1362. The sequence continues at coordinate 65,402 of PLLM01000057.1, forward strand.
AAAGGTCTGCGACTGCATATTGGCGTTTTTGGACGAAGAAACGTGGGCAAAAGCTCCGTTCTCAACGCCCTTGTAAAACAGAACGTCTCGATTGTCTCCGAAGTGGCAGGCACAACAACCGACCCCGTCGAAAAGGTGATGGAGCTTAAACCAATCGGCCCGGTGGTCTTTATCGACACCGCGGGCATTGACGACGTCGGCTCCCTGGGCCAAAAGCGAGTGGAAAAAACCCACGGCGTCATCGACAGGACAGAGCTGGCCATCCTCGTAACCGACGAATGGACCGATTACGAAAGACAACTGCTCCAGATGTTCGACAAGCGAAACATTCCCTGTGTTGTCGCCGCCAATAAACACGACCTCAGGAAAGACAAGGTGCTCGAACGCGCAGCAGACCAGGCGGGCGCAACTTTCATAGTAACCACAAACGCACTGGCCGGCGAAGGAATCGACCGGCTTCGGGAGATGCTTACGGCCGCAACACCGCAGGAATTCATGGAGGCGGCCCCAATAATCGCAGACCTCGTCAAACCAAACGATATCGTTCTGCTCGTAACGCCGATTGATATTGAGGCGCCGAAAGGCCGGCTCAAAATGCTGCAAGTCCACTGTATGCGCGAAATCCTCGACAAAGGCGCATCCGCGATTGTTACAAAAGAAACCGAGCTGCCGAATGTCTTGTCGGGACTGGTCAATCCCCCCGCTCTTGTTGTCTGCGACAGCCAGGTCTTTGAAAAAGTCGCGGGCATAGTCGATGAAACAATCCCACTGACGACGTTTTCCATTCTTATGGCTCGTTTCAAAGGCGACATCGCTGAAATGCTCAAAGGCATCGAAAAAATCGGCGCACTTGTGCCTGGCGACAGGGTCTTAATCGCCGAGGCCTGCACACATCACCCAATCGGTGAGGACATCGGCAGGGTCCAGATTCCCAAACTGCTCGAAAAAGCCGTCGGCGGCAAACTTAAAATTGATATTTCCGCTGGTCACGATTTCCCCGATGACCTGGGCAAATACAAACTGATAGTTCACTGCGGCGCCTGCGTGCTCAATCGCAAGGAAATGCTGTCGAGAATTGAGAAGGCCAACTCTGTAAATGTTCCGATCACCAACTACGGCCTTGTGATAACCGACTGCCATAATCTGCTTCGCCGGGCCGTTGCGCCTTTTGAGGCCAAACGTCGACAGGCAGAACTGACAACATTCTGAACCCTTTTGATATTCGCCCCTGAAAGCCGTCTAATCCTAAGACAGGATAGGCCCGGCAGTATCGGTAATTTTCTGAAATAGACACCTCTTGTTAAACGTCAAAACTAAGCGGTAGCAACAGCTGTCGTTCGCCCTATTTACGGCTCGGGATGCCCTACGAGTTCCATCGATACAGAGCATACAACCGGCAAAACACGTAAAGTTTATGCCTTTTGACAGGCCAATACAGCA
>PLLM01000060.1 GCA_003141275.1 Phycisphaerales bacterium
AAGCACAAACCAGACCACCGGCCCTCCAGCCGTAAAAAACTGCTCGAAATACGTTCGCGGCATAGCCCACCCCGCAGCGCCGCCACCACTGCTGAAATCAACCCGCCACGACACTGCCAGTATCGCCGTTACCCCCAGCGCCGCACACGCAAGAAAAATCGTTTTTGTTAAATTCCCTTTATTCATCACCGTGTCCGTTCTTCTTCCGTCAGTTATCCGTCTTCTTCTGTTCCCTGCCGCCGGTAATAAAAGTAAATCGCCCGCCGCTTTCCTTCGCTATCGTCTCAAGCACTTTGCCATCCTGCTCGGTGCACCAGAAACCAATCGTGTTTATCTGCGTCTTCGGAGCAAAACTCCTGTGCATTGTAGCGACCTTGTGCGCAAAACGCGAACCATCCTGCTCGCTCAGTTCAAAACCATCTGTGAGAAAATATATCACCGAAGCCCCGACGCCGGCCCTGTCCTTAATCATAATCGCTCGCTCCAGGGCATCCGTCGCGTTTGTCGTCCCTCTCGGCTGGATGGAACCGATAAAGCTATACGCCTCTTTCTTGGCCTGCTCCGTCGCCCTAACCATTTTTCCCCCGCCCGATTCCAGTATGCTTCCCCCGCCGAAAGCAATCACGCAAAAATAATAATCCTGCTCCAGCTTCCCAATCGAATCGATAAGCTCTTCCTGCACGCGCCTCCACAATCCCCGCATACTTCCTGAGCAATCAACGACGTAACAAATCCTTCTGCCCTGCGCCGGGCTGTCGAAAAATTCTATATTCGCCGTTGATTCCCCGCCACCGGCCACAGTCGATGCCTCCTGCTGAATCAGCGGCTTTACATCTTCCGCCTGCCGATGATATTCCCCTTTCGGCAAATCAAACACGGGGCCGATATTCGTCGCAGGTCCTTTTCCCGCTGATTTTGTTATCGGCCTGCCCCGAATGATGTCCGCCTTGAGCGCACCGGAAGAATCGAATGGTTTGCTATCGACGGGATTAACCTTTGGCTTGGGCGTAACCGCCTGCCTGTCAGCAAGTTTGGCCGCCTGACTGATACTCACAACCGTCGTCGTCTGCAGCCGCACAGGAGGTGATTGCGCTATTTTTACCGCCGCGAAAACCGATAACCCCACGATATGCGCAAAAACAGACACCCCCAGTGCATATAGCTTAATCCTCCGATGCTTATTGACCGTTCCCTGGCTCACAACGCCGGATTCCTTCTCACTGCATTTTTCAGTTTTAAGTGCTCAGTGTTGAGTTTTTTCGCTTCACTCAACTAAAAACTCAAAACCAAACACGGAGCGAAGCGACGAGCCCGCTTCGGAAACTGAAAACTATTAATCGACCACGTCCACAAGCGACTGCCCCGGCATCATCAGGTTATATACCTGTATCGCGTCGCCGTTGTGCAGCCGAATGCATCCCTGAGAACCAGGCGTCCCGATTTGCTCAGGGTTCTTCGTGCCGTGAATCGCAAAACCCATCTTGCCCACCGCCGCTCCTTCAAGGCCCTCAAGGCCTATCCACCGCGAACCCAGCGGATAATCCGGGTCCTCAGGATGATACGTCTTTCCACTCACCGGGTCCGTCCAAATCGGCTGTATCAGTTTGCCGCCCTCTTTCGCACGCCATCGCCCTATCGGCGTTTCCATCCCCGCCTTGCCCAGCCCCACCAGAAAACTCTTTATGTAAGTGTTCTGCAGATACAAATCCATCGTAAACGTTGAGCGATAGACCCTCGCGTGGAAAGGCCCGTTGATTACCTTTATCGCCATCCCTGCCTGAAGCGCCTCCGGCTTCGTCATATTATTTATCTGCATCAAAGCCTCATACGGCACATTGTGCTTTTTGCCGATTGTCGAAAGCATATCGCCGGGGTTGACCTTGTAACTTGCGCACAGTTTGTCCTCAGGGTACACAAGTTTGCTGAACAGCCATTTGTCCGCAAGGGACGCAAGCTGCCCTTTGATAAACACAAGCTCCTGTCCCTGCGCCATCGGCAAAAGCTCATTAAGCCGGTCCCTCGCCTCGATAACTTTAGGCGTCGGCTGATTCAACAGTTCCATTGCCTGCGCAATCTGCGCCGACACAGCCGAGCTGTTGGCATCCATCGTAACCGACGCTGCGACCTGCGGTGAGCTTGCCGAACCCGCTGCCGGTTTCGTGACACCCGGTTCCGTTTGCGCAACAGGCGATGCTGACTGACCATGCTCAGTCGTATTCGCCTGCGGCTCCGGCGCAACCTCCTGTGAACCGCCTCGATTCCGCAAAAGAATATATCCCGCTATCGCGATAACGCCCACCACAATTACAACTATCGAAATATACAAGATTCTGCGAATCTGAGCCGAACGATGCTCATTGTAACCACCCGGATAAACAGCCATTTCAATCTCCTTTTATTTGTCCTGTCTGCTCACTCTTGTCTTTTTGACCTTGACGCCGGACGCCGGCTTGTCCTTGCCAAAATACAGCACTTCCTCATCGGTAACCAGCATATCAACCGGCACGTCGTGCTCCGTCACCGGCACCGTTCCTATAACCTGCTCCGAAAATGCAAAACCGCATTTCGGCGCTTTTAATTCCTTGTTGGTGAAAAACCTGTCGTAATACGACCCCCCGCGCCCGAGCCGATTGCCCCTGCGGTCAAACCCAAGACCGGGCGCCACTACCATATCAATATCCTCAAACGGAACCGGCGCTCCTGTTATCGGATTTCGCAAGCCCGGGACCTCCTCCGAAAAACCCGTTTCTAATGAATTTATCTGCACGGGTATCATGTGTCTCTGCTGCCAGGACACCTTCGGCACAACCACCGTCTTGCCTAACTGCCAGGCACAAAGTATCGCCTCCGACGTATCCAACTCGTGCGGAAGCGACATATACATCATCACTGTAGAAGCGTTTTGAAACTCAGGTGTCGCAATCAGATTTCGACACGCCCTTCGGCTTTTCTCTTTCCGCTGTTCAGCCGATATGCCTGCCAGACACTTTTGCAACTCCAGCCGCAACTGCGCCTTGTCCATACTACGGTACTCCATTCAACCGTTACCCTGCTCCATTCGGCCGTTCAATCCCTTTGGCCTTGCTATCTTTTATCAGTATTTCGAGCTTTTGTAAATAACCCCGTATATTTTTTTCGTATCCTCTGTCTGTTGGCCTGTAGTATTTCTTCCTTATATTGCCTGGTAAATATTCCTGAACCACAAAACCGCCCTCAAAACTGTGCGGATATTTGTATTCCGCCCCGAAACCCATCTTTTTCGCCGCCGCGTAATGGCTGTCCTTCAAATGCTTGGGCACAGCCACCGTTTTCTCATTTTGAACGTCGCCAACCGCGCTGCCAATCGCCGCCGACGAGGCGTTCGATTTCGGTGCACAAGCCACGTATATCGCCGCCTGTGCCAGCGCCAATTGCGCCTCAGGAAGCCCCACAAACTCGCTTATCTGCACCGCTGCCGCCGCCAACACCGTTGCTATCGGGTCCGCATTGCCCACGTCTTCCGCCGCACAAACCGCGATTCTTCTGGCGATAAACCGTACGTCCTCCCCGCCCGCAATCATTCTGGCGAGCCAGTAAACCGTCGCGTCAGGGTCGCTGCCCCGCATACTCTTTTGAAACGCGCTCGCCAAATCATAATGCGTATCGCCAGTCCCGTCATAATCGATTGTCTTGCCCTGAATCGAGTCCTTGGCCACCTGAAAATCGAATTTTATTTTTTTAGCTGTCTTTTGCGACAAAATCCCCACTTCCAGAGCAGTCAGCGCCTTTCTCGCATCGCCATCGCATACAGTCGCAAGATACTTCAGGGCATTGTCTTCCGCTTCAATTTCATATTTCCCAAGCCCGCGTTCCTTGTCGCTTATCGCCCGCTTCAACACCCCGACAATATCATCTTCACTCAATGGCTCAAAATGAAACACCGTGCTTCTGCTTATCAATGGCGAATTTACCGCGAAAAACGGGTTTTCCGTCGTCGCCCCGATGAATATCACTATCCCAGATTCCACGTCATCCAAAAGCACGTCCTGCTGCGCCCTGTTGAAGCGGTGTATTTCATCGATGAAAAGAATAGTTCGCTTGCTTGACGATGCTAACCGGTCTTTCGCCTCCGCGATAACGTCCCGAATATCTTTGACGCTCGCCGCAGGCGCGCTTATGTATCGAAACTCCGCCTTTGTCTGGTTGGCAATCACCATTGCCAGCGATGTTTTTCCCACTCCAGGCGGGCCGTAAAATATCAAACTCGATAGCGCATCGGCTCCTAATATCCTCCGCAGCAGTTTCCCTTCGCCGATAAAATGCCCCTGACCCGCAAATTCATCCAGAGTCCTTGGCCTCATCCGCACCGCCAACGGCGCAGCAGCAGACATCCTCGCCTGCCTTGCCTCGGCGTAGCCGGATGCGAAGCCGGGCTCGCTCTTGCCAAATAACGTCTTGTCATCTTTGCTCAAAACCATTGCAGCCATTATACGCTTGCTGCCTATCGCTGTCTAACTGTGCCTAAGTTTGTCCAAGTATGTTTAAGTAGCATTTTTAAGCTAAAAATACAGAAGAACACAGATGGACAAGGTTTTTGCGAGAGGACCCAATTAGAAAAGCATCGGCCTTTAAGACGCAGCCGAAATGAGGAACTGACCTGGATTTGTGCAATCCGGATTAGTCATCTGTTTCAATGCCATTGCTTAATTTTCCTGCCACAGCCAGTATTTGGCAAACTCAGCAAGAACGAGCATCGTGATTTGGCCATCGTGGGACAGGGCGCAGTTTTTGTTCCAGTTGTCGGCTCTATGCTGAACGTACGGTGTTTCCTGTTCCCAGAAGTATTTGCTCAAGGCATGATTACAGTGTATTATATATCCAGATTTGTTCGTTGCCTAATCCAATCCGCCATTAGTTTTAGTGCCGACGGAGAAATCGTTTCTTCAATTTCCCCATATTCCGCCGGCAGGCCGGTTTTACAGGTTTGAAAAAGATGATTGAGGCCCGGTAGCTCAACGGTTTGGAAATCGTGATTGCCGCCGGCCTTCAATGCAGCGGCGATACCAGCAAGGTTTTCCTTGGAGGATACTTGCAGGTCTTTTTCACCATTTATGGCAAGAACGGGACAACGCACTTTCACGAGCGTAGAATTTGGAGCGTAGCCCAGCATATTGCGAAACCACGGGGTCAACATCAATTTGATTAGACCGGTGTTCTCCGCATCAGTCAGACCTAATTGTTTTCGTTCCTCAACGGTAAATTTTTTAATGGCCTCATCTAATAGTTCTCGCAACATATTTTCTGCGAGCTGGTCGTCAGGTTGGCTTTTAAGAATATCGAAAGCCCGGGATTGAAACCGGCGAAAGAGAGAAACTGATTCTTCGTTCAAGCCGTTGGCGCGAGCAATTTCCGCCGCCTGCGTTTGCAATAGCTCATCCATCGGCACGCCCGGCCCGGCCATAAGCACAATGAATGCAATTTCCGGCGTGCGCACCGCCGCCAGCGGCGCGATGATCCCCCCTTCACTGTGACCGATCAAGCCAATGTGCCTTGTGTCAATATCACTCCTCTGTTTTAGCCAAGCGACTGCGGTGAGAATATCTTCGGTCAAATCCTCATCGGACGAAGTCATCAGGTTGCCGGTCGAACCACCGACACCCCGGTCATCGAGACGTAGAACGGCAATGCCTTGACGTGTTAGAAAATCTGCAAGCACGAGAAAAGGTTTGTGTCCCATCAGTGATTCGTCACGGTCTTGCGCGCCCGATCCGGTGATAAGCACAACTGCCGGGAAGTGGTCCCCTTCCTTGGGCAACGTCAGTGTGCCAGCAAGTTTCACTCCCGCTTTGCTGTTCGTGAAGGTAATGAGTTCCTCACGGTACGGATAAGGCATCTTCGGTTCTTGCGGGCGATTTAACTTCAGAGGTTTTTCCACTCGCCGGAACGCGAGCGGGAATGACTGCCCGCCTTGATTCCACTGGCCAGACATCTCTAGGCCGTCATCCGCGAGGACGCCGTTGAATCTGGCGGCAATGGTTTTTATCTCCAGCACCACTGCCGGTTTCTGAAACTGGATGCTGGAAATCGGGATGCCGTTTGCGCCCTGGTCTATGCTGTCCATCGTGCCGACAAACCCGGCGTTCGTGCGTGTAATCTTGAGTGCGAGCCGGAGTTTGATTGCACCGACATTTAGCGCTCCCGACCAGTTGCCGGAAAGGTCAAGGGTTGGAGAATTATCTGCCGCAGAGCAATTCAGAGACAGGATTAACAACAGGATTAGTGTGGGGGTAAAGTTTTTCATTTCTCGGTATCTTCAAAAATTTCTTCAATAGGTTTCTTAAACAGACGCGCCACCTTAAAAGCCAGCGGCAGACTCGGATCATATTTCTCCGTCTCGATAGCATTTATGGTTTGCCGCGAGACGCCGAGTTGGTCGGCCAAATCCGATTGCGACCATTCCCGGGCCGCACGCAATTCGCGTAATTTATTTTTCATTTGTAGCGGCGGTTCAAGATTGAATGGCCGAGAAAGTAAAACAACCAGAGCAACACAATGGTCAGCACAAACTGGTTGATATCCAAATGCGCCAATTGGCGGAAATCCCAATGCTCAAGAGGCGGAGAGGGCGGCTGGAAAACGGCTTCGAGAACGCCCGCCTTATCCAGGCGATGCCAAACTGTAACGGCAAGGAGAGTCCCGATGACTGCAAAGAGACATGCTTCAAGCGTTATACGGCGATGCAATTCGTCCATGCCGCGAATCCATCTCGCGACACTCCGCACCCAAAGCAGACTCATGAGCACAGGAACCAGTTCGATAATCACCCGTATCACGATCGGCCAGTCTTCGGCATGAGGATGCAACAATCCGAACACAACTGGCCAATCTTGCTCGTGAAGGTGAAACAACCTGGGGGCATTGCTGTGCAACAGCATATCGCTCACGAAGGCTGCCAGTATTGCCGCTGTCATCCAGCCGTTCACTTTCATGTCAGCCCAGAAAGAATAATTTTTCCCGGGTATCAGTTTTTCAGGAATATTTGGTTTGTTATTCATAGTGCTGGCATTGTAAAGCATGCTTGTCTTTTTGTCAAGCATCATTTACACATAAATTTTCTCGCGGTTTGAGCGTCCGATGCTAAGTATTTGAGAAAGCTAATCTTACAAGCAGTATATTTTATTGACATTGGTCGACTTTTATTTGGCTCTGCGCTACAATTCCAGTCAGCCCTCCCACTAAGTTTATCTTAAATAGTATGTCTTAAGCTATTATGCGTCATTTCTCCCGTGAAGGGACGCCTTACGGCAGGAGGACAGGTCAGCGTCTAAAAACCTTCTTGTCTTTGTGGCTCAAAGCCCCAAAAATCGTGAATAAATTTTCTTGACAGATACGCCCTAATATTTTAGCAATAAAGGCCTTACCAGTATTAATAAACGTAACCACGGTCTGACTTGGAGATAAAAAAATGGAAGTCAAAATTCATCTAAAAGAAAAAGACATACCCCGCAAATGGTACAACCTCGCCGCTGACCTGCCCACACCGCCGCTACCGCCTCTTGGACCCGATGGAAAGCCCATCAGCCCGGAAATGCTGGCCCCGGTCTTCCCGATGAACCTCATCGAGCAGGAAGTCAGCACAAAACGCTGGATTGATATCCCGGAGGAAGTCCTCGATATCCTCTACAGGTGGCGCCCGGCACCTCTGCGAAGGGCTGTTTACCTCGAAAGATTCCTCAAAACACCGGCCCGCATTTATTACAAAGACGAAAGCACCAGCCCTCCGGGCAGCCACAAGCCAAATACCGCTGTCCCGCAGGCCTGGTACAACAAGCAGTTCGGCATTAAACGTCTCATCACTGAAACAGGCGCAGGACAATGGGGCAGCGCACTCGCCTTTGCCTGCCAGTTGATTGGCCTCGAATGCAAGGTCTTTATGGTTCGTATCAGCTTCGACCAGAAGCCCTTCAGAAAACTTATGATGCAGGTCTGGGGCGCAAATTGCGTCGCAAGCCCGAGCAACGAAACAAACGCGGGCAGAAAAATCCTCGCCGAAACGCCAAACACCCCTGGCAGTTTAGGAATCGCCATCAGCGAGGCAATCGAGCAAACCGTCACAGACCCGACCGGTCAAACACGCTATTCACTCGGAAGCGTCTTAAACCACGTTATGCTGCATCAGACAATCATAGGCCAGGAAGCCAAAAAGCAGCTCAAAACCGCGGGTGAAAAGAAAGTCGATATCGTCATCGGCTGCGCGGGCGGCGGCTCCAACTTCGCGGGCCTTTCATTCCCCTTCGTCACCGACAAAATCAACGGCGCAAATATCAAAATTATGCCCATCGAACCAAGCTCCTGCCCATCACTGACTCGCGGACCATTCTCCTACGATTTCGGCGACACGGCAGGAACTACACCATTACTTGCGATGTACACAATCGGCCATACCTTTATCCCCGCCCCAATTCATGCGGGCGGCCTGCGTTACCATGGTATGGCCCCTCTTGTCAGTCAGGCCACTGTCGAAGGATTGCTCGAACCAAAGGCATATCCGCAGACCAAATGTTACCAGGCGGCGATGACATGGGCAAAAACAGAAGGGTTTATCTGTGCCCCGGAAACCAGCCACGCCATTGCCGCGACTATCGACGAGGCCATAAAAGCCAGAGAAGAAGGCAAGGAAAAGGTCATCCTATTCAGCTACAGCGGTCACGGCCTTATGGATCTCTCCGGCTACGATGCCTTTATGTCCGGAAAACTTACCGATTACGAGCTGCCTGAAGACGACCTCAGAAAATTCACCGCTCCATTGAAAAACTTCCCCAAGGCAGAGGCGAAAAAAACAGGAAAATGGTAATTTACTTGACTACGTAAATAGTTAAAAGTAAAGATATTTCAAGAAATAGACCGATAAAACAGCCGTTTACAGCACAGTGTAGGTAAAAATGGGACCCCCATTGGGGGAAGACTAAAAAAAGTAAAAAATTACTTGCCCGCATTATCAGTGTTGCTATACTGCCTTTTCCTGCCGGTGTGTTGCCGGAGGAGTAGATAAAAGCATAGTAAAATAATTATGTGAGGTTCTTTTTTAAGGAGATGAAAGCAATGAAAAAACTGGTCTTGTTAATCGCCGTGGTTCTGTTTGGCATGGTTGCCCCTGTGCTCGCCCAGGAAGGCGATCTCCACGGCAATGTCGGAATAACCTACGACTCCCTGCACGTATGGCGCGGCTATCTCACTTATGGCGCCGATAGTGCCATAAATCCCTTCATCGACCTCGACCTGTTTGGTTCTGGTTTCCACCTTGAGACCATTTATCACCAGGCAAACGGCGGCGAAAATGAACTCGGCAAAAGATTCGACTATTCGCTGTATTATGCCGGCGCTCTTGCCCCCGAAGAAGCTTATGCCGCTATGTATAAGGTCGGCTACAGGTACTTTAACTATCCGCAAATGAGCGCAGTTCACTCCGACCAATGCTGGGACCTCCAGGAAGTCTATGCTGGAGTTGCCTTTCCGAAGCTGCTCGGCATCAAAGGACTTGTTCCGGGATATGCCTTCATACAGGCATGGCCAAGCAAACATGATTCCCCCGTAACCGGCTACCAGGGTTGTGCCCATGTATTAATGCTCGATTATGCCCTGCCGCTCGAGAATATCTCTTCCGAAATTCCCAAGCAGAACCTCGACTTCCACGTGGAAACGGTTTACAACAATCATGTTGACCCAAGGCCAAACTTCGGTCACGGTTACACCACCAGCGACTGGACACACGTTGCGATGGGCATTTCAACCGACTTTGACCTCGGCAACAATCTTACTTTCACCCCCGGTTATTGGCATCAGATTACTATGGAAGACGACTCCCAGACGGGCGTCTCTCCGCACCATGACATGGACTGGGTAGAACTCACAGTAAAGTACAAATTCTAAATAATAGCACCTTTGGTCTGTAAAAACCAAAAAGGCCGGCTTATTTAAGCCGGCCTTTTCTTTTGCCCAAAACCGCTTTTACAGTATTGATAACCAAAAAAAAATGGATTTTTACTTGACTTATGCCGATATGCTTTGTATTCCTGTTATTCGAAGATGCCGCGATTCGAGAAAATCGGCTACGATCGGAGTCGCTTTAGCCGTTCAGCGAACGCTTTCTTGAAGTGGCACTCTAAAAAGAAACTTTTTTGAAAGGAGTGATTATGAACAAAAAATTGTTACTTGTGGTTGTCATACTTACAGCACTCGCCCTGACCGGCTCAGCTCTGGCGTTGGCCCCGATGGGTCCCCCGACGGCAGGCCTCAAAACAGGTCAGTTCGGGGTCGGCGTTGGGTATTCCTACAGCAGCACTGACCTGAAAGTCGATTTTGATGGCGACACAGTGAAGGTAAAACATGTAAAGTCAAATCTGTTTATGGCAGACCTGGGATACGGCATCATGGATGACTGGGAAGGGTTTGTTAGTGTCGGAACTTCCGATATCCGCGGCGACTACGATGGTTTAAGCGCCAGCGGAAAATATGGTTTTGCCTGGGGCTTCGGAACAAAATACACCTTCCTCAAACAGGACAATCTCAGCTGGGGAGTTCTGGGCCAGGTGGACTGGCAGCATTCGAGGGACAAGGATGCTGAAGGCGGTTTTGATGTCAAAGCCGACCCCTACGAAATCCAGATAGCGGTTGGTCCCACCTATAAACTCAGCGACACCTTGGCCATCTATGGAGGCCCGTTCCTGCAATTCATCCGCGGAAACATTGAGGTTGAGGGAGATTCTTTCAAGCTCAGGGAAAGTGGTGAATTTGGCGGTTACGTCGGTTTAGAGGCACAGCTTTGCGAAAATACATCTATGACAGGTGAATTCCAGCTCGTAGACGGCGCCTGGGCATTAGCCACCGGCGTAAGCTGGAAATTCTAATCGCAGGCAATTTGTAAATTTTTCACAAGTAAAAAGGCCGGCTTATCTAAGCCGGCCTTTTCTTTTGCCTCAGAAATCACCTCAGGCCGTCCGACTGGCGACAAATCTTGCCGTCTCGACAAGGGCTTTGTTGCCGTCACTATCCCCCGCTGCCGCCAACGCCGCAATCGCACCCTCGACAAACTCTTTCGCTCGCCTCATCGAGTATTCGATACTCTTGCAGGAATTCAACTTTTCCAGAAGCTCCATCCGCTCGGCGTCCCCGGTTTTATGCGACAAAATCTGCCTTACCTTTTGCTTATCTGTTTCGCCTGCGGTTTTAAGTAAATGTATCAGCGGAAGCGTCAGCTTACTATGGTCAAGGTCGCTGCCGACCGGCTTGCCCGTCTTGTCCTGCTCCCCGACCAAATCAAGCAAATCATCGGTAATCTGAAACGCTATGCCCACATTGCGTCCGTAAGTAGCCAGCGCCTGCTCCGTCGATTCGCCCGCTCCCGCAAGCATCGCCCCCGTCGCACAAGCCCCCTCAAACAACGCCGCCGTCTTCCCCGCTATTATCTCGATATATTCCGGCTCGCCAAGCGACCAGTTGCCCCTTTGCGATATCTGCTTCAGTTCGCCTTCACAGGTCCGCATGGACGCAACAGCAATTATCTCTGAAACCCCGTCCCCCAGACCTACGCACATCTTGATTACCTTGCCAAGCAGAAAATCGCCTAACAAAACCGCCGACTCATTACCGTGAACGCTGTTTATCGTGGGGACTCCTCGCCGGCTTTGGCCCTCATCAACAACGTCGTCGTGCAGAAGCGTCGCGCTATGTATCATCTCGAAAATAGCCGCCGCTTTTATATGGTTCTCAGTCACTCCGCCGCACGCCGCGCCCGAAAGCAAAACCAATCCCGGCCTTATCATCTTGCCCTGCCCGGCATTCACACAGGCGACCAAACTCCGAATCGACTCGCCGCAATCCCGCAAATCCCGTTCAATCAGCGTCTTCACCCGCGTAAGTTCTTCTTCGATAATGGAAAAAGAATGAAGTAAACGACCAGCGGCGCCTTCACCCTTCGCCCAAGTGCCGCCCGTTTGTGTCGATGATTGCATTGCGCCGACCCGTAACCCCTGCGTCTTGCCCCCCTGCTTTCTTGCGAAAGCAAGAAGGGGGGCAGCGGAAGCTACTTCTCCTTTCCGTGTGCGTACCGGAAGAACTTGTCCCTTAACTGTTTCGTGACCGGACCCGGCTTGCCGTCACCGATTACCCGGCCGTCTATCTCAACGATGCCGATGACTTCTGCCGCGCTACCCGTCAAAAACAGCTCGTCGCTGATATACAAATCAAACCTCGTCAGGTTCTTCTCGATTACCTCTATGCCTTCTTTCTTCGCAAGCCGAATCACAACCTCACGCGTTATCCCCTCGAGACCACCTGCCTCCGCGGGAGGCGTATAAACAACATTCTTCCTCACCGTAAACACGTTGTCACCCGTCGCCTCCGCAACGTACCCCTCGTGGTTATACATTATCGCCTCGGGCACGTCCCTGTCCAGCGCCTCAATCTTGGCCAGTATATTATTCAGGTAATTCAAGCTCTTCGCCTGCGGCGGTATCGCCAGCGGGTGATTGCGCACCGTCGTCGCGCTGATTATCTTCATCCCCGTCTCGTAAAGTTCCTGCGGGTACAACTGGATATTGTCCGCGATAATGAAAACCATCGGCGTCTCACAGGTAAACGGATTAAGCCCCAACGACCCGACGCCGCGGGTAACAACCAGTCGAATATACCCGTCAATAATCCCGTTGGCCTCAACCGTTTTGCGGGTCGCCTCTATAAGCTTTTCCCGGCTCATCGGTATATCTAAGCGAATCCCCTTTGCCGAGTTGTAAAGACGCGTGATATGCGCCTCAAGCTCGAATATCTTCTTGTTATAAACCCGTATCCCCTCGAACACGCCATCGCCGTAAAGCAGCCCGTGGTCGAAAACGGATATCCTCGCGTCCTGCTCATCAACAAGTTTATCGCCAAGCCAAATCTTCAACGCCATAACTTTCCCTTTGCTTCTGCTTTTTCTTTTGTCCTCTGCCTTACTTCACCCTGCCGTCAGCCGGCGTATCCACAAGCTCATTAGTCCGGCTGCTTTTCCTTTCCGTGCGCATATCGGAAAAATTTATCTCTTAACTGTTTTGTAAGGGGCCCGGGTGAACCGTCGCCGATTACCCGGCCGTCTATTTCCACGATGCCGATGACCTCGGCGGCCGTCCCCGTCAAAAACAGCTCATCGCTGATATATAAATCAAACCTCGTCAGGTTCTTCTCGATTACCTCTATGCCTTCTTTCTTCGCCAGCCGAATCACAACCTCGCGAGTTATCCCCTCAAGCCCTCCGGCCTCGGCGGGCGGCGTATATACGACTCCCTTCCTCACCATAAACACATTATCAACCGTCGCCTCCGCAACGTACCCGTTGTGGTTATACATTATCGCCTCAGGAACGTCGTTATCCAGCGCCTCAATCTTGGCCAGTATATTATTCAGGTAATTCAAGCTCTTCACCTGCGGCGGTATCGCCAAAGGATGATTGCGAACCGTCGTTGCACTAATCACCTTCATCCCTTTTTCGCAAAGCTCTTTCGGATAGGGCTGAATTTTGTCGGCTATGATTATCACCGCTGGCGTCTCGCAGGTAAAAGGATTAAGCCCAAGCGACCCCACCCCGCGGGTAACAACCAGTCGAATATACCCGTCGATGACCCCATTGGCCTCAACGGTTTTTTGCGTCGCCTCGATAAGCTTTCCCCTGCTCATCGGTATATCCAGCCGAATCCCCTTCGCCGAGTTGTAAAGACGCGTGATGTGCGCCTCAAGCTCGAATATCTTCTTGTTATAAACCCGTATCCCCTCGAATACCCCGTCTCCGTAAAGCATTCCGTGGTCAAAGACGGAAATTTTCGCGTCCTGCTCATCAACAAGTTTATCACCAAGCCAAATCTTCAACGCCATAACTTCACCGTTGACACTTTTACTCTAATCTCTGTGAAATATGTGTAATCTGCCTGCCCTGCCGCCATTTGGCGTCCCTTACGGGAGTAGCCACTTTGGCGAAGTAGGGTGGTTGCTTTTTATTTTACTTTGCCGTCCGCCAGCGTTATTGTCCGCCCGGCGCGCTTGGCAACCCTTTCATCGTGCGTTACCATAACTATCGTCTGACCCGCACGATTCAACCTTTCCAGCAACTCCAGAATACCATTTCCTGTCGCAGAGTCAAGATTACCCGTCGGCTCATCCGCCAGCAACAACCTCGGCTCATTGACCAGCGCCCTCGCTATCGCCGCTCTTTGCCGCTCCCCTCCCGATAACTGATACGGCTTATGCGTCGCCCTTTCTTCAAGGCCAACCGCTTTCAGCAGCTCCAGCCCTCGCTTTTTCACGCCCGCCCGCTTCGACATCCATCCAATTATCCCCGCAGGCACCATCGCGGGCAAAATCACGTTTTCCAGCACATTTAATTCGTCCAGTAAATGGTAAAATTGAAAGACAAACCCAATCATTTTATTGCGGTATTCGTTCAGCTCGCCCCCGCCCATCCCGCTCAGGTCCCGCCCCTCAAATCGCACTACTCCCTTATCAGGCCTGTCGAGAGCACCGAGTATATGCAGCAACGTGCTTTTGCCGCTGCCCGACGCCCCGACTATCGCCACAAACTCACCTTTTTTGACCGCGATGTCGGCCCCCTTCAAAACCTGCACCTGCGCAGCTCCCATCCGGTATGTTTTATGAATACCCTGTGCCTCTATTATAAATCCATCTTTGCTCATAACTGGCTCACCTGTAAAACATCCGCTGGCCTGGCCCTGGCCGCACCAACACTGGGCAGCACTGCCCCCGCCAGACACGCTAAAACCGCGCACCCCGTAACCACCGCCAACATCGTCAAATCCAATCGATGCGGTATCTCGCCTATCGCGTAAATCGTCCGGTCCCACAACTGAAAACCGAACCGTTCATAAAGCCAACCTTCTATCCTGTTTATATTTCGCAAAAACAGCATCCCGCCCGCGACCCCGACTGCCGAACCAATAACGCCGAGCCCCGCCGCAAAACCCAAAAACAAAACAATCACGTCGCCGCAAGATGCCCCGATGCTCTTGAGGATACCGATGTCCTTGGTCTTGTGACTGATAATCATATAGAAGACCACGTAAACTATAAACACCGTCGTCAGCCCCACAAGCCCGAACATCATCATCAGCATCGTCTGTTCCTTCTCCATCCCGGCAATTGATTCTCTCCTGTGCTCCTTCCAGCTCCGCACGCTCACCTGCGAAAGCAGCTCCGCATTATCCTTCCCTTTATACTCATCGTAGAACTTCCCCCACATCTGGCGAACCTGCCGGCATCCTTCTTCAATGTTTGTCCCCTGCTTGAACTTGATATGAATCCACGACGCCCTCTTCACCGGCTCAGTCATCCCGCAAAGAACCTGTGCCTCTTCAAAAGGCAGATAAATAATCGACCCATCGACCCTCGCCAGCCCGCTTTGAGAACAATCGCTGAAATAAAACGTCTTTGTATTTACCACGTCCGTCCCCGCCTTGGCAAGCGCCCCCTTGGCCGTCAGCGGAAAACAGGTTACAGACAACGCCGTCGCCTCAGGGCTTGGGGCATAATAATACTCGCCCTTTTCATTGCGCCCACTCCACAAATCCGCGCCGATTACAAAACCGGGAAGATTCGAATCGCTGCCCGCCTCAAACGCCTTCGATGCGTCATTTTTATGGTAATACAGCGTCCGCCCAAAACCCGTTACCCTGCTGTAGCTCCCCGCCTCAACACCCATCAATTCCACGCCGGTATTCCGCCCCGAACCCTCCACGCCAACAAGGGCGTAACTCTTAATCACAGGCGTTACCGCTTCAACATAACTTGCCTTCTCCGCAATCCTCGCGAAGTCCTCGTAATACGCAAACCCGACAAGCGACTCAGTCCCCACAACACAGTCGCCCGTGTAATTATGGTTCTTCTGTTTGAAATCCCCAACCAGCCCGTCCATCACGGTCATAACTACGACGACGATAAAAACGCATAGCGCGACTGCTGCAAGTGCAAGATAACTTATCCGCCTGCGATAAAGATAACGAAATGCCAAAACAAGCTTATACAATTTCAAATTCCTATTCGTACCTGAGAACTCTCACGGGCCGCGTCAGCGCCGCCGACAACGCCGGGATAACCGCGCCAAGCGCCGCTCCCAGTATCGCCGACAAAACTATCCACCATACCGCCTGCCAGTAAACCTCGTTCGGTATCCTGCTGAACATATAGACGCTCGCCTTCCACAGCTTCAAACCGAACGCGACCCTTATCCAGCCCTCGACCTCGTTGATGTTCTTCGTAACTATGTACCCTGCCGCGGTCCCCAGCAATGTCCCTAATATCCCCACAAACGCGCCGAACCCTACAAATATAAACGCGATAGACCCGCTGTCCGCCCCGCAGCTTTTCATTATCGCGATGTCTTTGCGGCGTGTCTCCACAATCATATAAAATATGCAGAATATCAATAGCACCGCGCTCAAGCTCACCACCCCGAATATCAAAAGCAAAACCCCCATCTGTTTGCGAATCTCCGCCACGAACCGGCTCTGCATCTGCCTCGACGTCTCTGTTATCGTTGACTCTATCTGGTAATCCTCCCACCCTAATTTCTCCGAAGCGAAAATCTTCCACACGCCGCGAATCTCCGTTATAGCAAGTTCAGAGTCAGCCCCTTTGCGAAGTTTAATCTGAATACGTCCCGCAACCGGCTCCTGCGAATCCGGGTAAACCGTCCTGCTCAATTGCTCTATTGGCAGATACACTAATCGGCTGTCAAAATAATATATCCCCGTAAATACAGCGTCCGCCATCGTAAACTGTATGGTCTTCCTCTTGAACTGCTGCCCTCCGTTCGTTCCTTCCGTCGTCGAACCAGTCGTTATTACAAACTGTTGTCCAATCATCCCTTCCGCGCCATTGACGTCATACTCATCGGTCTGCTCATTCGGCTCCGCCAGAACACCTATCCCAACATAACCACTGATACCCCCGCTGCCGGCAGGATTTGCCTGTTTCGTTTTAAGCAGCGATTTATCAAACGCCGTTACCTTCCCGAATTTCGCCGGCTCAATACCCCATATCTCAACCGCCCGAACGTTACCCTTGCCTAAATGCAAAAGCCCCTGCGCAGACAGCGTCGCCGCCGCCATCTCTACCGATTTTATCTCCTCCAGCCGCTTCTCAAGCTCCGCGTACCCCGCGAAATTCTTCATAGGCGACAAAACAACGTCTCCCATACCGTCAACCGCACTCTGCTCGAATGCGTTTATGAACCCGTTGAATAAGCTGGCTACTACTATCAGCAGCGCCGTCGAAAGCGCAACCGCCGCGATACTCAGCAGCACTACCCTCCTCTTCCTAAGGTATCGCAGCCACAAAAATATCTTCAGCATCCCTTGCCCATTCGATTTATCAGCTTCCTTTTTGCCACTGAGAACAAACAACCTCCATATTTTAGCCGCAGAGGGCACAGAGGTCACAGAGAAAATAAAATAAAAAAGGAAAGTAAAAAATTCTTTGTGTCTTAGTGCCTTTGTGGCAAAGCTGTTTTTTCAGGAAAGTTCAGTATCGCGAATTCACCATGGTATTTTCTCGCTGCTTCATCGTATGCCTTTGCTGCCTCAATCTCCGTCATAAAACACCCTAAGCTCATTCGTTGCCCATTAACGTTGATATAGCTGTCCCACGGCTTATATCTGCGCGAATTTTTATGAAAGCACACCCCTTTGAATCTTGACGAGCACCCTTTCCGTTTCTTGCAATTGATTGTATTCTGTCCTCGCGTCGCCACCCGGAGATTTGTCCTTCGATTGTCTAATCCGTTATGATTGAAATGGTCAATCAAAAGCCCCTTCGGGTTTTCTATAATCTCGTTGTGCATCCACACCAGCCGTTTCTTTGTCCTGTCTGCCACTAACGCGCATCGAACCGCGTACCATGTTCGCGAACTATACCTTGCGTGCCAGTTGAAATTTTTCAGCCGGCTGTAATCATCCGCGTCAACAATGGCGAACTTGTATCGCGTCAGCGGTATCAGCCGAATCTCGTGCCCGAACCGGCAGCGATAATAGAACAGATACGCCGTGTGTACGATACGTTCCAGCCAGTTTAATTCCTTTGCTTTGCTAATCGCCATAATCTCTCCTCGGAGCGCAGCGCAGATCCTCGCAGCGAAGCGAAGACCCCCGCGTCTCGTTTTGCGAAGCAAAACGGCGGGGGCCGCCCAACCCTTAATTTATTTGATGCTCAGCCCCGCACTTGTCTTCGCAAGGAAACGCGGGGCTAAGGCCCAATTTGAGGAACAGCGTTCCTCTATAATTGGGCCGACTTGCGCGCTTTTGACGAAAAATACGATTTTGGGGATGCCTCGAAATGCACTTAAGTCCTTGTGGAACAAGGAATAAAAAAATATTTTAAAATTCCTGGATTTGCCCAAAAACACTTGCGCGAAATCGGTGAACAAATGTATCATACAAACGTTTCATACAAGCGTTTTATACGACTGTTCGTATCCAGAGGGAATTATGCACTTGACAAA
>PLLM01000014.1 GCA_003141275.1 Phycisphaerales bacterium
AATCAGCGCAAAAACCTATTATGAGAATTTCAGGTTGCGATACCCCGAAGAAGCGAAGAAAATACAGGTAGATGAAATTTTGGCACGGATTGGCGAGCAGCTGGCCGAGAAGAATCTGCGGATAGCGATGTATTACGACAAGACCGGCAGCGCCGGGCCTGCCAGCATGTATTACCAGATGGTTGTTGATAATTGGCCGACCACCAAAGCAGCCGAGACGGCGAAAGAGAAAATAAGTAAAAAGTAAACAGAATGAAGAATTCAGAATTTGGAATTAAGAATAAAAAATCAAGAGACGGGAAATATGCTCTCCTGTTCTCAATTCTCGATTCTCAATTCTCAATTTACTGTCTGTCTTCCGTCCTCTGTCTTCTGACTCTTGCCGGCTGCGCGGGCTACAGCAATACATCCCTGTACCCGAAGGATGTCGCGACCGTTTATGTGGAAATGTTCGATAACCAGAGTTTCAGACGCGGGATAGAATTCGAGCTTACCGACGCGCTGGCCAAGCGCATAGAGGCGCAGACGCCTTATAAGATTGTTACGAACCGCGACAAAGCCGACACCGTAATAAGCGGGCAGATTGTGCAGGCCAAAGAGTCGGTCTTGACCACCGAACGCCAGATAGGCAGGGCGCTGGAGAAAAATATCGAGCTTCGGGCTGTAGTCAGCTGGAAGAACCTGCGGACCGGAGAGCTTTTAATTGATAATAAAACAGTAAGCGCATCCGCCAGTTACTCGGAGTGGCAAAACCAGAGTTTCGCTTATGGCTCGACGCTTGCCGCAAACTCGCTGGCGGAGCGAATTGTGGAACTGATGGAATCGGGCTGGTAAACGTGGACCTTCGCCGGCGCTCGGCGAAAAATTTTAAGCGGCTTGGAATGAGTGAAAATAAAAACAAAAAACGCGGCACAAACATGTTTGAGGGAAAAGGGCTCCCCGGCAAAGGCCCGGTATCATACCGAAACAGCCCATTGAACCTGCTTTTGCTGGGCGTCCTGATAATTACGATAATGTTTGTGGTCCAGCAGTGGCAGCAGCGCGTTGAAACGCTCAGGTATGACGAGTTTGTGACGCAACTTCGCGAGGGGCACATTGAGAAAGTTGTGCTCAGTGATACCGATATCAGCGGCCAGTTCAATCAGGAAGGAATGGCCGGCAGGGGGCAAAAAGCCGCGAAGGACTTTGTCGTTACGTACAGGTCGGGCGGCGTCCTGGATGAGCAGTTGAAAAAGCTGCTGGCCGAGCAGATTGAAAAAGGCGGCCTGAAGGTTGAGCAGACAAAAGAACGCATCTGGCTGCAGAATCTGTTCTTTACGATGTTTCCGCTTATCCTTCTGGGCCTGTTTTTATATCTGATGTTTGCGCGTAATCTTCGCGGCGGGGCGGGCGGGATGCTGATGTCATTCGGCCGAAGCAAGCACCGGCTCCACGACAAAGATGGCGTCAAAATCACCTTTGCGGACGTCGCTGGGATAGACGAAGCCAAAGAAGAGGTAGCGGAGATAATCGAATTTTTGAGAAATCCCAAAAAGTTCCAGCGCCTTGGAGGGCGGATACCGCGAGGAGTGTTGCTTGTAGGTCCTCCGGGCTGCGGCAAGACGCTGCTTGCCAAGGCGATAGCGGGCGAGGCGGATGTTCCGTTCTTCAACATTTCCGGCAGCGATTTTGTCGAGATGTTCGTCGGCGTCGGCGCATCGCGAGTGCGGGATTTGTTCAAGCAGGCCAAGGATAATTCGCCCTGCATAATATTTCTCGATGAGATTGACGCCGTGGGACGCAGACGCAGCGCCAGTTTCGCCGGCGGCGGACACGACGAGCGGGAACAGACCCTCAACGCTATTCTCGTTGAGATGGACGGGTTTGATACGGACGACCAGGTGATTGTGATGGCGGCCACGAACCGCTCGGACATATTAGATAGCGCGTTGACCAGACCTGGCCGGTTCGACAGACAGGTTGTGGTGCCTTTGCCTGACCTGAAGGGCCGGGCGGAGATATTGAGGGTCCACGCCAAGAAGGTCAAACTCGGTTCCGACGCGGTCCTCGAACGGCTGGCTCGCGGGACGCCTATGTTCAGCGGTGCGGATTTGGCGGCGATTATCAACGAGGCGGCCCTGGCTGCGACTATGGCCAACAAGGATTCTATCGAAATGGCAGACCTCGAGGAAGCAAGAGACAAGGTGCGATGGGGACGCGCCAAGAAAAGCAGGGTCATCGACCAGATGGAACGCGAAATCACCGCATACCACGAGGCGGGCCATACGTTTGTGCAGTCAATATTGAAAGAGGCGGACCCACTGCACAAAGTCAGTATCATTCCCAGGGGGCCGATGGGCGGGGCGACGTTTGCGCTGCCCGAAAAAGACCGCACGCTGTTTACGAAGAAATATTGTGGGGCGCTGCTGCAGGTCTGCTTCGGGGGCAGAATCGCCGAAGAAATGTTCTGCGAGGACATATCGAGCGGCGCACAATCAGACATACAGCAGGCGACCCGGATAGCCAAACAAATGGTGCTGACATGGGGAATGAGCGAACGTCTTGGGCCTATCAGTTACGAGCCGGAGGCCGGACTTCAGGATGCGTATTATATGATGCCCGGCGAAAGGGAATATTCGGAGAAAACCGCGGAAACCATAGATATCGAGGTCAAGCGGATAACCGACGAGGCATACAACAAGGCCAAAGAGCTTATTGAGCATAACCGGGACAAAGTCGAACAGATAGCAAAGGCGCTTCTTAAGTATGAGACGCTCGATGCGGACGATGTGAAGATTATTCTGGCGGGCGGAACTCTCGATAAACCGACGGTTGCGGATTTACTGGCGGCCGAGCAGGCGAAGGACAAAAATGCCGCCAAAGAAAAAAAATAAACGGTGGGCATTTTGTAATCCTTCAATACGGATATGAGGATTAAAATCACCAGCATACTGTCGCTGTTTTTGCTGATGACGGCCTGTGCAGTCGCCGCCGAAGCCCCACAACGGCAAAAAAACGATGTTGTTACCTTCTGGGCCGAACAACAATTCGACGTGGTTTCACCTGCCGGCAAAAGCGCAGTCGCGATTCACTTTGAACTGGAAAAGGACTGGCATTTTTATGCCTCCGCCGATTCGCCGCCGGGCGGTATGAATCTCAAGCTCGAACCCAATGAGCAGGGGACAAAAGCCCTGTCGTTTGGCAAGCCGATATTTCCCAAATCCGACTGGTTGCTTGATGAGACGCAGGGGAAAAAGTTTGAGGTAATAGGCGGCAAATTCACGGTGTATCTGCCGTTTACTGTTGCTGAATCGTCAGGCGAGAAGACAGTTGTTGTTAATATTGGTATTGTCGGGGCGGTTTGCTCGAATACTCAATGTCGTAGGCCGGATTTTGGCAGCGTAAAAGTTGAAGTAAAAATCAAGCCGGGGGATGTATCTGCTCAGCCGAAGTTCGCTCTTCCCGAACCGCAGAAATCGCCGGCTGTAACGGGCCAATGGGCGGATTATTCGGTTTGGGCTGCGCTTGTTTTGGCGTTTGTCGCGGGCTTGTCGCTGAACATTATGCCCTGTGTCTGGCCTGTATTGCCAATCATAGTAATGCGGCTGGTTGAACAGGCAAAACAGGGCAAAAGTAAATCGGTTACGATGGGACTTGCGTTTTGTACGGGCGTTCTGCTTTTCTTCGCGTGTCTGGCCGGGGCAAATATCGTTTTGAAACTCGTTTACAACACCACCCTTCAGTGGGGCGACCAGTTCCGTAACCCTGCGTTTGTCGCCGGGATGGCGATGCTGATGGTGGTGCTTGCGTTATTTATGTTCGGCCTGTTTACGATTACCGTTCCCTCGTCAATATCAGGCAGGAGCGGCTCAGGAAAAGGATTCGGCGGGGCGGTTGGGATGGGATTTTTGGCGGCGATACTCAGCACGCCCTGCAGCTTCGCGATATTGGCGGCGGCGTTCGCCTGGGCGCAGGCACAGCCGCTGGGCCTGGCGACGCTGGCGATAATGGTAATCGGAATCGGGATGGCCACACCATTCGCGATATTAACCGCGATGCCTGCGTTATTGAGTAAAACACCAAGGCCCGGACGCTGGATGGAGCTATTTAAGCAGACCATCGGCTTTGTCCTTCTTGTTATAGCCGTCAAATTAATTGCCGCTCTCCCCGTCGACAGAAGGATGAATGTCCTGTACTTTGCTGTAGTCCTCGGGTTCTGCGTCTGGATGTGGGGCGGCTGGGTCAGTTACGCTGCGCCCGCCTCGCGAAGATGGGCTGTCAGGGTAATCGCGGTTGCGCTGGCGGTCGCGGCGGGTTTCGCGTTTTTGCCCGCGCCGAAGCCATCACTTATCGACTGGCAGAAATATGATTCGGCTGTGATAAAGCAGACGCAGAATGTGAATAAACCTGTGCTTATGGACTTTACCGCGGACTGGTGCCTGAACTGTGTGGTAGTCGATAAAAAAGTTTACGCCCGCAAAGACATCGCGGATTTGATAAAACAAAAAGGCGTGTTGGCGATTAAGGCCGACACAACCGTAAGTGATTATCCGGCGACGAGTGCCCTGAAAGAAATTTACAACGAGCCGGGTGTGCCGGTGAGCATATTACTTGTGCCGGGACAGGATGAGCCAAAACGCTGGCGAGGCCTGTCATTCGGCGACGAGCTGAAATTGGCTCTTGAGCAATTAAAGAATCAATAGCATTTCCTATGGCGAAAAAGCCGGCCAAAAAATTTAAGTTTGATAAAGAAGACGCCGCCCGGCGTGTCGGCAAAATATTGCCCATTCTCAAAAAATGTTACCCCGGCGCATCAGTAGCGCTGCGGTTCGGCAATCCTCTGGAATTGCTCATAGCGACGATACTCTCGGCCCAGTGCACCGACAAGCGGGTGAATATGATTACGCCCGCCTTGTTCGCAAAATATAAATCCGCGCAGGATTGGGCTAAAGCAAAGCTTGAAACAATCGAAAATGATATACGAAGCGCCGGCTTTTACCATAATAAGGCGGTTAGTATCCAGGGTGCCTGCCGGACGATAATCGATAAGTTTGCCGGCCGTGTGCCGGACACGATGGATGAGCTTGTAACACTGCCCGGCGTGGGCAGAAAGACGGCTAATTGCGTTTTGGCCAATGCCTTTGGTCAGCCGGCGATAATGTGCGATACTCACGTCATACGTCTTAGTCGCCGACTGCAATTGTCGCAAAACAGCGACCCGGTAAAGCTTGAGTTCGATTTGGCCGAAATAGTCCCTAAGAAGGA
>PLLM01000078.1 GCA_003141275.1 Phycisphaerales bacterium
TTTGTCAAGTGCATAATTCCCAAAAGTTTTTAGTTGCCCCTACTTGACCCTACTTGCCCCACCTTTTTGTGTGTAGGGGGTATGGGGCAAGTTACCTAAACTGACATTTTTTAGACGCGGAATTAATTGTAAAACTGGGGGGTTTGGACGCGGATTACTCGGATTTAAGCGCCCATTCGTCAGCAAGAAGTTCGGCCTGCTTTAATTGCTGGAACAATAGATGGTTTTAAGGCGATTACTTGCATGATTATAAATCAAGTCAAAGATACGACCGCTTTTTTGCTTGAAAACTTCTCTTCCATAAGATTCCGGCAGCTCTTTGTCTAAGATTTCTTCTATAACCGATTGAACTCTTTGGCGACTTTGGCCGTCTTTAAACCAGTCCTGAACCAATACCCTCGGCCTTTCTTCAATGAGCCGATGCAGAAGATGTTTTGCGGCGTTCTTTACTTTTATTTCTTCGGCTTTTGTCATCTTATCTTTTTTCAGGATATCGTATAACTCAAGCTCGTCATTGCTGAGCCCTTCTTTGATGTGCCGTTCATCCTCTTCTTTCAACTCTTCTGCATACTTCACAAGTTCATTAAAGTAATTCTCGGTTGCTGTTCCGCCTGCATTATATTTATTTATTATCTCCTGAAGTTTTTCGGCGAAATTTGTCCGGGTGGTATTTTCTTTCAGCATCTCTTCAAGTTTTTTTACGATAAACTCTCGAAGGATGGCTATCTCAATATTTTTAAATTCCTTCTGCTTGAACTCTTCCTTGAGCTTATCAAAGTCAATCTTGCTCAGATCAAGGATTTTGCCTTTTTGAACTATTTGAAATTCCGGCCGTGATTCTTTTGCAAATATTCCCTGGTTTGAAGTAATAATGCTTTGATCCAGCAACTCGCCAATCCGCTGTTTTACTTCATCAATATCTTTTTGGCCGATGATACTATCCACCACGCCGCGCAGGTATTGGAAAACGGCGATCATTGGCCGGAAATGACCTTCAAGTATTTCCGGCTTAGAGGCCTCGTACAAAGACGAAATGGTGTTTTCGTATACCTTGAACTCTTTCCAGTACTCGTCTTTTTCAAGCAGCTTATTGGCAAATGACTGAAAGATTCCGACCCTGCTGAATGTTCCGCCTGGTTCAATCGCCTCATTTAAATGAATATCAAGGGACTCACAATAAGCTGTACCCTGCAAAAGTGCATCATCCAGCAATGTGAAAAGATTCGACTTATCCTGAACCGGCTCGTCTTTTTCCTTGTCGTCACCAATCGCATAATCCGAAAGCGCCTTCTTCATATTGCGGAAGACATTGTAATAGTCAACAATCTCGCCGTTTGCTTTGGTGATTCCGTTGACGGTATGCGAAGTCACGCGGTTAGCCCGCGCGATGGTCTGCATAAGCGTATGGTCTTTCATCGGCTTATCAAGATACAACGTCGAAACCGTCGGTGCGTCAAAGCCGGTCAGCCACATAGCGCACACGAAAACAAGCTGGAGCTTGTCATTCGGGTCTTTGAAACGGTATTCTATATCATGGCCGTTTTTGTCGATCTCGTTGATCTTTTTGCGGTGAGGTTTGATATCCAGCCCCTGCTTTTCAAACCGCTCCTCTTCACCGGCATCTTCACTGACAACAACCGCCATTTCGACCGAACGCATGTAATCCAATATTTTCTGAAGCCTTTGTTTGTGAACCTCATCGCTTGCCTTGCCGATTTCGCCGACAAGGCGTTTGATTTCATCTTTCCATTGTTTTTGAACCTTATCGAACATTTTGACGCAAGTGAATTTATCAACTGAAATGACCATTCCCTTGCCGAGATAGCCTCGTCTGGGGAAATGATACACAATGTCTTTGGCAATTGTTTCCAGACGATCATCACGTTTGATAACTTCCAGTTCTGTGCTGAATTCTTTTTCCAGCTTTTCCTGGGCCAGCTCGTCTAAGTTTTCATCTTCAAGTATCTGATAAAATTCATCGCTTAGGTTTTCGTTCTGAATCAGAACCTCAGGAACCCGTTTCTGATAAAAAAGTCGGACAGTTGCGCCGTCATCGGTAGATTGTACAAAGTTGTATTCACTTACATAATCTCCGAACCACGCATTTGTTTTGCGTTCTTTGCCTAAGAGAGGCGTTCCGGTAAAGGCGAAATACTGGGCATGGGGCAATCCTGTTCGCATATTCTCGGCAAGCGATTTGTACTGCGTCCTGTGCGCTTCATCCACAATAACGATAATATCATCACGATTTGAAAGAAGCGGATAAGCTTGGCCAGCCGGCCACCTAAACTTCTGTATAAGCGTAAAAACGATGCGCATGTTGCGCCCGAGGAAATCTCGCATTTCTGACGAATCCTTCGGGCGAGCGGCTTCGTTTTTGTTTACCGTTGCCGTGTCTAAAAAATTACGATAAATCTGTCCATCAAGGTCTTCCCGGTCAGTGACAATGACAAAAGTATAATTGCCGGTAAACTTGTGGAAAACCTTGCGGGAAAGAAAGATCATTGAAAAACTTTTTCCGGAACCCTGTGTATGCCAGAATACGCCAAGCTTTCCTTTTTTGGCATCCCGCTGTCTTAAAGATTCAATCGCCTTATTAACGCCGATGAACTGGTGGTTCTGGGCGACGATTTTTGCGCTGTCTTTGTGAAAGAGAATGAAGTTCTCGATATAATCTAATAGCCGTTCTTTACTGAAGATACCGTTAATAAGCCGCTCAATGCTTGTACCTTCTCTTTCTATCTTCTTTCGGTCAACCTTTTCCCGTTCATCATCGGCACGCAGCCAGTTAAAGAAAAATTCCCAACCTGCCGTAAAACTGCCAACCTTGGTTTCAATGGCATTGCAAAGAACGCAGAAGGCGTTGTACTGAAAGAGCAGCGGAATGTCCTGCTTGTAATTAATCAGGTTGTCGTCATAAGCGTTTCGTACTTTGACATTGGAATTTTTGAGTTCGATAAACACCAGCGGCAAACCGTTGATGTAAATTAGAATGTCTGGCCGTCTTGGATAGCGTTCCCCTTTAATCCAAAGCTGGGTTACAGCGCAGAAGTCATTGACCTCAGGATGATTAAAATCAATCAAAGTTACAATTCCGTGTTCTGTTCTGCCCGAAGCGTCTTCATACTCCACCGGTATTCCGTTGCGGATAAGGCCGTAAACCTCTTTATTCGCCAGAATGGGCGACATGGCATAGCGTCGGGAAGTAAGCGTTTCAAGGGCCTGTTCGATAGCCGATTCAGGTATGGACGTATTGAGCTTGACTGCGTATTCCTTAAGAATATCGAGAAAAACAACTTCTTCTTTATTCGCACGTTTGGAGCGGTCGTTCAGATTGTCTGCATCCTGTGTGAAACAATTTAGAGTGCGATACTTAAACTTATCTTTGAGAAGTTTAACAGCCGCTTTCTCAATTTGGTCTTCGGAGATGAAATTAGGCACAGGCGACCTCCTCCTGCATAGAGGGCGGAAAGCTTATATCCATATTCTCAACATTAATCTTGCCGTTCATAAGGCGAGAAAGAAGCCGGTCGCGAGATTCTTTGAGAATATTTGTCGAAAGAGAGAGAGCATCTTTCTCGGATAATATAGACGCCACATTCCTGTCAAACTGATCCTGAATAGATTTGGGTGGCAAGACAATTTTCTGATATTTCAAGAAACTTTCAAATTGATAATTGCTTATACCTGTTGATTGGATCTGGTATGTTCCAACCATACCTGATTGATGATAAAATTTTAAAAAGTACTTAAAATAGTAACTTGATACGGATTCATGATTCATTCTAATTAGCTTGCAAAAACTTGCGCAAATTACCTTTGCATCGCAAAATTCAAAAATCCCTTTTGTAATTAATAATGATCGTCCTAATAGTTGGTCTTTGCTTCCTCCCGAAACCTCGAATACGAAATCCCCAATCCCTAGTTGCCTTGCGGAGTAATTTGATGCTTTGTGAAAACGATATGGTGGTTTTGAAAAAGATCCCACGTCCAGATCTGGAATATCAGTTCCCCTTATGACATATCCACCAATAGGATATTCAATATTGGATTGTTCTTCACCCCAGCCACCTCCAACGTAATAACTGACAATCTCCCCAATCCTTTTTATCTCCCATCCTGCTGGTACACCTTTGACGATCTTAGTTTTATCATGTCCGGGGAAACGCAGGCGCACGAACCATTCGCGGTAAAGCTCCTCGGCCATCTTTTCCAGAATGGCAATTCTGCGGTTGTTGTTTTCTATCAGGTCGTCATAGGAAGAAAGCACCGCAGCGATTTTCCTCTGGATGGAGAGGGGAAGGAGTGATGGCAACTTCAGTTTTCTAATATCCGTTACATTTAAGTGCCCAACGGTTGCTCCGTTTGAAATGTTAATTAAATAATTATTTACCGCATAGCTATTAATTAAATAATTAAGATACTCAGAACATATTCTACTCTTATATGGTTTTATTAAAACTGTTCTTTGGCCAAGACACACTTTTAGATTGGACGGAATTATGGATGCATTACCAACAGGCGCTTCGCGGGCAAGTATTAAATCTCCCGGCTCTGGCTTTGCTCTTTTTGTCCAAAGTTGATATGTCTTTTCAGAAACCTTATTTACACCATCTAAAATAAGCCTCCCTTTTCCAATATTTGGGGTACGTATTGATGGTATGCCATCAATTTCTAATGGTGCTGTTTCGTGTTCGCAGTCTATTATCTGAGCGATGTCATTAAGGCGATAGTTATTTTTCATTCTTCCCCCGCGATTTGCCGAATATTATACCAAATCACTTTTTCCACTTCGCGGGCATCAGCGTTGAGTTTTTTTAGTTCCTCATTCATAGAAAGCATATCTTCGATAAACTCTTCCTCGGTCTTGCCGTCTTCTTCGATTACCACGTCCACATAGCGGCCGGGGTTTAGGGAATATTCCTGTTCTTTGACTTCATCGAGGCTTGCCAGTTTGCATAGGCCGGTGACATCCTCGTATTTCGCTTCAGGAAAGCGTTCCTGCAACCATGAGACATGGAGGAAGTAGTATTCAGTTTCTTTAACCTTTTTATGCAATTGGTCCAGTTCGGCTTTAAGAGTTTTCAAGTCCTTGCCTGTCTTCTGCTCCTTCTCAATATGACGGACTTTTTTATCCACTCCTTTGAGGAGTTCATGCAAGGTAGCAAAGAACGGATGCACGGTTTCGTTGAGCTTGCGCTGCTTTTTGTTTGCCTCATCCACCTTGGCAGGATTTGCTTCCTTTTTATAGGCGGTGTAAACCGATTCAAGTTTATCCACACCTGCAAGGGATTTATCAAAATCCGGCAGGTCTTTGCCATTATAAGATTTCAGAAATTCCGTTACCCTTTTTGCAACCTGTGAAAGAACCGGACGATTTTCGGCAAGCCGTTTGAATCCTTCAGTGAAATAGCGATTCACCAATTCGGTAAAAGCCGAACGATTGCCCCGATGCAAACGATTAATAATTGCAATGTTTTGTATCTGTTCATCGGAAAATTCGCGATGTGCGCGGTCAATTTGTGTAAAGATATTGCGGGCATCGATAAAAAGTATCTTATCGTCTGTTTTGGCTTTATCGAAGAACCAAAGCGTCGCAGGAAGCGTTACCGTATAAAACATATTTGACGGAATGGTAATCATTCCATAAATCAGATTTTTTTCAATCAGGGTCTTGCGGATATCCGCTTCACTATGCCGCGCATCCGAAGCCGAATTTGCCATGACAAGTGCTGCGCGGCCTTTGGGCCTCAGTGATGTAGCAAAAAGATTGATCCAAAGGTAATTTGCATTAGGAACGGTAATCGCCCCTTTGTCTTTCTTTTTGGCCTTGGTTTTGTTGCGAGGGATGCCATAGGTGTTGAATCGCTTATCACCTTCTACTTTGGCAAGATTTACATCGTCCACGTTGAAGGGTGGATTGGCGAGAACATAATCGAACTTGCCGAAACTGCCGAAGAGGTCTTCGTAATAAGTGTTCGCCTGTTTGATTTCCCCACGCAGGCCATTTACCGCAATGTTCATCTTGGCAAGTTTTACGGTTTCGAGAGTCTTTTCCTGCCCATAGACAAAGAGGCTGGTATCTTCAGTTTTCGATTTTCTTGCTTCGATGAATTGCGCTGACTGGACAAACATACCACCCGACCCGCAGGCCGGGTCAAACACCGTGCCGTTATGCGGTTCGATAATCTCTACCATGAGACGAACAACCGAGCGAGGAGTAAAAAACTCGCCGCCGCCCTGACCTTCGGCCATGGCAAAGTTCCCAAGGAAGTATTCATAAATCTGCCCGAACATATCGCCGGTCGCGTCTTTGGGTATATCGGCGAAATTCTTTAAAAGTTGTTTGGGAATAGTTTTGTATTCAGGCTTTCTTACTAACCGGAAGTATTCATCAAGCGGAAGCGTGTCTTTCAGTTCCGGTTTGTATTCCTCGATTAACTGCATAGCTTTTTTGATCGCTTTGGCAATATCCGCTTTTTCGGGAAGATTCAGGAGATACTCGTAACGAGCCTCGGGCGGAAGATAAAAGCCGCATTTTTCAATGGCTATTTCATGGATAGGCCGCTCGCGGCGTTTGCCTTTGAGCTTTTCAAATTCGGCGATGATTTCCGCTTCAAACGAGCTGTATTTGTTATCCGCAAAACGCAAAAAGATAAGCCCAAGGACGGGCGTTGAATATTCCGAGGACTTCAAGTCGGAGTTAGCACGAAGGGTATCAGCAGTCTGCCAGAGGGTTGCTTCAAGTTTCTTCAATTCTTCTTTAGTCATATTTATGTTCTAACTCAGAAGCCCCTCTCCTCAGTGTGTTTCGGCATTTCCTTATCTCTCCTATGCGTTTGAAGTTGAATTAACGCCGAATTGATAATACCACTCCCATACCCTCAAAACAAGTACCGATTTTTCCCTGTAAATCCGGGCGTTGGAGTGTATAATTCCAATATGATTTACAATAGAACGATATTCACAATTTGGCTCGGTGTGGCCGTATTAACTTTCAGCGTAATGACGGGCTGTAAAAAAGAACCGCAGCCAGCCCAGGCAAACGACTCAAATCAAAACACACAACAGCAACCAGTAGAACCGAATACCACGGTCAAACCGGCCATCCCGCAGATAATCGCCCCGCCCAAGCTCACCCTCAACGAAATAATCAAACGCAGGAAAACCTGGAACCCTGTTTATACAAGGTGGTACGGAAAAGAGGCGCCTGATTTTACGGTTACCGACCTCAACGGCAAAAAGCATACGCTGAGCGAATACAGGGGCAAAAATGTAATGCTCATCTTCTGGGCGACCTGGTGCGGGCCTTGCATTGCGGAAATCCCGCATCTCATTGAGTTGAGAAAGCAAATCGGTGAAGACAAACTGGTAATGCTGGGCATATCGTGTATCGACCCGAGGAACACTACCGAGGCGGTCAGAAAGTTCGTCACCGCAAACCCGGTTATCAACTATCCCGTTACTTCAACCGACGAGGCGACTATGCCCGGACCTTACAATTCTATAAACAGTATCCCGTCCAGTTTCTTTATCGCTCCCGACGGCAAAATAAAGCTGGCGACCGAAGGAATGATCCCGTTTCCGCAAATGAAGGCCATTATCGAAGCGGATTCGATAAACTCACCGCATGCCGAACAATAAAAACCACAGTTTTTGCAAAAAAACTATTGGACAATCAGTCCTGTCGCTGTTAGAATGCCGGTTTTGGGTAAAATCGAAGGTTAGAACAGCAGATATAAAGAGGCAAAACATATGGCACATAAAAAGGGACAAGGGTCAACGAGAAACGGCAGAGACAGCAATCCGAAATACAGAAGTGTTAAGCTGTATGCCGGTGAAATCGCCAAGGCGGGCAGTATCATCGTTCGGCAATGCGGAACCAAATTTTTTGCCGGCAAAAACGTCCAGATGGGCAGGGACTTTACTCTTTTCGCAGTCAGCGACGGCAAGATCCAGTTCGCGGGTCGAAAAGTCAATGTCGTCTAAATAAAACAAAATACCGGTTAATAAAAGGATGGCCTTTGTGCCATCCTTTTTTTATGTTGAAAGTTTCACAAAACACTTATTTTATTTTTCCAAGTAATCTTAGCAGCCCGTCAAGAATCGTCAACGGATGGGGCGGGCAGCCGGGAATATACAAATCCACAGGCACTATTTTGTCCACGCCGTTATTGACCCGCGGCAAATCAATATAAGGCCCGCCCGATATGGCACAGGCACCGACCGCGATAGTAATCTTGGGGTCGGGCACTGCATCGTATGTTTTTTCCAAGGCGAGTTTCATGTTTTCAGTAACCGGCCCCGTAATAAGCAAACCGTCGGCGTGCCGGGGTGAAGCGACGAATTGAATCCCGAATCTGCCGAGGTCGTAAACAACGGTAGTCAGGACGTTGGTATCGGCCTCGCACGCATTGCAGCCGCCCGCGGAAACCTGCCTTAATTTCAAAGACCGGCCAAATATTTTTTTCATCCTCTTATCCAGAACTTGGGCCAGTTTCATTTCCTGCCCGTTAAGAATCAAATCGGCTTTGGCCCTGGCGGCAAGGCGATACTCCCCGCTGAATTTTATCGCGCCGCAGGAGCAACATTCCTCACATTGCGCACAGAACAGGCATCTGCCAAGGTCAATACTTAAAGCACTATTTTCTTTTTTAATGGCACCCGTAGGACAACTATCGACGCAAAGTTTGCAGCCGGCGGCGCATTTGGCGGAATCAATAACGGGCCTGCCCCGGAATCGTTCCGGAAGCACGGGTGTGCCTTTCGGAAACGAAATCGTCCTGTGTTTCTGCTGCAATCTTGCGAGTAACAGTTTTATCACTTTGTCACCTCCCGTAAGGGATACTGCGTATTATAAATCCTGGCCACAATAAGACAGATTAAAACTTTTGTTACACAGCGGGAAATCAGATATCTGCTGGTTCCTTAACGCTATCGCCAGCCCCGTCCAGTTATGAAAAGACGGGTCAACAATCTTGTAATGACTTAAACGGCCGTCCGGGCCGGTCATGCCAACGTGGCATATCTCGCCTCGCCAGCCCTCAACCAAACTTACGCAGAATTTGCCGGGCGAAGGAGGTTTTATGTCCGTTCGTATTTGTCCTTCGGGAAGCATCTTGACCTGGTCATTTATGAAATCAATTGACCTTTGTATCTCAAGCCATCGCACATACGCCCGCGCAAAGACATCGCCCGTATGCCAGCTTGAAATAGGAATCTGCGCGAAACGATAAATACCCGCGGGGAAATTAAACCTGCAATCAATCTCCACGCCGGAGGCCCTGGCGGGAACACCAACCAGGCCAAGCTCTTTGCATATTTCCGGCTGCACGACGCCCGTTTCTTCAAAACGCGCCAGCACCGATGATGTATTCCACAGCAAATCAGCGGCAACATTGACGTCCTTGAGAGCTCGCGCAAGTTTTTCCACGAGAGTATCGCAATGTTGCTTGTTTACATCGAATCCAACGCCGCCGGGGATGACCAGTCCCCTGCCAAATCTGTTGCCGCAAATCAGGGCGGTCATATTAAGAAAATCACCGCGTATCCTGCCGCAAAAAGAAGACGTTGGCAGATAGCCAATGTCCCCGGCAAGCGTGCCGAGGTCGCCGGTATGATTGGCGAGCCGTTCCAGCTCCATCGCTATGCCGCGAAGCGATTGTGCCCTCGGTGACACATTGCTCCCCGACAGCGATTCCATAAGCTGGCAGTAAGCCATCGTGTGGCCTGTGGTGGTATCGCCCGCGAGGGTCTGCATATAATGTAGCGTTCTTTTATCCGGGCCGCCAATCAGGGCACGTTCTACGCCGCGATGCTGGTAGCCCAGTGATATTTCGAGATTCAAAACGTTCTCGCCGAAACACTGAAACCTGAAATGTCCAGGCTCGATAATCCCCGCGTGCACCGGGCCGACGGCGACTTCATGAATCTCCTCGCCCTCAACTTTGAAAAAAACCATAACCGAAGGGATTACCGGCCCTTCTTTTTTATTACCCTTGCCTGTTGAATATGAATGATGAAAACGAACCGGCTTTAGCCAAGGATGTCCCTGCGGTATAACATCCCATTGTTCGGCTATTTCGCGCTCGAACAAATGGGCCTGCGGGCAATCGGGCGTCAGAGAGGGATATTTATCCGACACATCTGATGATAATACCGAAAGATTCCCGGCATTATCATCAGCAAGAACAGCAAAAAGACGAACCTGATGCGGACTCGACGGGACAGCAAAAAACGACGCTATTCTTTTTCCAGATTTGGCCGCCTCAATGACAAATTTTCTGAACTCGTTTATCCCGACAACGGGAATCCTGCCGGCATCGACCGCCTGGCAGTTATATAGCGAAATTGCGTTTGAAGAAGGCATCAATATCCTCCTATCACTGAAGCGACGCTGTGAAGCAAATCATTAACAACAGGCGGAATATACAATCCGAGCATAAGTGCTATCGCTCCTAACGCTATGGGCGGCAGGATAGTAAACGCAACGGCAGGCCTGTCTTTGGCCTGCAAATCATTATTCTTAGGCCCCTGCGCCATATTCAAAAACGCCGCCGACATCCCCACAAAAACCACCGCGAGTATCGCCAGAAAAGCGACCGCGATGCCGATTCTGCCCTGTTCAATCATCGCTTTGGCAATCGTAAACTCGCTGACGAAAATCCCGAAAGGCGGTATGCCCGAAATCGCCAGAAACCCGGCTATCCACAAAACGCCCGTAATCGGCGCGACTGATAAAATGCCGCGAACATCCTTAGTCGTTTTGGTTTTGTAAACAGCGATGATATTACCCGCGGTCATAAACAGCATCGCCTTGGCAATTGAATGATTGACCGCGTGCAGCATCGCACCAAAAGTCGCGCCCGCACCGATGCCAACCCCAAGAGCCAGAATCCCGACGTGCTCTACGCTTGAATACGCAAGCATCCTTTTGTAGTCGGCCTGCCCCAGTATGAAAATCGCCGCCCAGCCGATTGATATTAAGCCGAACAATACGAGTAATCCCTGGCAAAATTGCGC
This sequence comes from Phycisphaerales bacterium, assembly GCA_003141275.1. Classification (GTDB taxonomy): domain Bacteria; phylum Planctomycetota; class Phycisphaerae; order Sedimentisphaerales; family Anaerobacaceae; genus Fen-1362. The sequence goes on from PLLM01000078.1 coordinate 11,023, forward strand.
CTCACCCGCCGCGGAGCAAACCTGGTAACATCTCAATATCCCCAGGAAAGCACAATTCAAAAGCGCACCCGACAATAACGCGGAAATCACCGAAGGCGCTTCGCTATGCGCATCAGGAAGCCAGGTGTGCAGCGGGGCTAAACCCATTTTTGTCCCGTAACCGACGAGAAAAAACAGGAACGCGGCCTTTAACCACTGGATATTCAGGTTGTGTCCCTGCCCGATGAGGGCGTTCAATACAATTGCGGTACCTTCGGAGGCGGGTTTTGTCGCGGCAATCACCATAAAAAAATTGCCAAGCAACGCAAGAGCAATGCCGACCGAGCATATCAGCAGGTATTTCCACGTGGCCTCAAGGGAACGATGATGGCGATGAAAATATATCAACGGCGCACTCGCAAGGGTCGTTGCTTCCATTGCAACCCACAGCAAACCAAAATGCTGGCTCACTGTTACCAATGTCATCGTCGCGAGAAAACCTTCAACGCAGGCGCAAAAAATCGCTTCAGGGGCATTTGTAAAAAACGTTTCTTCTTCAAAGACCTGTTTTTTACTCTTAGCTTCACCCGCAAGATATCCGAACGCGTAAAATGAGCAAGCTAAGAAAAGCACACTGGTAATTGTCAAAAACAAAAGCCCCGGCTTATCCAGCATAAGCCAGCCATTCCATAACACACTTGGCTCTACGCTCCACGCCGTTATGGTTATCGCGGTATGACTTATGGCTGTAACAATAAGGATAATCCGGCGTAATATGTCGTTTCGCACTATCAGCGACAAAACTGCGGCTATGACCGGAATCAATAAAAGGGCAAGAATCATAGCATCAGCTCCTCAACCTCGACAGTTGGTCCGTATCGATGTGGTCGAATTCGCGATTGATGTGGAAAATCGCGATGCCCATCACGAAAACCGCCACGAATATATCCAGCAGTATCCCAAGCTCGACAAGCATCGGCTGTTTTCCAACCAGCGCAACACCAAACGCGTATATCCCGTTTTCCAGGACTAAGTAACCCAGCACTTGCGTCAACGCCTTTTTCCTGCTTATGATAAGGAACAGGCCCGACATAATCGTAAAGAACGCCACAGGTACAATCAGCGGCGACATCAGCGGCTCAGGGAAAGGCAATCGTGAGCTAAGCCACATACACATTACAAGGGTGATTGTCCCAGCGATGATTGAAATACCGTAGCCGATAAACGGCTCTACTTCGCGCTGCGACGCCAATTCTCGCAACGTCCTGTTGAGCATCCAAGGAAACACAATTCCTTTTAAACTGATTATGACGATTGAAAAAATGACAAGATGCACTTCCATGTCCCAGTGGTTCAATATAAGAGGCAGAAAACCAAGCGCAACTCCCTGAAGGGCCACGAAGCGAATACAAGCGCCCAATCTGCTCAAGCCGAGCAGCATCAGGTTCGTAAGCACCAGAAAAATCATTATTATATCCGCGGCATTATTCATCGAATCACCTTAGTACCAGCGCCAATACCGAAAGGGTTGTCGCACCAATCAAAAGCTGAGGGACGTGCAGAAGCCGTAATCGGGCCATCGAGGACTCAATTACGCCGACGACCACCGCCAGCAGCAGCATCCCGGCAATCGCCGCCGGGGTGTCAAGCCAGACATTGCCGGTATGAATCGGCACGGCTATACCTATCAGTATCTGACCCAGAAGCCACATCTTCAGCGCAGCCGAATAAAGAATAAACCCGAAATCAGGCCCGCCGTGGTCGAGCGCCATAACCTCGTGTATCATTGTCAATTCGAGATGCGTATTCGGGTCATCAACGGGTATCCTGCAATTCTCCGCCAAAAAGACAATCAAAAGGGCAACGCCCGCCAGCACAAGGGCCGGGCCTGAGCGCAACCACAATTCGGGGACAACCGACGAAAACATCTGAGTCAGGGATATGTACCCAGTACATTTTGCAATTGCGGCAAGGCCTATTAGTAAAGCCGGCTCAGACATCGCCGAGAACGTTACTTCCCTGCTCGCCCCCATCCCCTCAAGACTTGAGCCGGTATCCATCGCGCTTATGACGGTGAAAAACCGCATCAATCCGAAAAGATAAATAAACAAAATTAAATCACCCTTGAAGGCAATTGCGGCGGGTATCCCCCCGAATGGCATAAGCAACGCCGCGGTAAGCGTAACAGCCAGCCCAAGCACAGGTCCCGCGCGAAAAATCCACGACGTTGTCCTGCTGTAAACCGCGCCTTTGCGCAAAAGCTTCCAGATATCATAATATGGCTGCAATAAGGGCTGTCCCGTCCTGCCCGCGAAGACGGCCTTGGTCCGGTTTATCACGCCGAGTAAAAACGGGGCGATAACAAGCCCAAGAATCGGATTGGCAAATTTCAGGATAGTCATCATTTCACATCAGCTTCCAAATCAGAAGTATCCACAACGTCAGCGCGATATATAAAATGTATATTTGCAGCCGGCCCTGCTGAAGCCATCGCAGCCGGGAAAACGACGAGCTGACCCAGCTAAACAGGGGCTGATACATATATTTTTCACTGATATCAGAGGTGTCGGTATGAAAAGCCGACTGCGCGGGAAAAATACCTTTTACAGGCGAAATCTTTTTCAAACTTCGCAGGAACATCTTGAACAAATCCGTAAGCGGCTGCGCAAAAGACGCTGCGGTATATTGCATTCTCGCGTCGGGCTTTGCGTAGCCGCAGTCCCATGTCCCCACCTGCCTGATGCCCCGGGTGCTAAGCATTAATTTACGCAAAACAGCGAAAGTGATTGTCAACCCCAGCAAAACCAGCGAGATAATAACAATGTTCATCAGCACAGCCGATGTAGCCGCAAGTTCCGTCTGAATTGTCTCAAGCGGGATTGAGGTTATTTCAAAAATTACGTTTTCGGCTGACTTGATAACCCAAGGAGAACATATTCCCAGCAGAACGCAAAGCGTCGCCAGAATTACCATTGAGGACTTCATACAGAAACCAACCTCATGGACCTGCTTTGCGTAATTGCTCCGCGGCTCACCGAGAAATATCACGCCGAACGCCTTTGTGAAACACGCCAGGGCCAATCCGCCAATCAAAGCCAAACTGCCTATCACAACCAATGCCGGGATAATCGATTCGAATCCGCCCGCAAAACCGTTTTTGAAAACGCCGAGATAAATCAGGAATTCGCTTATAAAACCGTTCAATGGGGGTAGTCCCGAAATCGCTATCGAGCCAACTAAAAAAGTAAAGGCAGTTACCGGCATTCGTTTGATAAGTCCGCCTAACAAATCAATATGGCCCGTGCCGCTGCTGTGCAGAACCGCGCCTGCGCCCAGAAAAAGCAATCCCTTGAAAACGGCGTGATTGATTACGTGCAGCAATCCGCCGCCAAAACCGAGAATGGCAAGCGTCGGTGAATTCATATTAATACCGAGCAATCCGACACCAAGCCCGATGGTAATGATGCCGATATTCTCAACGCTGTGATAAGCAAGAAGCCGTTTCAAATCGTGCTGCGCCAAAGCAAAAAGCACCCCGAGAACACCTGAGATAGCGCCAATCGCTATCAGCGCCCAGCACCACCAGACAGGAGGCATACCCAAGAGAGTTAATGCCCTGACTAAGCCGTAAACGCCGGTCTTAATCATAACGCCGCTCATAACCGCGGAGACGTGGCTCGGAGCAGCCGGATGCGCGTATGGCAACCAGACGTGGAAAGGCATAAAACCGGCCTTCGTCCCGAAACCAATTACCGCCAGCACAAACAATATGCTCGCCAATGAAGACGGTATTTCGGATACCTTGTCGAAATCCAGTGAGCCGGCGTGCCTGCCAAGAAGAATAAAAAACACGATTAAAAACGCCGTCCCTATGTGTGTTGCTATTAAGTATATCCAACCCGCCTGACGTACCATCGGCTTTTCATATTCGAAGGTAACAAGAAAAAAGGAAGCAAGCGACATTATCTCCCACGCCACCAGGAACAATAAGCCGTTCCTCGCGACGACAACCAGCATCATACCTGCCAAAAGCAGGTTATAAAAAAACCACGGGACGCCGAGATTTTTCTTTTCACGGTATGCCCAGAGATACTCAGCGCCATAAATCGCCGCGACAGCGGTCAGGCCAAGTATCGGGATTAAAAATAATGCGGATATGGGGTCTATCTGGATAAAAAACGAACCAGACGGCACGCTCCAGTTCAATTGCAGTGATTCGATAGAGCCGGTTAAAAGCACCTTAAAGGCCGGAACAACAGCAATGACACTACCGACAACGACGCTGACGCTTCCCAGAAAAGTTGCCAACCCCGGTTTTCGCCCGCTAAATAGCGAAGCCAAGCCGCCGATTATGATGATTGCAAGCCCCCAGAGGAAAAGCGACATTTAGCTTACCTCTCTCGTCTCAACGGCAGCTTGCTCTTGTTTGATACCGGCTTCAACGCGCTTTATCCCAGCGTAAATCTCATCACGGGTTCCCTGCTTTTCAATGACCGCTCTAAAACCCTCATCACGCAAGGAAAATGCCAGACGAGAAAGCAGATACAGGTGGGCTTTGACAGTAGGACTGATAAGAGTAAAAAGGCATGTTACGGGCTTACCGTCGAGAGAACCAAAATCAATTGGCTTTTCAAGAAAACACAGGGAAACTATCGGCTCAGTTACATGCAAAACAATCGGGTTGCGAACGTGCGGAATTGCTATCCCATCGCCAACGGCAGTCGAGGCAATCGCCTCTCTCGCCAAAAGCACCTGCAAAAGAAAATCCCGGTCAACCTCCTGAGGCAACCTCATAAGCCCGACCACGCTTTTCAGTGCGGATTCCTTATTGTCGCCCTCAATGCGGTAATAAATCCCGCCCGAGGTCAACGCCTGAAAAAGTCCGTTAACAGGGACCTGGGCATTACTTGGCTCCTGGAACAAATCCGCGGAAACACCTATTTGGCGGGATGTCGCCCATTCGAGCAATTCCGCCTTGTTGAAACGGTACTGATTACCTAATTGATAGGCAGGCAAACTGCCCTGCTTTAGCCACCTGTAAATTGTTTTCTCGTTTACATCTAAAAGCTTTGCTACGTCTTTTACTGTAAGTTGCATCTTTCTCACCTAAAGAACAATTACGCCATCGCCTTGGACAATTGTGGACATCGTAAGCTATAGGTCGATAGTTGTCAAGAGGATAGTATCAAAATTGCCATCCCAAAACCCGCCGCAGGCAGATAAAATTGTGGTGGAATGTTGAGGACAGTAATACTGGGACTGTTAATCATCAGCAATTTCACTATAATGCACATTCCTGTATCTCTTAGTTATATGTGTGAAAGGCCAAATGTTTGTAGATGAAGCGAAAATACGGGTAAAAGCGGGCGACGGAGGCAATGGCTGTGTGAGCTTCCGGCGCGAAAAATACGTTCCCAAAGGCGGCCCCGACGGAGGCGACGGCGGCAAAGGCGGCGACCTGATTTTCATAGCGGACCCGAATCTCGATACGCTTTTGGATTTCGCGGGCAAACACAACTGGCAGGCGGTAAATGGAAAACCCGGCTCTGGAAAAAACTCGAGCGGGCTTAACGGCGATGACCTGGTAATCCGCGTCCCACCCGGAACCCAAATTTATGACGCCGACTTAGACCTGCTGCTTAAAGACCTCGACGAACCCGGTATGAAGGTTTGCATTTGCCAAGGCGGTAAAGGCGGCAAAGGAAACAGTCGATTCGCAACATCGATTTACCAGGCGCCAAGGTTTGCTGAGCAAGGCGTTCCCGGCCAGGGAAGGAATCTCCGGCTGGAACTGAAACTCATAGCGGACGTAGGCCTGGTCGGTATGCCCAACGCGGGCAAAAGCACCCTAATTTCCCGCTGTTCGGCGGCAAGACCCAAAATCGCCTCTTACCCGTTCACCACGCTTGAGCCGGTTCTCGGTATTGTGAAATTGACCGGCGAACGTCGATTGGTAATGGCGGATTTGCCGGGCCTTATCGAAGGGGCCCACGAAGGAACGGGCCTGGGCTTTGAATTTCTGCGGCACATCGAAAGAACCCGCATTATCATCCACATCCTCGATATAATGCCTCCCGATGGCTCCGACCCGGCGAAAAATTACCGTCAAATTCGCAAAGAGCTTGAGCAATACAGCAAAACACTGGCGGACAAAAAAGAAGTCATCGTCGCCAATAAAATCGACCTCGACCCTAAAGGAGCGACGATAAAAAAACTGCGAAAGCAGCTAAGCCATCGTATTTACCCGATTTCAGCCGTTACAGGCGACGGGATAAAGGATTTGTGCGAGCTGCTCTGGAAAAAGGTCAAACAGGTCAAAAGTTAAAGGGACAAGCACATAATGAACCTTGCAGCCATAGACATAGGCAATACCAATATAGGCGTGGGGCTGTTTCTCAATAGCGAGGAAAAGTTCGTAAAATCGCTGCCGGGCGAGGCAACAACGGAACTGACTGAGTTGCTGAAATCGACCTGGGAAATGATACCCATCGCGCAACGCTCAAAAGAGGGTAAACGCGACGGCGTAATTGTCGTCAGTTCTGTAAAGCCCGACTGGACCAAGCGTGTGCGCGATATAGCAAAACAAACCCTCGGCGAGAACATCCTGTTAGTGGGTAAAGACGTCCCGTTTCCAATGGAGCTTTCTGTAACCGAGCCGGAAACGGTGGGGACAGACCGTGTCCTGGCGGCGTCGGCTGCATACGCGGTTGTTGAACAG
>PLLM01000073.1 GCA_003141275.1 Phycisphaerales bacterium
GAAATCTTGAAAATCTCGCCGGCCTTGAAAATCACCCGAACCATAAATTCGTAAAGGGCGACATCTGCGACGCCAAACTGATTGAGCGCATCATCGACGAGTTCAAGATTGATTCTATTATAAACTTTGCCGCGGAAAGCCACGTTGACCGTTCAATTTCCGAGCCGAAAATTTTTATCGAAACCAACGTTACGGGGACATTGACACTTCTTGAGGCGGCAAGAGACCGGAAACTGCGGCGGTTTGTTCAGATTTCAACCGACGAGGTTTATGGCGCCCTTGGGCCTGAAGGTATGTTTACCGAGGATACACCGCTTAGCCCCAACTCGCCGTATTCGGCCAGCAAGGCCTCCGCCGACCTTCTTGTCCGCGCATTCGGACACACTTTCGGCGTGCAATACAACATTACCCGCTGCTCGAATAATTACGGCCAGTATCAATTCCCTGAAAAACTAATCCCGCTGATGATTAACAACGCCCTGAATGACAAGCAATTGCCGGTTTACGGCGACGGGATGCAAATTCGCGACTGGCTCTATGTTTACGACCATTGCACCGCTGTCTGGAAGGTCCTCACCGAGGCGGCGCCGGGCGAAATATACAATATCGGCGGCTGCAACGAGAAAACCAACATCGACGTTGTCCGGCTGATTATCGGTCGCTTAGGCAAACCGGAATCACTCATCAAACACGTTACCGACCGGCCGGGCCACGACAGACGATACGCTATCGACGCCTCGAAGATAATCAGCAAATTGAAATGGCGGCCCTCGGTATCTTTCGAGCAGGGGATTGCCAAGACGATTGACTGGTACCTGGCAAACCGCAAATGGCTGGCCAACGTGGTCTCGGGCGATTACCAGAAGTACTACGAATCAATGTATAAGAATCGGTAGAGGGAGATACAAACTGATGAGACCCCGGATTACTGGCAATCGATAAAAAGATACCGTTGGCAGGACTATAACAATGCCGGTCGTTAGCATAATTATCGCAACTTATAATCGAAGTAAATTACTCAAAGAGTGCATCAATTGCCTTTTGGCGCAGACGTATCGTAACATAGGGATAATAGTGGTAGATGACGGCTCAACCAATGATACACAGGCAATCATTAAAGAAATCGCCCAAAAGCACAATAACATAAGGTATTATCAGAGACCTCACCTTGGCGCTTCGGCGGCAAGAAACTTCGGATTGGCAAAAGCCACCGGCGAATTTATCGGTTTTTTTGACAGCGATGACCTTTGGCCCGCCAATTATATCGAGACAATGGTAAAAAGTTTGCAGGCAACTCCTGATTTTGACGCAGCGTATTCGGATATAATGCAAATGGTTGACGGAAAAATCAGCGGCAGATATATAACCATGGAGAAGCCGCCAACAGGCCACATTACGGCCGATCTGTTTTTTCGTGAAAGGCCGTTTAACCTGCCGTCTTCGACGATATTCAGAAAGAACGCTTTCAGCGGCATTTTTTGGGAGGAAAAAACAGGGAATTGTGACGACCTCGACGTCTTCCTGCGTATTTCGACCAAGTCGAAATTTATGTATGTCCCTGACGTTTATATGATGTACCGCAAAACCAAAGACAGCATAACCGCTAAAGCAGGAAAAAAATTATTTACATACCATATGTACGTTATGGAGCGGTTCTATTCCCACCTTGGTGGCGATTCGTTTGTGCCGAGAAAATTAGCTCTGCGCAAAATAAGTCATCTGTACCGCAGCTTGGCTTTGAAACATTACAGGGCGGGAAACAGAAAAGCGTCTATAGCCCTGCTGAAAAAAGCATTGTATTACCTGCCGCTTGATTTGCGCCTTTATGTTAACCTGTTTCGGGCATTTCTGCTGAATCCATTTAATGACAAAATGCCCGACTGGCAGATGCCGCCGGCCCTGCCAGTCAAACCAGAACTGTGCTGTCAAGGAAATATAGAGTGCCCCGCTACCGTGAAGGTTCAATATATTCCTTCATAATGAAATTCCATATCCTCTCGGATGATTTGCCGTCTTTGTATTTGAAAGCAAGTTTTATTATCTCTTCCCGTTTCGCAACAAATTCGTCCGTCCGACCAACAGCATAATTTGTGAGCGCCTCATGAAGCTGGTCCTGCGAATAGCATATCGGGCCGGGAGCCATTGATTTGTAATCGAACAGAAGGCCTTCCTGCGACTCCATATATTTTTCGTAATTATAAGGAAAAAATATTATCGGTCTATCGAGCAATAAGTAGTCCATATACATAGATGAATAATCGGTTACGAGAATATCCGTTGTTTTCAAGAGTGGCTGGATGTCTTTGACGCTGTCGTAATAGATGATGTTCTCGAACAGACCGAATTCTTTGGCACAACGCACAGACGGATGGAATTTAAAGACAAATAAAATTTTATGTTGTTGCGCAAAATCAGAAAGATTCCCCAGGTTTAAAAAGCCGCTTTTAATCGCGTTTCCCATCGGGTCGTCCCACGTTGGCGCGTAAAGGACGCTCTTGAAGCCGTTTTTTTGAAATTCACTTATCTTTTGAAGCGATTGGGTATCTGCTTCAAGCAAATCCAGGCCGTTGAGCTGCTCTTTGAAGAATATATCGTTTCTCGGATAACCGGATTCTATAAAGCTTCTCGCTCTCATGGCCTTTGAAAAAATGTTCTTGGTGAAATACTCAGAAGTAGAGATGAACAAATCATAAATGTGGTTCTTGCCTCGTATTGCGTTGCTGAATCTTCCCGGCAAAGAGCTGCGGCTTTTTGCTGCAGCAGGCACCAGCACGCCTATCCTCTTAAGAGGTATGCCATGCCACAATTGAATTTTTTTTGCCCTGAATGAAAGGTGATACTTGAACTTTTTACGCCACGGCGTGCTGCACGAAATAACAACGCTGGAACGAATAAGCGCTAATATTGAACTCGGCGTCGGATAAAGCAGGGCCGGCAAATTGTGCTGCTTCAGCATATCGTAAACCGATTTGTTTTCCGTAAAAAAATAATACTCGACGTTGTTCTGTTTGAGGCCGTGCAGATATAAATAGAGATACTTCACGTTGTCGAAAAACAGCCCATTGTTTTTGCCTATAAATAAAACCAGATTTTTTTTCAATGGGAACAGATAAGACAGGGGGACAATAAACCCCCATCCAATTATTAGTATTCTAAGAGTTTTGAAAGCGCGACTAATTATTTTCATTGCTGGCTGGCTGTCTCATTGTGAGTAAACAGATGATTCCTTACCGCCTTCAGGTCTTCCTCAAAATCTATCTCGTTGCAGTAGAACGGACCTACGTCTATCGGTTTTAAGCATATCTTTTTCGAAACTGTGAGGTTTTCCAGCGCTTTTTCAAAGTAATCCTGATTGTCCACTCTTTCCAGTTCATTGCGAAAAATATCGAGGTCTTTCTTCAATATAACATTAACGCCAAGGCATTCGCCTTGTGGCTCCGCAACATTTTTGGAAATATGGCAAATAAATTCATCTTCATTGAGGTCGTATTTGACTTCTTCGGAACCGCATCTTTTTCGGTCAACAAGACAGCAGGAAAATCCTGTATTGAGCAACAAATTGGGGGCATCCGTGTCAAAATAAACATCACCGTTAAGCCACATTACATCATCGTTAACTTGTCGCAGCGCCAACAACAAGCTTTTGCTTGTGTTTGTCTGCGCAAAAGCGTCGTTATAGACAAATGAAAGCTGGGTAAATTTTTCCATTATCATTTCTTTTTTGTAACCGACAACAACGATTATATTCTTTACGCCAACTATTTTTGACAGACGTTCAATCTGGAAATCCATTATGGTCTTTCCATCGACCAAATTTGTTAATGGCTTGGGAATTGAACCGCCTAACCTCTTCCCCATTCCCGCGGCCAGTATAATCGCGTGTACTTTGCTCATTTGAAATCGCCCATCGTATAATTTACTAAACCGACTTTTCAAAATATAAGACAGATGTTAAAGACGGCTGCTTTAAATTTCTTAGGTATCAGCTTTGACTGATACGCCGTTTTTATCCGTATTTTTCACTCTTATCAAGCTTGTCATATTCCTCTTTGTCACGGTATCCTAAGATACGCCATTTCTGGTTGCCGACAATACACAGAGGGGGAACCTCGCCGGAAACGACGGCACCCATACCAATTATGGCACCATCGCCTATTGTTGTCCCTGGCGCGACACATACGTTCATTCCAATCCAGACGTTTCGACCAATGACCACCGGTTTGAGCTCAAAGTCATCGTCGTATGGAAGACAAGTTCCACTGTAACGATGGTTGGCTGTGTAGAGAGTAAAATTCCTGCTTATGTGACAATTGTCGCCTATCCGCAGTCCGCCTTTGCCTTGTATCCAGGCATTATCGCCTATGTGCACGTTATTGCCTATCGCTACATTTTGCGGCGAGCGAATTACTGTTCGGCCGTTAAAACTAACCCCCTGGCCGCAGGCAGCAAGTTTCGACATCAATCTGCGATTACCCTCCAATTCCGCACGCTTTTGAAACCAGCGGATGATTCGCCACAGCCGGTAAACACAGGAATCGAAAAGGAACAATCTTCGAAAAGATTTCTTCATACTAATCGTAATTGTACTTTCCCGGAAGCACGATAAACGCCTATATATCCACTTTAGCTGAATCCTAAGTTCCGGATTTTAACATAAGGTCTGTATGGGTTCAATCCTTGCACTTGATTATCACAGGATTTCTCTTTAGTATTCTTAAAATAACCTCTGCTGCTTATCCGTGTTTTATTGAACAAGGATTAGATTGATGCCGAACGCCAGAAGAATATTTATGGTATCGGACCTGCGGCTCGACGCGGTCCAGATGTTCAAGAATAACCCCATTAAGCTGGCCAAGGGGTTTATCCGCCTCGGGCACGATGTCCGCCAGTTCGGCTATTTCGAGACGGTCATGGGGTTAAGCCCTCTCAGAAACAGGGTTGTCGCCCGTCTGTTCGCCAAAAACAAGGCCGACGGATTGCTCATCGAAGCAATTAAAAATTACAGGCCGGACATAATCTTCATAACTTTTGTTCGAGTATTCGACGCCGAAACCGTTGAGCGAATGAGACAGGCTGCGCCGAACGCAGTATTTATCGGGTTTGACGTTGATGCCTGGCCTCAGCTTCGCCCCGGAAGAATCGAAATCGCCAAAAAGCTCGATATCCTTATGGCGACTAACGACGGGCAATACCTGCGAACCTACCGCGACGCCGGCGTACGAAAATGCGTCTTTATGCCGAACTCCTGCGACCCTGATACGGACCGTCGTTATGACGTTGAGGAAAAATGGAAAAAAGATATTCTCTGGACGGGCTTAGTCAGACACGACGTCAAACGATATCCCGGCGAACAAGTGCGTTATGAGATTGTCGACAAACTCGCAAAAATGCCCAACTGTGCCGTTTACGGCTGTTGCGGCCGGCCTAAAATCGGAGGTATGGATTATTTACACGCAATCAGCGGCGCTAAAATAGGCCTGAGCATAAACGGCGATAATGACGTCCGGCTGTATCACTCCAACCGGCTGACGCATTACCTCGCCTGCGGCACTTGTGTCCTCGCCAAAAAAGTCCCCGATAGCGACCTGCTTTTCAAAGACAAGCTGCACCTGCGGTATTTTGAAACCGCTGAAGAATTTTTCGAATTGGCGGATTGGTATCTGAAACACGAGGATGAGAGGAAAAAAATCGCCGATGCCGGAATGAAATGGGCGCACGAGCAGTACAACAGCGTCAAAATCGCCGGGTATATTCTGGATTTGGTCGAAAAAGGAACTTATAATGCACCGTGGGCTAAAAATCCGTAACGTATTAAGCAGGATTCAGGGACGAACTTGAAATATGATAGTTGACTACGCCAACTTTCATCAACGGGCCGACAGAACCAAGTATATTTTTGAAAAGTTTGAAAAATATCTCGGCGCGAATGTCCTGGACGTAGGATGCGACGAAGCGATACTGAAAACCCTGCTGACACCTGACATAAAGTACACCGGCATCGACGTGGCCGGCAAACCTGATATCGTGCTCAACCTCGAAAAGATTGAGCGGCTGCCTTTTGACGATTCCACCTTTGACTGTGTCATCTGTTCAGATGTCCTTGAGCATCTGGACAATCTCCATTTTATGTTTTCCGAGCTGATTCGGGTAACAAGGGGACACGTTATAGTGTCCTGGCCAAACGCCTGGATGGCCGCGAGAGTGCCCATGCGACGCGGCGAAGGGACGTTTAAGCACTATGGTCTCCCGCCTGAAAAAACCGCCGACCGCCACAAGTGGTTCTTTAATCTCACGGAGGCCGAAAACTTCGTTCGCTGCAACGTCGCGAAGAACGATGCTCTGGAGCTGGTCGAGGAGAGAATTACGGAGAAACCCCGGCCGGCCGTGTTGCGGGCGATGAGACGGTTAAGGTATCCGCAGCGGCGGCGATATTTCAACAGGTACGCACATACGCTGTGGACCGTGTTCAGGAAGAACGTTCGCGGCTAATTAGTTGTTGAGTGGGTCTGCTTGTCTCTGCGGTTTCCCGGTTTCTTCCTCTGCGTCTTACGGACATTGACCGACCGTGTGCCGGCTATTTACCTATAACGCATATTCCCATCTCGTTTGCCAGAGCAAGCGTCTGGGGTTTATCGATGATTATCGTCTTGCCCGCTTCAACCACAAGGCACTTGGCGCCGTTTTTCGCAAGCGACTTTATCGTATCCTGCCCCACGCAGGGGACATCAAACCGCATGTCCTTTTTCGCCTTGGCCGCCTTGAGAAGAGTCCAGCCGCCCGTTTTGCACAGCCGACCGGCCCGTTCAATCATATCCGCCGTGCCTTCAATCCCCTCAACCGCTATTACTTCCCGTTCTTTGACGGCGATTGCCTGACCTATGTCCATCTCCGCTATTTTTTTTACGATGGGCCAGCCGAATTCGATATCGTCGGCGAGCGATGCGCCCGGCCCCCGTCCGGTCATCGGCCCGTTTGCCGCCAGGTGCTCTTTGCAGTATTTCGTCGAATCTTCCAGGATTATTCCTCCGCTTGCCAGCTCATCCGCTAGGGCTGACAGCAGCGTTTCGTTCTGTTTGTTTTTTGCCCTGAGCCGCCAGTACCATATTCTTACCGCCCGCCAATCGGGCAGATACCTCAGAATTCGCCACGGCGTAAAAATTCGCCCCTTCGCGACCCGCCCCACCATTACCGTGCTGGTTACTCCGTGTTTTTTTAATTTGCGAATCCAGTTGCCGGGTCGCGCCAGCGGCACCGTATAAAAAACATCAACTTCATCCGCCAGCGCCTGCTCCGTGCTTCCTGCAAGGCCCACGCAAATAACTTTCGCCCCTGCCTGCCTTGCGCCTTGTGCTATCATAAAGGGAAGCTGGCCTTCGCCCGCAATCAATCCGACAACTTTGGCGCTATCCATATTACTTCCGAACCGTGAAAAAATCCTATGGTTTATCGGAACTCTGCGAATCTTCGGGGATGGACGGCTTATCTTCTCCGCCGGATAAAAGCTGCTTCATCTGCCCCTGAAGTTCGCGGATGCTTTGTTTAATCTCGGGAAGATACTGAATCATACCGTAGGCACGCTTGCCCTGATTGGCGTCTATCGCCGGGGCGCCCAATATCACTTTGCCGTCCGCGACGTTGTTGATTACGCCCGCCTGCGCCCCGATTGCGACCTGGTTTCCTATGGCGATGTGCCCGACGATGCCCGCCTGGCCCCCGACAATGCAGTGATGCCCCATCGTCGTCGAGCCGGCGATACCCACCTGCGCTACCAGCAGACAGTGCGCCCCGACCCTCGTCCCGTGCCCAATCGCAATCAAATCGCCCAGCTTGCTGCCCTGCCCGATAATTGTGTCGTTCAGCGTTCCGCGCTCAATCCCGCAGCAGGCGCCTATCTCAACATCATCTTCTATTATAACGCTGCCGATTTGCGGTATCTTGTGGTGAACTCCGTTATGCGTGGCAAAACCGAAACCGTCTTCGCCGATTGCGGCATTGGAGTTGATAATCACGCGGCTGCCTATTTTGCAGCCCTCATAAATCACCACGTTAGGGTACAAGAGGCAGTCATTGCCTATCTGAACGTTCTCCCCAATGAACGTGCAGGGATAGATTACGCAACCGTCGCCGATTTTTGCGCCGTCAGAGATTGTAACGAAATCGTGGATTTGGCAGCCAGCGCCGACCTTGGCGCTGTCGGAAATAATAGCGCGAGGACTAATGCCGACTTTCTTGTGCTTGCGGTGCCCGTGCAGCAGCACCATAATCTGCATAAAGGCGTAATACGGGTCATCCGCAACCAGCAGAGGAGTTGAGGCCGTAACAGTATCCTTGCCCACAATCACTGCGCTGGCTTTGGTTGTCAGCAGTTGCTTTTCGTATTTATCGTTGCTCAGAAAACTTATATCACCTGTGCCGGCCCTGCCTAATGTTGCCGCGGCGCTAATCTTGACGTTTGCGTCGCCGAGGACCCGCCCGCCAACATACTGAGCCAGTTCGCCTAAGGTCTTGGTTACCATAAAACCACCTTTTCGGAAAGTCATTGCTTGTTTGCGGCCTATTCTGCCAAGGCCGGAGGTATTATAGCAGATACATCACGGCGGTCAACATTCGCTGCCAATCCGTGAAACAACCAATTATGCCAGCAACGCCGCCGCCGCTTTTTTTTGCAGGTTTTCCGAGATTGCCCCGGCAAAATCCGTCTCGTTGCTCCGCAGGATTGTTACGGCAGGTCCAAGAGGACCATAAATGGCCGGCTCCGTGGGGCCGAATACCACAACCGTTCGGATGCCCACTGCCGCCGCCAGATGAGTTATTCCGCTGTCGTTGCCGATATAACCCCACGAACAACCAAGAACGCCGAGCACCTCAGCCAAAGACAGGTTTGTCAGCAGTTTTCCGGCAGCCCTGATTTGGGCGATGGCCGGTTCGCTGAACCTTTCCGCCTCGGCAGGCCCAAACAGAAACACCACCTCTGCCCCCTCTTTTGCGAGCATCCGCGCCACCGCAAGAAAATTATCCAGCCGCCAGCACTTATGCGCCCCGCCACTGCCGGGATGAATAACGACGGGCTTGCGTGTGGGCATAATACCCTTTTCAGCCAATATTTCTTTGCCTCTGAGAATATCCGCCTGTGTCGGTCTTATCAGGGGCATACCGACCGCTGAATTGTGCTCCTGAGACAACAATTGGCTTTGTTCAACAAATTGCTTCCTGTAAAAATCGCTGATGTGAATGTTGTGCTTATCCGCTGGTTTCATCGCCAGCGTCATCACTTCCGCGCTGTGGCTGCAATTGACCGTGAAAATCAGGTTCTTCTCGAAATGGCTGTCCGGCTCGCCGAGAAAGCTGGCAATCCATGAATAACCCGCAAACGCCATAATCAATGGGTCGCCATCGGCAACCTCAAAATCTCCTTCGCCCGCGAACAGCCGATGCAAACTCATCGAATCCAATGACCTGACCGCATCGACACAGCTTCTGCCCGGCAGTATCCCCAAGTATTCCGTATGGCCGATTATATCGACCCCGCCGGGGCAAACCGTCTCTTTCATCATTTCCGCCAAAGGCAGCGTCAAAATGCAATCGCCTATCGCCCCCGGCTGCAAAATCGCCCCTCGCGTGCCCCGCTGCGCCGCAATCGCCAGCATTTCCCGCAGCTTGTCTATGATATTGCTTCTTCCACTCATCTTGATTCTACGTAATATATCCTATCGAGGGGCCTGGCAACAAGAACGCAGGGGCTTTTATTGAGCAAGATGTGATTTTGAGGTATAATTGTGAGGTTTTGCACGTTAGTGGAAAATCAGGCAAAGATGGCGAAGTTTGAATTAAGTAATGCGATGACGCCGGGTGGGGACCAGCCGGCGGCGATAAGCCGGCTGATGGAAGGGCTGCGCGCGGGTAAAAAGCTCCAGACGCTGATGGGCGTAACCGGGTCGGGCAAGACATTCACAATGGCAAATATAATCGCGGCGTATAATCGGCCTACATTAGTCATATCGCACAACAAGACCTTAGCGGCGCAGCTTTACGAGGAGTTCAAGGATTTGTTCCCCAACAACGCGGTTGAGTATTTCGTGAGCTATTATGATTATTACCAGCCGGAGGCGTATATACCGCAAAGAGATATATACATCGAAAAAGACGCCTCGAAGAACGCAGACCTGGACCGATTGCGGCTTTCGACTACGATGAGTTTATCGACCCGCGAGGACTGTATTATCGTGGCGTCGGTATCGTGCATATTCGGATTGGGCTCGCCTGAGGATTACAAGGCAAGCGTCGTGGGCGTGAGAGTCGGCGATACGATTGACAGAAATACGCTGCTTGGCCGATTGGCGGACATACAATACTCAAGGAATGACTTTGATTTTCAAAGGGGTAAATTCCGCGTCCGCGGGGACGTGGTCGAGTTGCATCCTTCTTATGAATCGTTCGCGATTCGATTCGAGTTTTTCGGCGACCAGATAGAAAAAATCAGCTACATAAACCCGGTCAGCGGAGATATCCTCGCCCAGGAAGAGCAGGTCTTTATATACCCCGCGCAGCATTACGTTACCGGGGGGGACAGATTGCTCAGCGCGATAGAAGGGATAAAAGCCGAATTATCGCAGCGACTGATGGAACTGCGCAGTCAGGCCAAATTGCTGGAGGCGCAACGCCTTGAGGCACGCACAAAATACGATATCGAAATGCTTCAGGAAGTAGGTTATTGCAGCGGGATAGAAAATTACAGCAGACACTTAGCGGGATTACCTGCGGGGGCAAAGCCATACACGCTGATAGATTATTTCCCGAAGGATTTCCTGTTATTTATCGATGAGTCGCACGTTACGATTCCGCAATTGCGCGGGATGTGGGCGGGCGACAGGAGCAGGAAAGACGTATTGGTTGAGCACGGGTTCAGGTTGCCCAGCGCATTGGATAACAGGCCCCTGCGTTTCGAGGAATTCGAGGAAAAATGGAACCAGGTGGTTTTTGTATCCGCGACGCCGGGGCCATTTGAGATGGCCACGTGCAATAACGAGGTGGTAGAGCAGATAATCAGGCCTACTGGTTTGATTGACCCGGAGATTTTTGTTCAGCCGGCGAAAGACCAGGTGGCGCACTTAATCGGCGAAATAGAAAAGCGAATCAAGGTCGGGGAAAGGGTTCTGGTAACGACGCTGACGAAAAAAATGGCGGAAGACCTGTCGGGGTTTATCGCGAAAAAAGGGATTAAGTGCCAGTATCTTCACAGCGAGATTGAAACGCTGGAGAGGGTTGAAATACTGCGGAACCTCCGGCTGGGGCAGTTTGATGTGTTGGTGGGGATAAACCTGCTGCGGGAGGGGCTGGATTTGCCTGAGGTGTCGATGGTGGCGATTCTGGACGCGGACAAGGAAGGATTCCTGCGGAGCGAGACATCGCTGATACAGACGATAGGCAGGACCGCCAGAAACGTCAACGCGACGGTGTATTTGTACGCCGATACCGTCACCGAATCGATGAAGAAAGCTATTGACGAAACGTACAGACGGCGTAAAATTCAGCTTGAATACAACCGTGAACACAACATCACCCCTGAGACGATACGCAAGGAAATACGTTCGGGGTTGACCTTGGAGCTTAAAGCCAGGCAGGCCGCGCGCGAGGCGGTGCGGTTTGAGCCGGATGAATTCGAGAAAGTCGAGCTGGCGAGCACGATTGAAAAGGAAATGCTCGAAGCCGCTGCTGCGCTTGATTTTGAGCGGGCCTCCTTTTTGCGCGATAAGCTGAAAGAGCTTAAAGAGCTGCCGCAGCTGGTGCTTTTAGATTCTAAAAAGAAGAAGAGTAATTTTTTAGCTACAAAGAAACTGAAGAGATTCAATAATCAAAACGAAAGGTGATATGGACAAGCTTGAGCTCGAAAAAGTGCTGCCGCTGCTGAAACTAGCGATAGAGGAAGACATGGGACAGGGGGACATGACCAGCGACCTGTTCTTCGGGAACAATACCGTCGGCAAGGCGGACATCGTCTCCCGCGAAGAAATAGTCGTATGCGGGATGCAGATAGCGAAAACGATACTGCATATGTATGACAAGCGTTTGAAACTCGATGCGCACGTCAAGGACGGGCAGCAGGCCTACGTCGGATGTCACCTGGCGACCATCAAGGGGCCGCTTGGTTCGATATTGACCGCGGAACGGGTAGTTCTGAATTTTATGCAGCGGCTGTGCGGAATAGCGACGACGACGCGAAAATACGTCCGCGCAATACAGGGGACAAAAGCCAAAATTTACGATACGCGAAAAACGCTGCCTGGCTGGCGAATACTTGAAAAATACGCCGTGCGGTGCGGCGGTGGGTACAACCATCGGCTGGGACTTTACGACGGGATATTGATTAAAGACAATCATATTGCGCAGTTAGGCAGGAATTTTCAGGCCAAGCTGAAAAAGATTGTCAAAGAGGCGCGCAAGATAAAACACGCCAAATTTGTCGCGGTCGAAGTTGACCACGTTGACGACCAGCTCAACTATGTGCTGGCGATACCCGGTATTGACATAGTGCTGCTGGACAATATGGGACAGTGGCAGTTGAAGCACGCCGTCGAAATGAAACGCAAGATGTGCGGCAAGGGCAAGCCCCTGCTGGAAGCATCGGGCAATATCTCGCTTGCCAACGTCTCGGCGATTGCGCAATCCGGCGTGGACAGGATAGCCGTCGGGGCGATTACACACTCGGCAACGGCTGTGGATATCGGGGTTGACAGGTGAGTAAAGCAACACCATCGCCAGACGCGCTTGACCCGGACAAAATAAAGTCGCATCTCAGGACAAAACGCATCGGCCAAAAGGTCGTCGTTTACAACAGCACCGCAAGCACAAACGACATCGCCGCCCAATACTCCAAAAACAAAAATAATGACGGTCTTGTCGTCCTCGCGGAGGAGCAGGTACAGGGGCGAGGCAGGAGCGGCAATAAATGGGTCGCGGGCTTCGCCGACAGCGTAATCTGCTCGATACTTCTGACCGATTGCGCCATAAACGCGGAATTGCTGTCATTAACAATCGCGGTTGCAACTGCCGAAGCGATAGGTAAATGCGCGAAAGCCGAAGCGAAAATAAAATGGCCAAATGATATTATCCTGAACAACAAAAAAGTCGCCGGCATTCTCGTCGAATCAAAGAAGGCGGGTAAGCATACCGCTTACATAATCGGCATCGGCATTAACTGCCATCAAAGCAAACTGGATTTCCCCGCTGAATTGCGGAAAATAGCGACGAGTATTGATATCGAAACCGGCGGCCAAATCGACAGAATATCGCTTATCAAACGACTGCTTACCTCGATTGATAACTCACTTGACATCGCTGAACAAAACAAAGAAGAAATTATCGAACATTGGCAGCAATTAAGCACCCAGCTCGGACAAAGGGTGGCACTTATTTACAACAAGAAGAACTTTGCCGGCAACTGCGTCGGTATCGACCCCGAAAAGGGACTCATTTTGCAGTTAGACACCGGCGGAATCAGAATGTTCCAGGCGGCACAGACAATAATCACAAAAGAATAAAATGCAGATGCTCGAACATAAAACCGGTTGCGAGTCATTGCTGATACACGATTGCGGACTGGAGGATTTTCGTGAAACACTGGAGTTGCAGCATCGATTAGTCGAGCAGAGACGGCAAAACGAAATCGGCGATACGGTTTTGATTGTCGAGCATCAGCCGGTAATCACATTGGGGGCAAGACAAAGCGCAAATAAGCTGCTTATTGAGCGGGATAAATTAGCGGCCAAAGGAATTGATATCGTCGAAATCCGCAGGGGCGGCGGGGCAACCGCCCATAACCCGGGGCAGATTGTTTTTTACCCGATTTTGAACCTTCAGGAATTGCGACTCGATATAAACCAATACATCAGGACACTTGAACAGATTGGAATCGAACTTCTTGAACAGCTTGGCGTCAAAAGTGAAAGACGAAAGGGCTTTCCGGGACTTTGGGTGAATGATAAGAAAATTGCATCAATCGGCGTGCGGGTCTCAAGGCAGATTACTCATCACGGGATGGCGATAAATATACAAAACGATTTGAGCATCTTCGAGGCAATCGTTCCCTGCGGCCTTGAAAATATCGAAATGACTTCGGTCTTAAGTGAAACCGGGAAAAAACACCCGATGCGGGAAGCAAAAAACCATTTATCGCAACTTCTGACGAAGCATTTCAAACCCGAAATACGAAATACGAAATACCAACGACGACTGCCAGATTGGCTACGAAGACCTATGCCAACGACCGGCGAATATAGCAAAACAAGCGATATTGTAAGTTCGCTCGGTCTTGAGACAATATGTATGAGCGCCAATTGCCCCAATCGAGGCCAGTGCTGGGCGAGAGGCACGGCCACGGTTTTGATTCTGGGCAATATCTGCACGCGGGGCTGTAAGTTTTGTTCGGTCGCCAAAGGCAAGCCGAAGCCGGCGGATACAACTGAGCCGGCAAGAATAGCGGAACTGGCGAAAAAACTTAACTTACATTATCTCGTAATCACAAGCGTCAACCGCGACGACCTCCCCGATGGCGGAGCGGGACATTTCCGCGATTGTATTAAAGAAGTCCGCAGGCAATGTCCCCAGGTCAAATTTGAAATTCTTGTGCCTGATTTTAGAGATTGCCAAACCGAGGCAATTGAGATTCTCGCGGAAGCAATACCATTTGTATTTGCTCACAACGTCGAGACCGTTTCTTCGCTGTATAAAAAAGCCCGTGCGGGCGGCGATTACAAACGCTCGCTGAACCTGCTGAAAATCGCGAAAGGCAAATACGGCAGCATCCCGACCAAGTCATCGATTATGTTGGGCCTTGGTGAAACCGACGAAGAAGTTGAACAGGTTTTGAAAGATTTACGGGCCGTTGGATGCAGCCGGCTGACAATCGGGCAATATCTAAAACCGTCGAAGGATTCCCTTGAGGTTATCAAATACGTTACGCCTGAGAAATTTGACTGGTGGAAACAAAGGGCGACTGACCTTGGTTTTGACTGGGTTATATCGGCCCCCTTCGCCCGCAGTTCGTATTTCGCGGAAATTAAAGCGGCAAAGTAAAAGCTGGCTAAACGCCGGAAACGACAACGTCGCTGAAAACCATACTCGGCGTTCGCCAGTCACTGTAAAGCCATGGGTCGTTGGCGCACTCGCTGAGCTTGTGCCAGAACTTTAGGTGATTGTCGGCGATGTTCATTTCGGAAACCGGGTGGACTATTTTGCCGCCGTCGAAAAATTGCCCGAAAATGCCGACTGAGAAATCGCCCGTCGTCGGATTCGAATTGCCGCCGAGAAAATCTGTAACGAGAATCCCTTTGCCGAGGTCTTTGATTATCTCATCGACAGAGCGTGAGCCCGGCGGGATAACCATATTGCCGGTCGAGCCGGAAGTCGGCTCACAGCCGAGCTTCCTGCTGTAATACCATTCAATGTAGAAATCCTTCAGTACGCCCGCTTCGACAATCGTCCGCTTTTTCGCCGCGAAGCCGTCGCCGTCATACAGCCAACTCCCCTGCCCTTCCGGAATAAAGGGGTCGTCAACAAGAACGAATTTATCGCTACCTATTTTTTGTCCCATTTTGTCGGCCAGAAACGACTGCTTGCGGTAAATATTGCGACCGTCGAGCGCATCAAAAAAACCGCCTATAATCCGATGCGTGTTTCTGTTCTCGATGATAACGGGCAATGTTGCCGTAGCGATTTTTTTCGCTCCAAGTTTCGCCATCGCCTTGCGTGCGGCGTTAGCGCCGATAACTTCCGGGTTTCCCAGTTTTTTGTGGAAATGGCAGTCCACATAGTCATACGCTATCGGCCTGCGGTCGTCATCATCGCGAACGCTCACCGAAGCCCCGGCGCTGAAATTTGTGGACCGGGTGTCGCCTGAAAAACCGTTGCTTGTCAGCGTAACCGATTCGCTAAGTTCGTCGTTAAACCACGCCTCGACAGTAACGACTTTTTCTCCGCCCGCCGACCAGGCGGCGCCTTCCACAGCTTTTACTATTGTATGTTCCTGCTCCGCGGACAACTCATCGATAGACGCGTCCGCGATTTTAAGGTCTATATCGGCTCGACCCTTGTAATACTTCGGGTCGGGCAAAGTTCTGTATGGGTCCTCCGCAATAAGTTTTGTAGTCGAAACGGCATCCGAAATGAATTCCTTCAACGCGTCTTTTCGTAAATCGCAGGTATTCTGCGAAGAATATCTGCCCGCGACAAAAAGGTCTATTCCCATCTGCAGCGTGGTCGCCTGCTTGATTATTTCGGGCTTTTTGTCCCTGTACTGGATTTCCACGAGCCGGCTTTTGCTAAGCCCCACTCTCGAATCTTTCGCGCCCGCCTTGCTCACGGTATCCAAAACCCACTTGCAAAGGTCATACATTTGTTTATTCATACTATGCCCCCTGTTTTTTTGTCCCGCCTACCGTTAAGGACCGAACCAGCATAGTCGGCATCCCGGCGTCGATGGGCACCCACTGTCCATCTTTGCCGCAGCTGTGCACGCCGGTCCAGCTTAGCTTCAGGTCGTCCGCGACCATCGTGATATCTCGCAGCAGTTTCGGGCCGCCGCCCATTATGTTGACGTCCTTGATTAGCGCGCCGAGTTTGCCGTTTTCTATCAGCCGGCCACGTGAAACATAAAACGCGAAATCCCCTTGCCCGATATTTACCTGCCCGTTACTGACATCCTGAATATATATGCCTTTTTTAACGCTTTCGATAATTTCCTGCGGCTTGTTTGGGCCTGGAAGAATATAGGTATTTCGCATTCGCGGTATAGGGTAATGCGCGTAGCTTTCCCGCCGGCCGTTGCCCGTAGAGGACAATCCGTAATGTTTGGCGGAAATCCTGTCGTGAAGATAACTTTTCAATATGCCGTTTTCAACAAGCACCGTTTTCTGGCTCGGCGTGCCCTCGTCATCAAAATTTATCGAGCCGCGCGCGCCTGGCCATGTCCCGTCGTCAACAACCGTCACCATCGGCTCGGCGACTTTCTGCCCCATCATCGTGGAGTAAATCGACGTCTTCTTGCGGTTGAAATCCGCCTCGAAGCCGTGCCCGACTGCCTCGTGCAGCAAAAAGCCCGGAGTGCCCGGGGCAAAGACAACAGGCATTTCGCCAGCGGGCGGAACCACAGCGTCAAGAAGTGTTACAGCGCCATCGACAACACCTTCGGCCACTTCCCTGGCGATATCGTCCGTGAAATACGAAAAGTCCCGCCTGCCTCCGCGCGAAAACCAGAACTGCTCTTTGCGGCCGTCTTTCTCGACTGTAACCATAGCGGATAGTGCGCTGCCCGGAAGCAAGTCCTCCGCCTTGGCTCCGTCGCTTGTTACAACCATTATTCGCTTCCTGCCGTCGCCGAAACGGGCGATTGTTTTGATTATATAATTTGAGCGTGCGAAGCATTTTCCGGCGGTGTTTTCAACAAGCGAAAGCCGGGGCGTCAATGGCGCGGGCTTTGTGCCCGTCAGCGGGTAGTAATTATCCGTCTTGACAGCCGCAAATTTACCGGACACGGCGGTTGCAGAACCATCCGCAATCGTCGCTGCCATCGCCGCAGCAGCTATCATCGACTTTTCAGTCAGCTCCTGCGTAAAACCGAACCCAACCTGGTCGCCCTTGACCGTGCGAATACCCACGCCGAGATTGACCGATGTAGATGCACGGTCAACCTTTTTGTCTTCCAGGCCAAGCGAGTTTGATATGGTATGCTCGAAGTAAAGGTCCGCAAAGTCGCCGCCCTTCGAGAGCGCCTTAGCCAGCACTTTTTTGCACAAAGAATCGGTTATGCCGAATTCTTTTTCAAAATATCCTGCCCTTTCGGTCCCCGCGAAAGTCAGCCAGCCGTCGAACAACACCGGCGCCGCGACTATCGCGCCCCCGGCAGCCGTGGTGGCCTTCAGAAAAGTGCGCCTGTCTATTCTATCCATAATCATTCCCTCGGTTTTCCCAATAATCTCCTTTATACTTGCCGCCAGTTTATTCTGTTCGTTTGTCTAATGCAACCCGATTCATAGAGTCCAAAAGCAAAATAGCGAAACTGGACAGGCGGAAGATAATCTGATAGATTTTCATAGTTGATGCCCACTGCCTCACAATCAATTATAAATACGGGGAATTGAAATGACCGGCGAGAACGAAAAAGAAACCAGACATGATTTTATAAGGGATATGGTTGTCGAGGATATCGCCCCGGGCGGTCGGTTCGCAGGTAAAACCGTCTGCACCCGCTTTCCTCCTGAACCCAATGCCTATCTTCACATAGGCCACGCGAAGGCCGTCTGGATTGACTACGGAATAGCCGAGGAATTCGGCGGACTGTTCAATCTCCGCTTCGACGACACCAACCCCGCAAAGGAAGAGCAGGAATTCGTTGACGCCATCATCGAGGACGTCCGCTGGCTCGGCGCAAAATGGGATGGCCGGCTTTTCTTCGCCAGCGACTACTTCGGCCAGATGTATGAATGGGCCATCGAGCTGATTAAAAAAGGCAAGGCATACGTCTGCGACCTTACCGGCGACCAGGTCAGCGCGCACCGCGGCACACTTACCGCCCCGGGCAAAAACAGCCCCTATCGCGATAGATCCGTCGAGGAAAACCTCGATTTATTTACCCGGATGAAAAAAGGCGAATTTCCCGACGGCGTAAAAACCCTCCGCGCCAAAATCGATATGGCGCACCCCAATCTGAATATGCGCGACCCGATTATGTATCGCATCCTGCACACCGAACACCACCGCCAAGGTAACAAATGGTGCATTTATCCGATGTACGACTGGGCACACGGCTTCGAGGACTCAATCGAGGGCATCACCCACAGCTTGTGCAGTTTGGAATACGAAAATCATCGCCCGCTTTATGACTGGTTCATCGACGCGGTAAACGAAGGTCGCACCGACGACGGCTCAGGCCCGTGGGGTAAAAAAAACAATCACCCCCGCCAAATCGAATTTGCCCGCCTCAACCTAACTTACACGGTTATGTCCAAACGCAAGCTCATCGACCTCGTCCGAGGAGGCCACGTCCGCGATTTCGACGACCCGCGCCTGCCCACGCTCGCGGGCCTTCGCCGAAGGGGCTATACGCCCGAAGCGATTCGCAATTTCTGCACCACTATCGGCATCAACAAATTCTACAGCACCATTGATGTCGCGCTGCTCGAGCACTGCGTCCGCGAGAATTTGAACAAAACCAGCCCGCGCGTTATGGCTGTATTAAAACCCTTGAAGGTGATTATCGATAACTATCCCGAAGGGCAGGTTGACCAGTTGGACGCGGTAAATAATCCCGAAGACCCCTCGGCTGGAACACGCAAAGTGCCTTTCTCAAAAGAGCTTTATATCGAGCGGGATGACTTTATGGAAATCCCGCCGCCTAAATTCTACCGACTAACCCCCGGCAAAGAAGTCCGCCTGCGTTACGCATATTTCATAAAATGTGTAAACGCCGTAAAAGATAACGCTGGCAACATTACCGAACTGCATTGCACCTACGACCCCGCCACAAAAGGCGGCGACGCCCCAGATGGCAGAAAAGTAAAATCGACAATTCACTGGGTCTCGGCAAAAGACGCTATACAAGCAGAAGTCCGATTGTATGAGAATCTGTTCACCAAAGAGAATCCCGATGATGTCCCAGAAGGCAAGGACCTAACCGTGAACCTGAATCCCAAATCGCTAGAAACCCTGAAGAATTGTTTTGTCGAACCCGCTCTTAAGAACGCTCAGCCGCTTGCGCGGTATCAGTTTGAACGATTGGGCTATTTCTGCGTTGACCCCGACACCGCAAACGGCATACTTACTTTTAACCGCACGGTCTCTCTCCGCGACGAATGGGCAAAAATACAAAAATCGCAAAAACCGGCGTGATTTATGAATCAAGAACCACATCCCGAAAAGAAACGACGCCTGACTCTTCTTTCAAGGATATCGCTTTATCTTGGTATTGCAGCGATATTGGCTTCTGCGCTGTTTAGTATCTGTTCTTACATTAATTGGGATGTAATCCATGAGGAGGCAATAGGGCCGCATCCATGGGTAGGGTTTATAGCTTGGATTCTTTTTATCATTATATATTTTGTCGGCTTTCCTTTTTTTATTATATGTTTGATATCTGTGGTCACCTCAATTTTCAAAAAACCACGTAAACCAAATCTTATCGCAAGTATTGTCGCTTTGTTTTTGGTATTTATATCAATAGAACTGTATGCACCAACAATAGAACGAATGCGAATTGCACCGATCAGGATTTTCTCCTCAAATCTTAGACAACTAAGATTTACCCTTGAGAAATATGCCAAAAAAAATAAGGGCAACTTGCCTTCCGCTACTGATTGGTGTGAATCGCTTATTAAATGCGATTCCATTAAATATGCCTTTAGAAATAACGGCACTAAAAACGATGATGGTTTAAGTGAGTACGCTTACAATACAAATATATCCGGACTGAAACTTGCGGAACTTCCAAAAAGTACCGTGCTGCTTTTTGAGACGTCGCTTGCCAAGAATCCCGCAGGTGGACCGGAATTGATGAGTAATAACAATCATCCCATAAAAGGATGTTTTGTTCTCTTTGCTGATATGCATGTTGCATTTATCAGGGCGGAAGATTTTAATAACCTGCGATGGAAACCGTGATGGTAAAATTGCGGGAAGTTTAGGGGTGCTAAAATGAGATACGTAACGCTGATTGCGATGGCAATTGTTTTTGCGGGTGGATGCCAACGGAAATACGTGGCCGTGGAAGCTGAAAAAGCGGGATTGTCGGAAGCCGAATCAAGGGAAGTGATGAAGGCCGAACGCCTCGGGGAGGAGTTGTATTTACAGGATGCAATTGCCGCAAAGGCAACGGATGCGCTGTTGCGGGTAATTGGCTCGATAAAGCCGGGCGCTCTGAACGGCTGGATTATCGTTAAGGACGGGGGCGGGAACCTGACACGATTCATCAGGCAAACAGGGGAAGACGTAAACGTTGCTTATGACGTGCGGATTGACATCAAGGGCAACGCCGAGGTTACGAAGGACAACCTGCGGCCTTTGTCGGCGACGGAGATGGCGATGTTCCTCGCCAGACGAAACGCGATGCGTGCCGCGCCGAAGAATTGCGCAAAGGCCTTTAATACCGCGGTAATGGAAGACATCGATTCCAGCGGATGGCTGGTATATATTCTGGCGGCAACATCGGAGGATGTAATTGTGGTTGGAGGGCACAGCCGGGTAAAGGTGTCGGCGGACGGTAAAACTGTTTTGGCCGTAACCCCGCTTTATCAATCCTGTCTTGCGCTGCCAAAGCCGGCTGCCGACAAAACTGGGGAACCACAGGCCCTTTCTGTAAGTTATCCTCTGGAAAATGTCCCGTCGGAGATTCACGTATTTTTGAACCGTCTTTACGGATACCCTGTGTATGTGTCAACGGCAAAAGGCGAATGGCTTGTGAAGAATGGGAAAATATCGTTAATCAAGCCCACAGGAAAAGCAGGACAGCAAAAATAAATCGCAGGGCCTGTTATTTCGCCAAAATAAATTTGATTGAAATCACCAGCATCGCCGCGCCGAAAATTCTCGAAAGAGTCACCCCCGAAAGAGCCGTCGCGAATTTGGCCCCGAAGAACCCGCCGATGAAAAATCCGATGCACATCAGGCCCGCTACCTTGAGGTCCACGTAACCTTTTGAATAGTAAGCCCAGGCGGCCAGCAGGCCGATTGGCGGAACCATCATCGCCAGCGTTGTCCCCTGTGCCGTTTGCTGAGAAAAGCCCAGCAGGAAGACCAGCGCCGGGATAATAAAAATACCGCCCCCGATGCCTAAAAGCCCGCTCAGAATCCCCGCAACCAATCCGAACGCTAAGTAAAGTGCTATCGCCATTTTATTCGTCCTTATAAAATTGAGTTTGCGTACTTACTTGATAAGCAGCACAACAAGGTCGATTATGAAAAGCAGGACTATCGTCACCTCAAGCAACAGCATCACAGAGTTTAACCTGTTTTGAAGCAGAATCTGGTAGAGACCATCGAGCGTCCTGGTTTTTTCCCCGATAATACGCTGCCAGTCGCCCAGGTGGAACCTGTCCGCGAGATTTCTGTGCGTCTTCGCCAGGTGCCAGTCCCCGAAAAATTTCGTTATGTTTGACAATTCATCGCTTATCCTCGCCAGGTCTATACGAAGCTCTCGCAGGTTCTCCAGCATTTTGCGAGTAGAACGAACTGTTTGCCTGTTCATATCGCCATAGGCAACCTGAAGCGCCTCGTCCAGAACCCTGTCATAGGCGGCAAGCTCCACCAACTGGACGTTCGCAAGCTCCATTATGTGCAGAACGTCGTCGAGCGCGTCCTGCTGGCCCACCACAATCGCCGAATCCCAGTCAACCACAACGAGGTCGTCCCCGTAATAGCTCAGGTACAATCCCGTCGATTCGCAGACCTCCTGCTCTGATAGCGATTCGGCGTTTTCCTCCTGCATAAGCAGCGCCGCCACCCGTCTTCTGTTGGCCGTCAGCCAATCCTCCGCGCGGACCCCTTGTCCTTCCACCTCCGGCAGGCCTGCCACGCAAAACACCGTATATGCCTCCGCCTGCATCAGCGATGGGACCGGTCGAACACAATAAGGCGCAAGGTCCTTTCTAACGTTCTCGGCAAATTCCGCGACTTCTTCCTCAAGACCACCCTGGGCAAATTTCAAATCGTGATAACCGACAAGGTCCTCCAGCCGCTCAACCTCGAACGGCACTCGAACCTGAACAGTCATCGCACCGACGCCAAAAATTTTAACGCTTTTCCTGATTTCAAGCGATTCTCCGCTGCGCAGCACGCGCTTTTCCGGAACAAAATCGGCTATCCGCGGCCGATAGAAAAACATCTGCCTGGGAATTCGCTTGCTGGGCCCCACAAGATAGTCCCTCGTCGGCTGCGTTAAAATCTTCTCCACCGGCTCATTTTTTATATCGTACGCGATGTCATAAGCATAGATATAAACAACCTCGCCGCGATACGGCAGGCCCCGCCCCTGCGTATTTGCGACCATTTTATCACTCTTAATATCCATCTCAGTCAAAAAGCTCTCTGAATTTGGCGGCTATGTCGCCGCTTTCGCACAGCGTCTGCCCTATCAGAACCGCGCTGACGCCCGCTGCTTTTAATTTTTTCACGTCTTGCCGCGTTTTGATCCCGCTCTCGGCGACAAGCTCGACCTTGTTATCCAGCAGGCCGGCAAGACGCGAAGTGGTATTCAAATCCACCTTCATTGTCGTAAGGTCGCGGTTGTTTATACCCAGAACACTGTAGCCCTTTTTGGGAAAGCCGACCATACTTCGCACTGCCAAAAGCGAGTCGGCGTCGTGCACCTCCAGAAGCACCGTCAGCGTCAATTCGGCGGCGGCAATCATCAGGTCGATAAGCTCTGCGGGCTTCAACGCCTCGGCAATAAGCAGTATCGCATCGGCGCCCGCGACACGGGATTCATAAACCTGCCATACGTCGATGATAAAATCCTTTCGAAGGATGGGCAAATCGACGGCGTATTTCACGTGGTCGATATATTCGAGCTTGCCCTGAAAATATTTTTCGTCGGTAAGAACACTGATGGCGTCTGCGCCGCAGCGTTCGTATGTCTTCGCGATTGTGACGGGGGCGAAATCCCTGCATATTACGCCCGCGGAGGGCGAGGCCTTTTTTATCTCGGCGATAACGTTGATTCCCCGGCTGTTTGTCTTTGTGACCGCCTTATAGAAGTTCCGGCATTTGCCGAGAAGCACAAGCTGCTCTTTAAGCTCTTCGAGCGGCTGCTCCCTTTTCCTCTTTTCGACCTCTTTCCTTTTATCCGCGATGATTTGTTCCAATATGGTCACAAATGCCCCTTCGCACTTTTTATTCGCTAATTTTCAGTTGTCCCCGCGACCTTGACGTAAGCCATGCGAAGCTCATTGAGCGCAGAAGTCATGGCCTGCTGCTCCTCGTCGTTGAGATTGCCTTTTGTCTTTGCTTCGAGGGTCTCTAATATATCGATATTGTACTTGGCAAGCGCAAGGTCCGGCGCACGTTTTTCCTGCCCCTTCACCTGGAGAAACCCAAGTGAAAAAAGCGTCTGCGTGAAAAGCATGCTCACCAGGGCCGCGAAGTCGCCCTCGGGCAGCGGGCTTCGGCGATTATCACCTTCGACTTCCTGTTTTTCGGCCTCCTCCTTTGCCGCCATTACTTCTTTTTCCTTCTTTGCCTGCTGCTTCCAGTCCTCATCGATAATTATTTTCTTCTCGTCTTTTTTGTTGTTTTCAGCCATAACCTGTCTGCTCCTTACTTTTAGTGACGAAATTTTTTCATCCTCTTGTCAATGTCTCTTTTCTGTTCACGTTCGGCGATTGCCCGGCGTTTGTCATATTGCCGTTTGCCTCTGGCGAGCGCTACTTCCGTTTTCGCCAGGCCTTTTTGATTAAAATATATCCGCAGGGGCACAAGCGTATAGCCGCGCTGCTCAAGCTTGGTGTAGATTTTGTGAATCTCGTGCTTGTGCAGAAGAAGTTTCCTTTTTCGTGTCGGGCTGTGGCCTGCCAGTCCCGTTACCTGGTATTGGGATATTTTCGCGCCCACCAGCCAGCATTCCCCGTTCACGATTCTCGCGTATGACCCGCTCAGATCCGCCTGCCCCGTGCGGAGCGACTTTACCTCGCTGCCCAAAAGCTCCATTCCCGCTTCGAACTTGTCTTCTATCTCGAAGTTGTGCCAGGCCTTCTTGTTGACCGCGACCGCCTTGGCCGCCGCGTCTTTTTTTTGGGATTTTGCGGACATTTGGCCAATAATAGCCGTGCCGACCCCTTTTTGCAAGGTCAACAGTTACGAGGGCCAAAATATCCGCCTGCCGAGCGATGTCCTATTTCTTCCAAACCTGTCCGCTGCCCGCTAAACGCTCGCTTTGCGATTCTCCTGGCAGAACTTGCCCATCAGCATCATCGATTTATTAGTCGCTTCCGCCGAGCCGTCCATTTTCGCGAAGGCATCGACCAGCGCAACCAAATCCGGGTCCGCAGGCACACGCCCATAGTGATGAGCCACGTTTACTATCCCCGCATCAAGGCCGTATTCCATCGCCTTTGCCACGTATGCCCGGCAAACACCAATTCTCCGCCCCGGCAAATCGCGAACCGAATTGCTGATACCAAGCGAACAGTGAACGCCCTTCATCGCAGGGTCGCTCTTTATCTTTTTGATTGCCTCGAATGCCCGGTAAGTATATCCCGGCACTCCCGGCTCCATCGGCATATCTATCGCCAGTGGGAAAACCGTCGAATCCAGCAAAATCTCCTCCGGCTTGAAACCATACTGCCCCACCGCTTTTTCGTAAATATTTTTGGCCAGCGAATACAATTCTTCCATCGAATGTGACCCGCCCGGCCCGGTCGGTTTGTCTTCCGTCATCAATAGCCCGATGAACGCGTAATCGTAATCCTTTTTCAGCGGGAAAAATTTATCCATCGTGTAAATCTTCACCGAGTTTATCAACGGCTGCTTCACCGCCTCCTTTGTGTTGTACCACTCTTTCAATCCCGCTATCAGCACGTCGTTGTTGCCGCTGTCGATACAGATGGGGACGCCATTGCTCCACCTGCGAACCAGCTTCACATATTCGCGCATCATATCTACCGCGACCTGCTGGTCGTCCTCGCCGAACGCGTCAACATTCACCGCGAGATAATCCGCCCCGTCGTTCGCCTGCGATTCCACCAGCGCCTTAATATAATTCAACGGCCCGCTCGGCTTCACATAAGCATCCGGCCCAAGCTGTGCCAGTTGCCTCATTATCTGTCCCGTCTTCGGTATCGAGGCGTGAATCGACTCGCCAATCGAAATCAGGGCGTTTTTCATAGTGTGGTCCCTCCCAAACAGGTAATTCAAAATCGACGCCGTATGTTCCAGCGTTTTTATTCTCGGCTTATTTATTATCCGTTTGAGTTTCTCAAGGCCGTACGTCTCCGATGCCGCTGCGTCGTAAATCAATTCCCCGATACACACACGTTCCAGATTATTTCCGCATTTACCGTCAGCTGTCGCGTCCCCGCACGGCGCATTGGCAAGCCCCTTTTCGCATCCCCCCATCGTGCAAAGTCCGAAATTCTCAGGCAGATAACAATCACCGCATCCCTCGCAGTCAAATATCAAATACTTGAACACACTCTCCTTCACGTGGAACAATTTGTACATCGCGCCTTCGCCTTTTTCAGTTCCCAGGGCCGCCATAGTCCCCCTGAATGCGCGGAAGCCGCGATAATCAGAATTCAAAATCGCCCTGTGCATAAAATTGAAAAATTTGTGATTGAACGTCTTACGCGGCTTCGACAAAGTTCTCTCTCGACCGTTATCATCGTAAAGATAAAACGCCTTCTTCGCGGGAAAGCACAAATTATCCTTGTATTGCCCCCACCCATCGCCAATCTCCGCGGCCCTTTTCAAAATGTCCGCGAACATCTCAAAATTGCTGATACCCCCGATATCCACGCCTGCCGCGCCAATCGCCTTATACATTGCCACCTGTTGCGCCGCCCTGTCGATATGCTGCGACAAATTCTCCGAATACAGTTTCGCCAGAAACTCGTCGCTCACAAAACACCCGGTCAATTTGGCATCGTGCATCAATCTCGGCGCAGCCGTCGTAGTGCTCAAGAAGTAAACGTTGCCCAGAACGGGGATATTTAGTTTGTTCTTCTCGATGTATTTGAAAAGCTCCTGCGACTTCTTCCAGTCCCAGCCGACCTGCGTAATCAAAAATTTCGCCCCGCAGGCGATTTTTTTCTCCATCTTGTAATATTGCTGCATTTGCGATTGCTCAGTGTATTTGAATGGCGACACCGCCGCGCCGGGGAAAAACTGGTGAACCTTGTCTAAATCCGCTGGCCTCGCCTTTATGTACCCCTCGTTGTTCATATCCCTGATGACTTGCAGCAACCCAATTGAATCAACGTCGAAAACGCTCGTCGCGGAAATCGGCTTATCGCCCGTAAGAATCAGCACGCTCTCTATCCCGGAATCTCTCAGTCCCACAAGCGAGCTGACAAGCGAATTGGCGTTCTGGTCCTTGCACGAAATATGCGGCACACAATCCAAATCGCCCAGCAGCCCCTCCGCGTTCAACCTGTCAATCGCGTGACCCGGGTCGATATTCGCCACCCCGCCCGGATTCTGTGGCAGCGTAATCCCCGCAAAATCAAACCCCGCAGGTATCGAATCAGGCCCTGCCTTTTTGTAAGCCGACAAAAATTTCCCTATCGGCCCAAAGTCAAAATTAGGCCCGCCCGCAAGCTCCGCCACTACAACAAACCCGGATTTGTTTTCCAGCCGTTCTCTTAGTTTTTTCCGCTGCGCCATTTATCGTTCCTGTAAATGCCCCTGACGTAATAGATGCCGATTTAACTGGTGTTTTTACCACGAAAACCCGTATCCACAAAGAAAAATCTTAACGCTCTTGTGTCTTAATGGCGGAAATTTTTCGCCCGCCCGCAACACATAACATACGGATATAGAATGACTTCGGTTCAACTATCTGTGATACGCCTGCCCTGTGACTCGCCCTGCACAGTATGCCTTACGGCAGGCGTAGCGATAGCGACCTGTCCTCCGAAGCCCTTCAGGGCGAAGGATGGAAGTCGGAAGCATGTAG
The DNA here is from genome assembly GCA_003141275.1 of Phycisphaerales bacterium. GTDB lineage: Bacteria > Planctomycetota > Phycisphaerae > Sedimentisphaerales > Anaerobacaceae > Fen-1362. The sequence continues at coordinate 27,653 of PLLM01000073.1, forward strand.
GTTCGTCCCGATGGTATGTAGCAGTTATAAATTACGAACCGGCGAGAGTCACCGGGGACACAAGCGTGTAAAATGAAAACGGGGCGCACCGCGCCCCGTTTTGATATTCTTATCATCGAGCATTGCTCGATTACCAGATGTTGCGACACAATCTCCGGAAAGCCGGCTTAATTCCTGATCTTCAGACAGTCAACTCTGAAGCAGCACTCGGTCCACTGGCAGGTCCCGTGTGTTGTGCCGTAGCAGGTACTGTTGCCCTCGGCCCGCTGTATCGCCTGAATCAGTTCCGTCTTCTTCATATTCCCAGGCGTAATACCGAGATTCTTGGCCTTGTCTTTTATCTCGCCCATTGTCATTGGTCTCTCAACTACTTTTACCGGAGTCATGTGTTTCTCCTATTTAACTGTGTGGTTGTTTGAATTTAATTTATACTTACGGGGTCCCTGTCCGGTCCCATTTTGCGTAAGTCACGTTTGCATACATTCCTATTTCGGCTGTTTTGCCTCGCCCGCATTATCAACTTTACAACAAATAGCAAATTGGCGCAAAAATCGCCGAAACTTGTTCCTGCGAGAAGAATTTCTCGGACTTTCCGTCCGCCTCAGGACGACCTCCACATCCTGCCCTCGCCTGCAGAAATGGCTTCTTCGACCATTGGCTTCGACCGCGTAATCGTTTTTATCTTCGCGGCGCTCGGCCGGCTGAATCCTTTGATTACGAAAAGCACTATCAGGTACGCGACCCACGCCGCGATGAAGCTGCCGATACTAATCGCGATTAAATCTACCGGCACATAAACCGGCCTGCTGAACATCGGCAAATGCATCGGCCTGTCAAAGTGACTGTTGATTACGTAGCCGTTGATATACGCAATGTACCCTCCGACTCCCGCCGCTACAAACGACAGAATAAATGTCAGCCGCACAAGACCCCTGGTAATATTAATCGGTTTTTGCTCGCTTGCCGCGACCTTCTCGTCCTGGACTCTTGTCTTGACTGCCTCAAGCTCCTGCTCCAGCTTCGTTCTCGCCGACTCCTCGGATTCCGCCTGTGACTGATACTTCTTTTTCGCAATCGCCTCGGCCTTGGCCTGGCTTTCCGCTCTTATCTTTAATTCCGTCTCCGCCTGCAGGCGTTGCTCTAACTGGCCCTTGGCCTCGGCTTCTTTAACAGCATGCGTTTGCGCTTCTGTTCGCGCGTCTTCCGCCTCTTTTAGTTTTGCCATGGTCTCTGCGAGTTCCCGGCTGATAGCATCTATCCGCAAGTCCGCCTTCAACCTCGTTTCGGTCTCGGTTTTTAATCTCGCCTCAAGTTCCTCCCTTTCTTGCTTTTCCGCCATTGCCGATTCTTCGGCCCTTGTCCTGACGTCGGTTTCCGTCAATAACTTCGCCTCAATCGCGGCACGTGCCATGACTTCCTGTTTGAGCCGCTCTTCCGCCTCCACCCTCGCCTGCGAGTCAATTTTTGCCTGAAACTCCGCCTTGGCTTTAGCGTCGAGAGAAGATTTGATTTGTTTTTCTAACTCGAATCTTACCTCGGTTTCGTTTTTGAGATGTTCTTCCGCCTCCGCCCTGGTCTCCGCCAAAATAGCCGCTGGTATTCCGTCATCGACAAGCGGACCTGGAGCGCAACCTCTCCTGTCCGGCACCCGGACCTGCTTCTTGCACTTTGAGCAGTTCACGACCGTGCCGGCCATTTCGGAAGATATGTAAAATCCGCTCTGACAATGTGGGCAGGTAGCTATCATTTTATTACACCTATAAGTAAAATATACTAATGAAACTTCGTTAAACAAAGCCCGCGACTTAACCTGAAAGGGCTATTACGCTCTTTTGGTCCGGGAAAAACGCCTCTCCCAGTAAAACCTCTACGTACGCCATTTACAAACATTTGACCCTGGGGCAAATCTGTGATATGCTCATTTTGTTGAATATATTAGCCAGGGGAGCCCCTGTTGCTGTCTTGCGACAGCAAGACGCGGGGGCTGAGAAACCCCGAATTATCGGGGTGACCCTATGAACCTGCCCAGGTTAAGACCTGCGAAGGGAGGCGAATCAATTGGTTTTTGAAACGCTCCTTTCCGGGAGCGTTTTTTGTTTATGGCCTCAGTTCCGAGGATTATGTATGGGCTTATTAAAAATAAACGGCAAAGAAGAAATATTTCCTGACAACAAAATGCCCGCGACGATAGCGGACCTGTTGAGGCATCTCGGCGTTGATTCCACAACCGTCGTCGCCGAACTCGAAGGTCAAATCATCGAACGCGCAAAATTCTCAACGACTAATCTGCGTGATGGCCATAGTATCGAACTCGTCAGATTTGTCCCCGGGGGCTAAATATGGATAAGCTCGTTATCGCTGGAAGACAATTCACCTCGCGCCTGCTCATCGGCACGGGAAAATTCTCCTCCAGCAAGGCAATGGCACAGGCGATAGAGGCCGCTGACGCCCAAATCGTTACCGTGGCCCTTCGCAGGGTCGATATCACAAACAAGGACGATGATATGCTCTCCGCAATCGACAGGAACAAATACCTCCTTCTGCCCAACACATCGGGCGCACGCACCTCTGATGAGGCCGTTCGTTTAGCTCGCCTCGCGCGGGCTGCGACAGGCATCAACTGGGTCAAGCTCGAAGTTACGCCCGACCCGTATTATTTGTTGCCCGACCCAATCGAGACATTAAAGGCCGCCGAGATTCTTGTCAAGGAGGGTTTTGTCGTTTTGCCATATATCAACGCTGACCCGATATTGAGCAAGAAACTTCAGGATGTCGGCACTGCTACCGTGATGCCTTTAGCCAGCCCCATCGGCTCGAACCAGGGATTAAAAACACGCTCGGCGATTGAAATCATAATCGAGCAGGCCAATGTCCCAGTCGTTGTCGATGCCGGTCTTGGTTTGCCCTCGCACGCCGCCGAGGCGATGGAAATGGGAGCGGACGCGGTGCTGGTCAATACCGCAATCGCGACAGCCGTTGAGCCGGCAAAAATGGCCGAGGCGTTCAAGCTCGCGGTAATTGCGGGTCGAACCGCTTATCTTTCAGGCGCTGCAGCCGAATCCAAAAAAGCAAACGCCTCAAGCCCCCTCACCGGCTTTTTAAGAAACGGGTAGTAATTAATATGAGGTTCGTTAAATATCACGCGATTGGGAATGATTATATTGTGCTGGATTGGCCGGGCGTCGAGCTGACCGAAAAGCAAATCCGCAGGATATGCCATCGTAACTACGGAGTCGGGGCCGATGGGATTCTCTGCGGGTCTGCAGGTGCAGAAGGAAGTCCTTTTGCTCTTCGCATTTTCAATCCCGATGGCAGCGAGGCGGAAAAAAGCGGCAACGGCCTGAGGATTTTCGCGAGATATTTGTGGGAGCAGAAGGGCAAACGTCAAACGAGGTTTTCTATAATTACCGCAGGAGGTCCCGTAGAAGCCGAGGTGAATGAAAAGGGCAGCAGCGTCACCGTCGATATGGGTCAGGTCAACTTTCATAGCAGTAAAATCCCCGTCGCAGGCCCTCCACGTGAGGTAATTAACGAAAAGATGGAAATAGAAGGTCAGACGCTAATATATTCCGCCGCGACAATCGGTAACCCGCATTGTGTGATTTTGCGAGATAACGTTTCCGCTGACCTGGCACTGCGTCTTGGACCATTTATTGAGCGTGATTCGCGTTTCCCGAACAGGACAAACGTTCAGTTTATGAAAGTAGTTGACCGCCGGAACATAAAAATAGAGATATGGGAAAGGGGAGCGGGATATACTTTGTCCTCGGGAAGCAGCAGTTGCGCGGCTGCTGCGGTCGCATATCGCCTCGGTCTTTGCGATTCCAAAATAACAGTGCGTATGCCCGGCGGGAACATCGATATTGAAGTAGGCGCAGATTATTCCGTGCGAATGACGGGGCCGGTTACAAAGGTGTTCGAAGGCACAATATCAGAAGAAATGTTTAGCTGAGCTTTATTGAGCCAATATGGCAGATGCGAAAAAACATACCGTTGCAGATATAAAGACCATTTTGGCCGACAGGGGCCTCGACGGCTCAGGAAAAGAAATATGGACTAAGCGGCTCGGCGAGATTACTGAAGACGAAGTGAAGTGGGCGTTATCTCGCCAGCCGGGATATTATGTCCTTGACCGATTATTGATGCTCGTTTCGCCCGCCGCCGAAAATTTCATCGAGCAAATGGCGCAAATCGCCCATCAGCTCACGCTCCAGCGATTCGGCAGAACTGTCCGATTATATGCCCCGCTTTACGTTTCGAATTTCTGCGTCAATGGCTGCCTTTATTGCGGCTTCAGCACAAATCATCAATTTTCCCGAATCCGCCTCACCATTGAACAGGCCCTCGCCGAAGCAGAAACAATCGCAAAAGAGGGATTCAAAGATTTACTCCTGGTCAGCAGTGAAGATAAAAATTTTATCACCGTCGATTACCTTGCCGAATTAGCGTCGAAGTTGCGACCTAAATTCAGCTCGCTGTCTGTTGAAATTTATCAGATGTCCGCCGATAAATACGCGAAGCTTTTTGCCGCCGGTATCGAAGGTGTAACGCTGTATCAGGAGACCTACAACCGCCAAACTTTTCGCAAATATCATCCCGCGGGGCCAAAGGCCGACTACGATTATCGATTGAGCGCACCCGATAGTTTCGGTCAGGCAGGTATGCGGGAAATCGGGCTTGGCGCGCTTCTGGGGCTTTCTGACTGGCGGCTCGAAACCCTTGCTCTCGCTGAGCACGCTCATTACCTGATGAAACGCTACTGGAAATCGCGCGTGTCGTTTTCTTTCCCGCGATTGTGTCCCGCCAAGGATGTTGACAGCGCACGGTTTAATCTTCTTTCGGATACGAATCTCGTCCAGATGATTCTTGCGCTTCGGCTGTGTTTCGCCGACGCTGGAATGACCATTTCAACCCGTGAGCCGGCTCACCTGCGCGACCAGCTTGTTAAATTGGGCATTACCCGGATGAGCGCAGGCAGCAAAACGAATCCCGGCGGCTACTCCACTCACGCCGATTCAGTCGGCCAGTTCGATATCGATGATTCGCGCAGCCCCGCCCAAATCGCCGCTATGCTGAAATCTCAGGGTCTCGAACCCGTCTGGAAGGACTGGGACAGCGCATTTAACGAAACTTAAAAGGTGGTTTGTTCTGTCTTGCGGAGTTCTCGCTGCCTCCACATCGCATACAAGGGCGGGTAAACTAACAATTCAAGTATGAAGCTGGTCAGTATGCCGCCAATCATCGGCGCGGCTATCCGCTTCATCACATCCGAGCCTGTCCCCATCGACCACATAATCGGTATAAGACCCATAAACATCGCCATCACCGTCATCATCTTTGGCCGAATCCTTTTGACCGCTCCGTGAATAATCGCCTCTTTCAAATCCGCGAAGGTCTTCATCCTGCCCTGTGCCGCCATATCGTTGTAAGACAAATCCAGAAACAGCAGCATAAACACGCCCGTCTCCGCGTCAAGCCCCATCAGCGCTATCATCCCCACCCATACCGCTATCGAAATGTTATAGCCCAGTATATAAAGGAACCATACCGCCCCAATCAGCGAAAAAGGCACCGCGAGCATTACGATGCCGGTCTTGACGATGTTCTTTGTGTTTATGTAAAGCAGCGTGAAAATGATTAAAAGCGTCAGCGGGATTACGACCTTTAGCCGTTCTCTTACGCGCAGCATATTCTCGAATTGCCCGCTCCATTGCAGGGCGTAACCGGCGGGCAGTTGCAACTGCTCAGCAACCGCCTTTTTTGCCTGTGTGACGTAACCGCCGATGTCTATGTCCGCCATATCCACGTAAACGTAGCCGGCCAGCATTCCGTTCTCCTCACGTATCATCGCAGGCCCAAGCGAAACGCTTATCTCCGCAAGCTCGCCGAGCGGTATTTGCGCACCCGATTGGGTAGGCACAAGCACCCGCTGCAGCTTTTCCAAATCGTCGCGGTAGTCGCGCGCGTATCGCACGTTTATGCCGTATCTTTCTGTCCCCTGAATTGCCGTCGTAACATTTTCCCCGCCGATTGCGCTTGTGATAATTTCTTCAGCGTCTTGTATGCTCAACCCGTATCGTGCCAACTGTTCCCGCTTCAAATTGAAATCCACAAAGTACCCGCCCGATACCCGTTCCGCATATACGCTTCTTGTTCCTTTCAACGGCTTGATGATTTGCTCAAGCTGCATTCCTATTTTTTCAATCTCACTCAGTTCTGCACCGTAAATTTTAATGCCTATCGGCGTTCGTATGCCGGTCGAGAGCATATCGATTCTCGCCTTTATCGGCATCGTCCAGGCGTTGGTCACGCCCGGTATCTGCATCCTCGCGTTCATTTCCTCAATCAGTTTTTCCCACGTCAGCCCGGGCCGCCAATATTGCTTGTCCTTCAGGACAACCGTCGTTTCCATCATCGAAAACGGCGCCGGGTCTGTCGGCGTGTTTGCCCGCCCCGCCTTGCCGAACACCCGCTCAACCTCAGGGAACGACATAAAAATTTTGTCCTGTATCTGTAAAAGATTAGCCGCCTCCGTAATCGATATTCCCGGCAGCGTCGTCGGCATATACAGAATCGTCCCCTCATTCAAAGGCGGCATAAACTCCGACCCAAGCTGGAAATAAACGGGCACGGTTATGACCATCAGGACGATTGCGATGATGATGGTGAACTTGCGATGCTCAAGAACGAAATTGCACGCCGGCTCGTATATCGCGAATAATCTTTTGCTCACCGGGTGCTGCTCTTCTGGATAGTATTTGCCCACGGTCATTGCGTTGTAAATTTTTGAAAGCCAGGCGGGTTTGAAATGCTTGTAATCCATCCGCGTAAAGAGCATCCGTATCGCCGGGTCTAAGGTTATCGCTAAAATCGCTGCGATTGCCATCGCGAGGTTTTTGCTGTATGCCAACGGCTTGAACAGTCGGCCTTCCTGGTCAACGAGCGTAAATATCGGCAAAAACGCGACCGCTATCACCAAAAGCGAAAAAAATACCGACGGCCCGACTTCTTTTAAAGCGTTGAGCCGGATGATATGAAAATCGCCTTTGCGCCCGCCCGCCTCCCACAGTTGCAGTTTTTTATACGCGTTCTCAACCTCTACTATCGCGCCATCTACAAGCACTCCTATTGATATCGCGATACCAGACAGGGACATAATGTTGGATGTCAGCTTGATGCCATACATCGGGATAAACGACAGCAGCACCGCGATGGGTATCGTAACTATCGGTATAATTGCCGACGGGAAATGCCACAGGAATATCAGTATCACCAGGCTGACGATAATCATTTCCTCGACGAGCTGATGTTTTAGCGTGTCGATTGCGCGCTTAATCAAATCAGAACGGTCATAAGTCGTAACTATCTCGACGCCCTTGGGCAGCGACGGCTTTAATTCCTCAATTTTGGCTTTGACGTTATTGATTACGTTGAGCGCGTTTTCCCCCTGTCTCATTATCACGATTCCGCCTACCGCGTCCCCTTCGCCGTCCAAATCTGCCACACCGCGCCTTATGTCAGGTCCGATTACAACATCAGCGACGTTTTTCACTAAGACAGGCGTCCCCGAACCGTCTGTCCCTATGACTGTGTTTTCCAAATCCGCGGGCGATTTTACATACCCCTTTGCCCGAATCATATATTCCGTGCCCGACATCTCAATCAGCCGGCCGCCCACGTCGTTATTGCTTTGCCGGACGGCCTCGACGACTTTGGTAAGGGGAATATTGTATGCAAGCAGCGCATTAGGGTTAACGTTGACCTGGTACTGTTTTTGAAAACCGCCCACCGCCGCGACATCCGCGACCCCGGGCACGGTTTGCAGCAAGTATCGCAAATTCCAGTCCTGAAAACTTCGTAAATCCGCCAAACTGTTGTTGCCGGTCTTATCGACCAGCGCGTATTGATAAACCCACCCCAGCCCCGTCGCGTCCGGCCCAATCTCTACCGACACGCCCTGCGGCAGTTTCGCGGTGATTTTGCTCAGGTATTCCACCACCCGGCTTCTCGCCCAGTATATGTCTGTCCCGTCCTTGAAGATTATGTAAACGTATGAGAACCCGAAATCCGAAAATCCACGAATCGCCCGCACGTTCGGCGCGCCGAGTAACGCTGTAACAATCGGATATGTCACCTGCTGCTCGATAATGTCCGGGCTTCTGTCCCACTGAGAATAGATTATCACCTGCGTATCCGACAAATCCGGAATCGCGTCTAACGGCATAATCCTTATGCAATATACCGCCCCGACTATCGCCGCAATTGCGAAGAATATGACGATAAACTTATTTTTGGCGGAAAATTCTATTATCCTGCTAATCATCGTCGCACCGGCGCCTTCACTTGTTTGGTTCCGCTGTCTTGTTCAAAACCGCATTCAGTTTGCTCTCCGAATCTATCAGGAAGTTGCCTGATGTCACGACCTCCTCGTTTTCCGACAATCCTCGCAATACCTCGTAATATCCTTGTGCTTTTGAGCCGAGAGTTACAACCCTCGGCTCGAAGTGCCCGGTTGTCCCCGCGACGAAGACAATATCGCGCGTCCCCGCGTGCATCACCGCCTCTTCCGGCACAGCAAGCTTGTCGCCGAGGTCATACTTTATCACCACATTGACAAACATCTCAAGCTTGAGCTTGTTTTCGGTGTTATCGACCAAAGCCCTGACCTTGAGCGTCCGCGTCGCGGTTTCGATTATGGGAGTAACGGCGATGACCTTGCCCTCAAACACCTGTCCCGGATAAGCCATCGCCCGGACCTCGACTGGCGTCCCTGCCTTTACCAGTTCCGCCTCATATTCGTAAATGGTTACATATACCCAGACGTTTTTGTCTTCGCTGGTGGGCAGATACAGATTCTGCTGCGGCTTACCCTGCTTTTCCAGCTCGGTTATTTCATCCTCGCTCATTCCCATAGCCAGCAGCTTTTGCTTCATTGATTTGATAAAGGCCGCTGACTGCTCATCTATATAACCATCGTCCTTGTGTATCGTTCGGCTGCTTTTGAACGTCTGCAGGTATTCCTGCTGCGCGGTAAAGAGCGCGGGGTCGTATGCGACCCTTCCCACCGTCAGGATTTGCCCCGACAGCTTCCTCTTTTCCACCCTGCCTTTTTTTACGCCGATTAGCTGCTGCTTTTCAGGACTTATATAAACCTCCGCCCCGCCGGTCTTTGCCGGGGCCTCCTCATATACCGGCACATAATCCATCCCCATCTGGTCTTTCATAGGGACAGGCGAAGTTACCGCGGGATTCATCGGGTTGCGATAATACAGTATTTTTCTTTCTCCGGCCTGCTTTGAGGGCTCCTGAGGTTTAACTTCCCTTTTCACTAACGACATTCCGCATATCGGGCAATCGCCCGGTTTGTCCGAAGTATAGTTCGGGTGCATCGGGCAATAATAAATTTCTTTCGCAGCCCCCGCCGCCGGCCCTTCGCTGCCGGCCATAAAATGTTTAACCGCAAAAGCGCCAAAAACCACCGCTACAATAATCACGCCGACGATAATCGCCCGCCTTTTCATTGTTCAATTCCTTCTTAAGGTGAATTCTTATTTTTGGAACTGTGGCAGCTTCGCTACGTATTTTTCAGGGTCTTTCTCAAACGCTGCCTTGCATTGGGTGCAGCAGAAATAAACCTTCTTGCCCTTGTACTCAACAAAAACATTCTTGTCGATTTTGTTGCCTTCCATAATGGGGCACATCGTCTGCTCGGTTGATGCCATTATTGTTGTGGCTGTCTTATTTGCATCCTCTGCCGTCGTTGCCGCCTGCTTCTGCATACCTTCCATCGACATTGTGTTAGGCGTTGCAGCGGGCTGCTCTTTCTTCTTGCACCCAATAAGACCAAGGGCGAGCACTATTGCAACAGTTGACAAAATTATTGTTGAAGTTTTCATTTTTATTACCTTTCCAAAATAATATCTTCGTTTTTTCTATTGCTTTGCTATTCTATACTAATCCGATAGGAATGTGTTCTGCTAAATCAATCCTCTCAGATTACTAACGTTATCTCAAGTCCAGTTCCGTTCCCGCCAGCGTCTCAAGCTCGGCCAGTTTTTGCTGATTGTCCGCAATCGCCCGCTGGAGAGACAAATGATAATCCAGAAGCGTTCGCTGGGCGTCAATCAAGCTTAAAAAATCTATTGTCCCTTGTCGATACGCCGCCTCCGATGCCTGCAGCAGTTCCCTGCCCTTCGGTATAAGGGTGTCCTGATACAATCGTATCTTTCGAATGCTGTCTCTGTATTCATAATGTGCCTGTGACGCCTTTGTCAAAAGGACGTTTTCCGTCTCAATCTTCTGCTGCTCGATGCTCGCCTTTTGTGCCTGCGCCTGTCTTTCTCCGGCGCTGTAGCTATCGCGCCATAAAGGCAGATTCATCTGAAACACAAGTGCCACGGAATCCTGGCCGCTGTTCCCGCCGCTTTTGTCGAATTGAGTCCACTCTACTCCCACGCCTATGTCCGGATAAAAATTTTTCTCCGCAAGCGTAATTTTGCTCCCCGCGGCCATTGCCTCAAAATTAAGTCCCGCGAGTTCCGGGTTCTTCTGCCTTAATATGCTCACCAATCGCTCATAATCCAGCTCAACCGCGTTGAACTCTTCGGTCTTTGGCCAAGGCAGGTTCGTATCTGCCGGCAGGGTCAATGCCGTTGTTAATCTGCTTACAGTTGGTTGTCGTAGTTGCTCAAGGCCCCGCAAAACGTCCTCCATTTTCGCTATTTCAACCTGTGCTCGAATCACGTCAGGATGGCTCGCTTCAGCCGTCATATGCTTCGTTTGTGCGACTTCTTCGAAATGCCTCATCAGCTCAAGATTCTCTTTTGCTATATCAATTGCCCCGGCAAGATAGGCAAATTCGTAAAATCTCTCTTTCACCTCTTTGAATAATGCCAGCCGATTTGCCTGATATTTTTGTTGCGCCGCTGCCGCCTCTTTCACAGCCGCCTCAGCCCTCGCGTCAATTTTGCCGAACCATGGAAACTCCTGCATTACACCTGCCATCTGGCGCATCTGCATATCCGACTGCCGTGTGTAATAGCCGTAATTAACTTGGGGGTCAGGAAGCGTCTTTGCCTGCGGAACCTGTTCAATTGCCATTTGCCACTGCTGATAGCTGCTTTTTAGCCCGGCGTTGTGCGACTCGGCATATCCCAGATAATCTCTCAGGGTCAGGAACCTGTTTGTTTCATTAGGTTCGCCAATAGCGCAAGCATACGGCAATAGGATGATGACGGCGGTTGCCAGAGACATTGTTAATATGCCCGTTCTCATCGCATATTTCCTCGAAACAATTTCTCGCTTAGTTTATTCATCCGAGAGCTTTATCTTATACTGGTTTAAACCCGTCACACAAGAAAATTATTACCTCCTGAATTTATCCAGCAATTCGATGACCTCATCTATTTTTTTCTGTTTTTCCGTATCGGATTTGCCCTTCAGCGCACCGGCGACACAGCCGTCGAGATGTTTTCTGAATACTTCCCCTTCGACCCTGTGCAGTGCGCCGATGCACGAGCGTATCTGCATCAGGATATCGATGCAGTATCTCTTTTCTTTAATCATTCGCTGGATTCCGGCGACTTGGCCCTCGATTTTCTTCAAAAACTGCAGTTGCCCTTCGTGCGTAGTCGGCTGTCCCATATTTATACCCTTCTTTCTGTGTATATTATACCATACCCCCCTACCCTATGTTCGCAAATTTTTAAAGATTATGCCGTTTTTTTAAGGTTTGGTTTTAAAAAGAAATGGTGTTATGCCCGCTGCGGCTGAAAGATTTTACTGCTGTTTGTTCAGGTCGGTCCCTGCCAGCATCTCGAGCTCGGCCAGTTTCTGCCGGTTGTCCGCCAGGACGCGCTGATATGCCAAACGGTAATCCATAAGCGTCCGCTGCCCGTCAAGCAAGGTGTTAAAATCGGCGTTTCCTTCCCTGTATGCCGCTTGCGATGACCGCAACTGCTCTTCGGCTTTTGGTATCAGCGTTTCACGATAAAGCCCGATTCTTCTGACGCTGTCGTTGTATTCGTAATACGCCTGCGACGCCTTTGTTAAAATGTTGTTCTCCGCCTCGATTCTCTGCTGTCCAATGCTTGTCGCTTCGGCGACCGCCCGGCGCTGTTCGCCCCTGTAGCTGTCCTGCCACAAAGGCAGGTTCAGCGAGAGCATCAGCATCGTATCCCTGTAGCTGTCCTGGGTGTTTCCGCCGGGTCTTTTCGCCTGCTCGAATTGAAGCCCGATTCCAATATCGGGATAAAAATTCTTCTCCGCTCTTTTGACCTTGCTCTCGGCCGCCATTGCCTCGAAGCCGAGACCGACAAGTTCCGGATTTTTCTGCCTCAGCAGGTTTACCAGCAACTCATAATCAAGCGATGTCGGCTCAAAATCCTTCTGCTGTGGCGCAGGCAGGTTCATCTCCGCAGGCAGATTCAGCGCCGCCTTTAATCGGCTTACCGTCGGCTCGCGCATCTGCTCGAGCCCTCTCAGCACATTTTCTATTCTCGCCCTCTCAACCTGAGCCCGAATTACATCCGGATGACCTGTTTCTGCCGCGATATATTTTGACCTTGTGATTTCCTCGAATCGTTTTAATAATTCAAGGTTCGTTCCCGCTATGACCGTCGCCCTGGCTAAGTATAAATACTCATAAAAATCATTCTTTACTTCCTTGAGAAGCAATAACCGGGCCGCCTGATATTTTTGTTTCGCTGCTTCTGCGTTCTTAACCGCCGAATCAGCCCTCGCGTTCATCTTGCCGAACCATGGAAACATCTGCGTTAGGATGACCATTTGCCTTTCATACACGTCTGCTTCCTGTACGAATGTCAGTTGCGGGTCAGGCAGCGCTCTCGCCTGAACTACTTCCTCTGTTGCCGCTACCCATTGCTGATAGCTGCTTTTTAATGCCGCATTGTGCGCCTCTGCGCAACTTGTGTAGTCATCCAGCGACAAAAACCTGTTCGGCTCAACAATCGCGGGCACAGCGCCATTGTTCGGCTCACCCGTTACGACCGCGCATTGCGCCAGAACAACCAAAACCGCCGCTAATATCTTTGATACGCCCGTTCTCATTAAAGTCTTTTCTCGCTGTGCTTTCTAAATATGCTGTATCACTTCCGCCAAAGTGCGACTATGGCTGTGTAAGGCATCAAAACAGTTATACGCCGTTCGCCTCCGCAACGGCGAGGGGTTTTGTCAGCCGTTCGACGAGGAACTTTTCGAAGGCATCGAGATTTTTCCACTTCATCGCGCAGCTTATTTTCTTCGCCTTGCCGTCTATCACCGTGCGCCCGTCATCGGTCACGCGAATACCGATGTTTTCTGTCTCCAGTAAATCGTGACCCATCGCAAGGTAAATCGCCACAGTATCGAACAACGTTGTGCTCCGGGCGCCCGCCTGTGCCTCGTTCATATTGCCGCTTTTTGCCCACACGCGGTAGTTTTCAATGACCATATTTGTTATTGGGCTGTTGCAGTCCAGGACCTTCTTGTAATCGTCTCCGTCCAGCAACACCATCGCGCAGGTGTCTAAGGGTGTTATTGTCATATCCCAGTCCGCCGAAAAAACCGTCTTTGACGCCTTGATGAACGAAACAACGTTATATTCTTTTTGCGGCTTCGACTTCTCGCCGTAGCCCCTGCGGATACTTCCCTGCATCCCCACAAAACGGGCCTTTTTCGCTATATTCGGCTCACGTTCCAGAGCGGCCGCCACGTTCGACAGGGGACCTATCGCGATGAGCGTTATCGGCTCCGGGGAACTCATTATCGTATCAATCATCGCCTGCACGCCGTCAGGGTAAATCTTCCCGGGGTACTTCGACAAATCGTAATCCTTTACCCACCCGTCCTGTCTGTGCCCGGTCTTCATATCCCCTATGGCCACCCCCGTCCCGATAGGTATATCCGTTCTGCCTGTCGTCTGAAGTATCTTCGCCACAACCTTTGTCCTGGCCGTTGTATCGCCTACCGCCGTGGTAATCAGCTTTACGTCGAATTCGTGCGACTGGAGCAGCAATGCCAGCGCCCACGTGTCGTCGATATCATCGCAGATGTCGGTATCGAGGATAACCGCTTGTTTAACGTTTTTTTCTGCCGGGAAAATCGCGGACTTGACTTCGGCCGATACTTTTTCGACTTTCTCGCACCCGCCAAGTATAACCAACGCCGCCGCCAGAACCGCAACCGGCAAATACCCTGTCTTAGCGTTCATTCTAATATCCTTTCAACCGTTGTTTCATTGCCAATATAATAATCACTCGCCCGTCCATCCGCTAATATAAATTGCCTGCCCGGCGCTTGACTTTGCGCCGGATTTTTATATTGTTGCATGAGTTTTGTGCAAGGAGGCCTAAAAGTGGCAGAAAAACTCGCAGCAGGAGCGTTTGTTTTTGAACCGCCGGCAAATTCGCCGGTTGGAAGTGTTCTATACAACGAACACTTAAAACTCACCGATAAATCCCACATCGCCGAGTTCGCCGGCTATCTTATGCCCCTGTGGTATTCTTCGATAGGCGAAGAACATTCCGCGGTTCGCAAGCGAGCGGGCATGTTCGACTGCACCCATATGGGCGCCTTAGAGGTCGCAGGCCCAAACGCCGAGAGTTTTCTCGACGCGGTTACGACCAATAACGTCCGCGCATTGCAGTCCGGCTGTGCCCAATACGGTTATTTACTCGATGCCGCAGGCAACGTCCTTGACGACATAATCATCTACCGGCGCGAAAAAGAAAAATTAATGGTGGTTGTAAACGCCTCGAATGAGCCGAAAGCCAGGGCGTATCTCGCCGCGTTGCAGGCGGGTAAAGCAAAAATTGACATGGCGAAGCCCGACAGGCAAATAAAGACCGCTCCCGTCCGTGATATGCGGGACACAAAAACCGGCCCCGATTGCAGGGTCGATATCGCTGTTCAGGGGCCTTCATCGCCGGATGTTCTTTGCAAACTCGCAGATGCCTCGGTCAGCCAGCAAATAAAAAATCTCAAAAGCTTTACGTTCTGCCAGGCAAAACTGGCGAATATCGATTGCATCATCTCCCGCACCGGATACACCGGGGCAAAGGTCTGTTTCGAGCTTTTCTTGCATCCCAAAGATGCTGCGAAATTATGGCAAAAATTAATCGAAGCAGGAGCGTTGCCCTGTGGACTGGGTTCACGAGATAGTTTGCGTGTCGAAGCGGGTCTGCCACTTTATGGCCACGAGCTTGCCGGACCATATAATATATCCCCGTTTGAGGCGGGTTATGGCTGGGCGGTAAAATTAGACAAGGAGTTCTTCATTGGCAAAGCGGCGATGGATAAAATCTCGAAAACCTATAAAATGAAGGTCGCCCGGCTTGAGCTTTCCGGCGAAAAGGGCGTCAGGCCTGTCCGCCAGAACGATGCTGTAATATGCGAAGGTCTTTGCGCCGGCTGGGTCCTCAGCAGCGCAACCGCGGGAACCAAGCAGATTGCTCTTGCATATATGGATAAGGATAAAGCGAACGAGGGAAATCCGGTTGATATTTATTACCTCGCCCGCAGCGAAAGCCAGAAAAACAAAGGTAGAAAACAAGCCGTGGAAAAAGGCGAACGTATAATCGGGGACATCCAGGGTAAAGTGATAAGCCGATTTGAAAAATTTTAACAGTGGAGGCAAAGTTATGGTTGTTAAGGGACTGCTTTACACAAAGGACCACGAGTGGGCCAAAATCGAAGGCGGCGTTGCGATTATCGGCATAACTGACCACGCCCAGAACCAGTTGGGCGAGCTTACTTTTGTCGAACTGCCCGATATAGGCAAAGAGGTCAAACAGAAAGGCGAACTCGCCGTCGTCGAAAGCTCCAAAGCCGCCAGCGACGTTTATTCGCCCGTTACAGGTAAGGTAATCGAGATGAACGCTAAACTCGAAAAAAATCCGGAAATAGTAAATGACGACTGTTACGGCGCCGGCTGGATTTGCAAAATCCAGATAACCGACAAGGCAACGACGAAAAACCTTATGGACGCCGCGCAGTATGAGGAATACCTGAAAGGGCTTTAAGATATGCCGTTTATTGCCAATACCGCAGGCCAGCAAAAGCAGATGCTGGCCGAGATGGGCCTTACGATGGATAAGCTCTTTTCGGATATACCAAAAGGGCTTCTGTGCGGGCAGCTGAATCTGCCTGATGGATTGCCCGAGCAGGAAGTCCGCGGCGCCCTCGCCGAGCTTGCGGGCAAAAACTCGATAGACCTCACGCTTTTCCTGGGCGGCGGCTTCTACGACCATTTCATACCGGCAGCTGTTTATTCGATTATATCACGCAGCGAATTTTACACCGCCTACACCCCGTATCAGCCCGAGGTCTCGCAGGGGACATTGCAGGCCATATACGAATATCAATCGACGATTTGCCGGCTGACCGATATGGTAGTCGCCAACGCCTCAATCTACGACGGGGGCACCGCGATGTACGAGGCGATGATGATGGCCCTTCGCATCACGGGCAGAAACAAGGTAATCATAGATGACAGCGTCAATCCCATTTACCGCGTTATGATTGAATCATATACGAAGAACCTCAAAATCGAGCATGTCCTGACTCACTGCCAAACCGGTCTTGTTGACCGCGAACAGATATTAGCCAAACTCGATAATGATACCGCCGCTGTGATTTTGCAAAATCCCAATTTCTTCGGCTGCGTCGATGACTTCAGTGACATAGCCGAAGCCGCGCATAAAAAAGGTGCGCTCCTGGTCGTGTCCAGCTATCCCATATCGCTCGGAATACTGAAAACCCCCGGCTCAATGGGAGCTGATATCGTTACAGGCGAAGGCCAGTCCCTCGGTATGCCAATGTCCTTCGGCGGACCATACCTCGGCTTTATGGCGACGCGGATGGAATACGTCCGCAAAATGCCCGGTCGCATCATTGGCCGAACCAAAGACCGCAATGGTAATGATTGCTTCGTTATGACCCTTCAGGCAAGAGAACAGCACATACGCAGAGAAAAGGCCACGTCGAATATATGCTCCAATGAGGCCCTGTGCGCTATGACCGCGCTTGTGTATCTGTCATTGTTAGGCAAAGAAGGTCTTCGCCAAACGGCACAGCTTTGTGCCGATAAGGCCAGCTATGCTTATAGCCGCCTCACCGCCATACCCGGCGTAAAATCCCACTTCAAGGCCAATTGGTTCTTCAATGAATTTGTGCTCGACCTGCCAAAAGACGCCACGGATGTGATAGGTAAACTTATAGAAAAAGGTTTCGCCGCCGGCTTCCCATTGAGCAGGTATTATCCCGATATGAAAAACTGCATCCTCGTATGCGTTACCGAAAAGCGAACCAAACAGCAGATAGGTATGTTCGCCGAAGCACTGGAGAGCGTCTTATGAAACTGATATTCGATAAAAGTGTACCCGACAGGCGCGGTGTTACAATAACGCGAAGCGACGTCGCCACCACCGTAAATATAAAAAAGGAATTCCTCCGTGATAAACCCGCACAGCTCGCCGAGCTTAGCGAACTTGACGTAGTGAGACACTTCACGGAACTTTCGCGTCGCAACTTCGGCGTCGATACCAATTTTTATCCCCTCGGCTCCTGCACGATGAAATACAACCCGAAGGTCACGGAACGTATCGCCGCCTATCCCGGCTTTGCGCATCTCCACCCGCTGCTTCCCCAGTTGCGCGGAGGCGGCATGCTTACGCAGGGGGCGCTCGCCGTCCTTTATGAAATGGATATGCTCCTGCGCGAAATCACGGGAATGGCTGGTTTCACGATGCAGCCAATGGCGGGCGCACACGGCGAACTGACGGGCATAATGATTATGGCCGCCTACCATCGCGACAAAGGCAACAAAAAAACAACCGTCCTCATCCCCGACAGCGCTCACGGAACCAATCCCGCCAGCGCAGCAATCGCCGGCTACAAAATCATCTCCGTCCCCAGCACCGACAAAGGCGTGATGGATGTCAACGCCCTTAAAAAACTCCTCAACGATGAAGTCGCGGGCCTTATGCTCACCTGCCCCAATACGCTTGGATTATTCGACCCGAATATCAAACAGATTTGCGACCTGATCCACAGCGTCGATGGTCTCGCCTATTACGATGGCGCAAACCTCAACGCCATTGTCGGCAAAGCACGCCCTGGTGACTTCGGCTTCGACATCGTCCACATCAATCTTCACAAAACATTCGCGACCCCACACGGCGGCGGCGGTCCCGGCTCTGGCCCCGTCGGCGTTACCAAAAAACTCGTCGATTACCTGCCCGTCTCAATCGTTACCAAACGCCACGACGGCACCTATGCCCTCGAATATGACCGCCCCAAATCCATCGGCTACATCGCCCCCTTCTACGGCAACTTCGCCGTAATCCTCAAGGCGTATGTCTATATCCTTATGCTCGGTAAAGCAGGCCTCGTCCGCGTCGCCGAAAATGCCGTCCTCAATGCCAATTATATAAGAGTGAAATTGCAGAAGCATTTTGAACAAGCTGTAAAGGCAATTTGTATGCACGAATGTGTGCTGACACCATCGAAGGGAATGTTGGATTCAGGCGTTCACGCCCTGGATGTCGCCAAGGCGCTCATTGACCGCGGCTTTCATCCGCCCACTGTTTATTTCCCCACGACCGTCCACGATGCGATTATGATAGAGCCAACCGAAACCGAGAGCAAGGAAACTCTCGATTCTTTCATCGAGGCGATGATTGATATCGCCGAAGTTGCCAAAACCGACCCCGAAAAAATCAAGGCCTCGCCCTTGACGACTCCTGTTTGCAGACCCGACGACACCGCCGCCGCCAAAAACCTCGACCTCGCCTGCCTATAGGAAATATCGCGAAGGTATAGAAGTAGCAAACCGCTGAAAGTCTATTTCAACTCAACCGACCAGTAGGCGTTATCCAGAAACGGTTCCCAGTTACTATTTCGCCGGTTGTCTCGTTCGTATTGCATTGCCGTCCGGCACTAATTTTACACCATCTTCCGCTCTTTTTTGCAAATCGAACAGTGTCCGAACTTCTTCAGCCGACAGGGCACGATTGAACATCATGACGTCGTCCATCATACCATTGAAGGAAGCATCCACCTCACCCAAAGCCGGCTTGGGATTGGAACGGTTTGCGCCAATGGTCAAATCATAGGCGGTGTAGGGTATTTTACCTTCCCAATTCACCGGTTTGCCGGCACGCCGGCCATCCACGTAAACCTTCGCATACGTTCCATCGAAGGTGCCCGCCACATGATGCCAGCATCCGTCGGTCACTTTAATGCCGGAGTGCGCCCACGAGTTTCCCGGTTCTATGTCCACCTCGCCCCGGTACGATTTCCCCTTGTCGTCTCCACACATTGACAGGACATATCCTTGGCCGGTGCCTTTGTCGAAAATGCGACGCCATACCCAATCTTGATACGATGTCTTGATCCAGGCAGACAGGGTCAGTTGCGGCGGGTTGAGCGAAGCATTGTTTGAAACGGTGATGTAGCTTTTGGTCAGGCCGAACTGGACGCTGCCTCCCCGATGACCGTCGGCAATCCATTGCACGTTCACGTCTTTGCCGTTGTTTCCTTGTCCGCTCAGGTCGGGAATTATTCCGGCCACCGGCTCTGAATCGAAATTGAAGTGAAGAACCAATCCGCGTTTCAGGTCGTCGGGCGAGACGGGCGCGGCTGCGGATTCACTCTTGACATCATCGTTTTTAGCCGGAAGGCCGCTAATCGTTTCGGAACCGACTTCCTCCAGCAAATGCTCTACGGCCTTATTGAACTGGAATGGACCTGAGAAAAACCATTTGCCATCCCGCTGATTTACATGGGTAAAGATCGAAGATACGCGTCCGTCCCGATGCTTGAATACCAGCCGCCCCTCCTCATCAATCAGCCAGAAGGTTTCGTTGTCGCTCGGAATGCCGCTAATGGTGCCGTCGCTGTTAAGCGTGGCGATGCCATTGATTCCACTGCCTTTTCCCGTTCTCCAACTAAAGCGGAACCGTTTTCCATAGAGCATCTCCGGGGTTGGCCTCGCGTTTTCCGCTTTTAGCGGTTTAATTGCAACAGGGGCTTTCTTGTCATTTTTGCCGGGCGCTTGCGACTCAAGCTCGGCCGCCTTTTGCTGAATTTCAGGCCCATTCTGAGCAATTTTCGTTTTTGTTCCTGTTTCGACACCCCTTAGATATGCGAATAAAACTATGCCGACAAACACAACCAGAACCGCAGCGGTAATTGAGATATGCCATCGGTATTTGCTGACTTTCTTTCGCAGAAAATAAATCGTCGTAGGTGACCTTGTAAGGAGGGGCTTGCCATTCAAGTAATTATCAATATCGCCCGCCATTGTGGTTTCGGAAAAGGTTGATGCCGTTGACGTGACCTTCGCCGACCCTTTGCCCGGCTCCGACAAATCTGAATCTATTCCTTCTGTCGCCTGCTTTGCTTCGGGAATATCGCCGGCGAATATCCGGACCTCGAATTTGCCAACCTGCTTCGTCTCACCTATTTTGACCTGAACCTGGCCGGCGGAACCCAGCTGAACTCGGCAGCCCTTGCGGGCCTTTTCCTCGCTTACCTGACGGCGAGTTATTAACTTCCCCTCTTTCCATACTTCTACATAGGCCATAGTATTTTCAGACAAGCATAATAGAAGCCATTAAAAATCCCTATTAGAAATACCAATTATAAATAGCTTGTCGCTCCTCAAATAATACCATCCGGTATTCCTGAAACATTGCTGCCTCGTCGTCTCCTGCCCTCGGCGCAACCACCGCTACTTCAGCTCAACCGACCAGTAGGCGCTGTCTAAGAACTGTTTCCAACTGCTGTATCGCTGATGGCCTAAGTGAACGTGAATAAGCGGATTGTGTTTGGGTTTGGCGGGCTTTTGAATCAGAGTCAATCCCGCCTGCTGGGGCGTTCTGCCGCCTTTTTTCACGTTGCAGTTGGTGCAGGCACAGACGATATTCGTCCAGGTGGCCTTGCCGCCCGCGCTTCTTGGAACGACGTGGTCGAGTGAGAGTTCGCTGGTGGGTTGTTTTTTGCCGCAATACTGGCAGCGGTTTTTATCACGGGCGAAGATGTTCCTGCGGTTGAATTTTACCTCGCTTCTGGGCAGGCGGTCGTAAAACAACAGGCGAATTATCCTCGGCACGGCCACATACAGATTGACCGTCGATACCCAGTCATAATTATCCGGCTCAAAATTGCGCTTTAGCTCGCTGACCTCGCACCAGCTTTCAAAATCGTAATTGGCATACATGCCTTCCTCGCAGGAGACGACCTCCGCCAGCTGGCGACAAAGCATAGAGAACGCCCGCCTCGCGCCGATAATGCGAATCGCCATATAGTGCTTGTTAAGAACAAGCACGTTACAGTCCAGACCGGATTCAAGCCCTGCGGATAACATAGTCGGAAACTGCCTTATTTCTTTGCCTTTCCATTCACCGCCTTACTATTGAAATAGCAGATATTATGGGAAGTTGCAAGAAAAAACTGGTGCCGATATGGCGTGAAAATTATCGCAGGGTATCCGTCTTCTGTCCTCTGTCTTCCGACCTCTGCGTCTCAGGGTTCCGTCGGCTTTTCGTCCATCTTTGTCTTCTCGCCGCCGGCCGAAAGAAGAACCACGTTCTCTGCTCTTGGGCCTTTTTCGCCCTGCACAATGTCAAAGCTGACCGGGTCGCCATCCTTAAGCGTCTTGTAGCCCTCGCTGCTTATGCTTGAGTAATGCACGAAAACGTCTTTGCCGTCCGCGGCCGCGATGAAGCCGTAACCCTTCCTTGTGTTAAACCACTTCACCGTTCCCTCTGACATATACCGCCCCGCTTCAACAACTATAATGCAGATATGCTTCTAAATACTTATTATTCACCGCTCGGCTCTTGCCAATCGAGTATCGAGATTTATTTTGTCCCCGCCGATTCGCGGGTGCCGGAAACCATACGGTCCTTCATCAGTCGGCCCATTTTGAACTTTACCGTCCTCTTCGCGGGAACATTCACTCGCTGCAATGTCTTGGGATTCTGCGCGACGCGCGACGCGCGGGTCCTGGTCTCGAATACCCCGAAGTCGCGAAACTCAAGCCGGTTGCCCTTCATCAGCTCCGCGGTCATCGTGTCGAGAAATGTCTGAATGATGCGCTTGACTGTTACCCGCTTTGCCTGTGTGTCTTTTGCGATACGATCGATAAGTTCTTTTTTTGTAACCGTTGTCATATGTTACCTCGCTTCAACGAACAGCATGTGGCAAATTAAATCCCTTGTCACCGAAAAACCACCGCCTGACCCTAACCCGCCTTGTTGACCATTCGGGTCCCATTGCCTGCCTCTGCAAATCCTGTTTAACCGTTGTCGCGGCAAATAAACCAGGTAGCCGCAAGTAACTATACTATAACGACTTCTACGCAACAAGAATTTTTATTGAAAAAAATTTTCTTCGTTCAAAATCGCTTGACTATTCCGCGGATAAATTATAAATTACGGTCTCTGTGAACGCGCGAGGAAAAAAACCCGTGATTGGCATCTTGGGCGGTATGTACTCCGGCAAGAGCACAGTCGCTGCTGAGCTGGCAAAGCTCGGGTGCGCCGTTATCGATGCCGACTCCATATCTCATCAGCTACTCGAAGAAAAAGACGTTCTTAAAAAAATCGTCCGCGTATTCGGCAAAGAAATTCTCGACGACAAAGGCAAAATCGACAGGTCTGCCCTGGCAAACAGGGTCTTCGGCGACCCCGCAAAACTGGCCATCCTCACAGACATTCTACACCCTCTCATCATGGTTCGCGTCGAACAGTTGATAGCACAGTACAGCCCCCAGCCCGCTGTCAGGGCTATCGTTCTCGATATACCCCTTTTGGTTGAAGTTGACTGGGAAAAACGCTGCGATCGCACCATTTTTGTCGATTGCACACCCCCGATACGCCTTGAAAGGGCTAAGAATAAGGGTGCTTTCGAGGCCGACCAGCTAAAAATTCGCGAAAATCTTCAGATTTCTCTGGACAAAAAGAAACGTATCGCCGATAATATCGTCGATAACAATTCCGACTTATCGGGCTTGTCCAAACAAATCGCGAGTATTTTCTCAACTATTGTAGATAAAGGGTAAGTGCAGTTCGGTTTGGATAAGCGTACCCGGTTTGGGGATACTGACATAACGCCTTAATACCAATTCAGCCATACTCAGCGCAGTAAAAATTTCACGCTGGGGCATGGAAAATCAGCTTGATATTGGCATCGGGGACAAAAACTGGCTGTTGGGCACCTGCGGATTACCGGGCATAACCCCCCAGGCAAATGAACGCCGATGGGCGGATGATAGAAAAATTAGGGCGATTTCACCTCAGGTTAAAGAACCCCCGCGAGGTTAAAACGGGCGGGATAACATTATTACTTGTAACTTGGTTGTTGGCAGATATAGGAGCGAATATGATTAAAGGCAGCGGAAAGGGCAGAAGAAAAAAACGGGGTCAGGACGAGGCGGCAATCATCGAGCAGCCCAAACAACCCGAGCAGCCCGAACAGGCGCAAGTCGAAACTCAGCCCGTGGTCAATAACGAACCGCAGGCCGCCGTCCAGGTCGTCGATGAGACCAATGGAACGCCAAAGACCGAGGCGGAATCCACTCACGAAAAATACGAGCGGGTAAAAAAGGGGCAACTGTACCTTACGGACCTTCAGAAGCTGAGCGTCTCCGAGCTTCACGAAATGGCCAAGAAGGACGGCATCACCGACTACACCGCCCTCAAAAAACAGGAGCTTATCTTCAGAATCCTCAAGGAACGCATCCGCCAGAACGGCCTGATGTATGGCGAGGGCGTCCTCGAAGTCCTCCCCGACGGCTACGGCTTCCTGCGCAACCCCGACTATAATTACCTCTCAAGCCCCGACGATATTTACGTCTCGCCTTCTCAGATACGACGCTTCGGCCTGCGAACGGGCAACACCGTCTCGGGCCAGATTCGCCCGCCAAAAGATTCCGAAAAATACTTCGCTCTCCTACGCGTCGAGGCCATCAATTTCGAAGACCCCGACCGCCTCGCCGAAAAAACCGTCTTCAGCGACCTCACGCCCCTGCATCCGCTGGAACGAATAATAATGGAGACAACCCCGGATGAGCTGAATATGCGCATAATCGACCTGGTGACTCCCGTCGGCAAGGGCCAGCGAGGACTCATCGTCGCGCCGCCAAGGACAGGCAAAACCGTCCTGCTCCAGAAAATGGCAAATGCCATATCAACCAATAACCCGCAAATCAAACTGATTGTGCTTTTGATTGACGAGCGACCGGAAGAAGTTACCGAAATGGAACGCAAAACCGCTCCCGATGTCGAGGTAATAAGTTCGACCTTCGATGAGCCGGCCGCCCGCCATTGCCAGGTCGCAGAAGTCGTCATCGAAAAAGCAAAACGAATGGTCGAATACGGCCACGACGTGGTCATCCTTTTGGATTCGATTACGCGATTAGCGAGGGCATACAACTCCGAAATGCCCCATTCAGGCAAAATCCTCACCGGCGGCGTTGACGCCAGCGCAATGCAGATGCCCAAAAAATTCTTCGGCGCAGCTCGAAAAGTCGAGGAAGGCGGCTCATTGACCATTTTCGCCACCGCCCTCATCGACACCGGCTCCAAGATGGACGAAGTCATATTCGAGGAATTCAAGGCCACAGGCAATATGGAACTGCACTTAGACAGGAAGCTTGTTGACCGCCGCGTCTATCCCGCAATCGACATCAGCAGAAGCGGAACCAGAAGAGAGGAACTCCTGCTTGCCCCCAAAGAGCTTGCCCTTACCTATCGGCTGCGAAGAGTGCTCAGCGAAATGAACCACGTCGAAGCCATAGAGCTGCTCAAGGGCCGCCTGGCAAAGTGCAAAACCAATGCGGAATTCCTTATGACAATGAACCTCGACTAACCGCTTTGCTTTACATTACGCGGTTGTTTGATTAAGATTAAATTCCGGCAGGTAAGCGCCTGCCGGAATTTTTTATTTCAGGGCATCTTTTGGGCGTTATATGGCTGAAGAATTGAGCAAAGTTTACGAACCTAAGAACATCGAGCAGCAGGCAGCTCAAATCTGGGCCGCGGGTAATTATTTTCACGCTGAACCCGACGGCGCGAAGCGAAAACCTTACACCATCGTCATACCCCCGCCCAATGTTACCGCCGCACTGCACCTGGGCCACGCCCTCAATAACACCCTTCAGGATATCCTCATTCGCTATCACAGGATGCTGGGCCTAAATACCCTCTGGATGCCCGGCACAGACCACGCAGGCATCGCGACTCAAACCGTCGTCGAAAAAAGAATCCTCGCGGAAGAAGGCAAAAAACGCACCGATTTCAAACGCGATGAATTTGTCGCCCGCGTCCAGGCCTGGAAAGATGAATACGAAGTTCGAATCATCGAACAGTTAAAGGCGATGGGCTGCTCCTGCGACTGGCAGCGGACACGTTTCACAATGGACGAAACCTGCGCCAAAGCAGTCAGGGCCACATTCTTCAAACTCTTCAAAGATGGCTTAATATATAGAGGCAAACGCCTTGTCAACTGGGACCCCGCCACGCAAACCGTGCTTGCCGATGATGAAGTCGAACACGAGACAATCCAGGGCAACTTCTGGTATCTGCGTTACCCGCTCACCGAGCCGGTCATTGTGGATGGCAAGCGCATTGAGTATGTAACAGTCGCGACCACTCGTCCCGAAACTATGCTGGGCGATACAGCAGTGGCGATGAATCCGGGCGACCCAAGGGCAAAAGTCCTCGTGGGTAAATCAGTCCGCCTGCCAATCGTCGGCAGAATCATCCCCATCATCGCCGACGAACACGTTGTTTTGCCAAATCCCAATAGCGAAGATGAAAAAGCCAAATTCTCAACCGGCTTCCTGAAAGTTACCCCCGCCCACGACCCCGATGACTGGGCAATTGGCCAAAGACATAAACTCGAAGTAATCAACGTAATGGCGCCCGATGGCTCAATCAGCGATAAATTCGGCTGGACCGACTGGGAGCAAATCAAAAACCCCGATGCCGAAAACCTCCTCGGTATGGATCGCTTCGAGGCACGCGAGGCAATCGTAGAATGGTTCCGCGAGGAAGGCCTTCTCGAAGAGGTTCGACCATACGCCCACGAAGTAGGCCACAGCTACCGAAGCCACGTCCCCATCGAGCCCTATTTGTCCGACCAGTGGTATATCGCGGTGAAAAAACCGATTGACCATCTCGCCAAAAAATTCGGCACAGGCCTGATTGAAGAAACCGATGTGCCGGTCAATTCATTAGCGGGTCTTGCGTTGAAGCCGCTTTTGGATGGCCGATTGAAATTCATCCCCGAACGTTACGCCAAAACATATCAGGCCTGGCTCGAAAACCTCCGCGACTGGCCAATCAGCAGACAGCTCTGGTGGGGACATCAAATACCAGTGTGGTCGTTAGCTTTCAATACTGCGCATTTTCAATCAGAACATGAAACAGACGATGCTTATAAGAAAGAATACCTAAAGCTTTTGGATGACTTTTTAGTATCGTGCAAAATTGAAAATGATGTACATCACGAAGATTTTGGTGAAATATTAGATTACTCTTCCTTTGCTTTACGCATTTGCGCTCAGTCCCCAAAAGCACAAGAGGCTCTGAATTTACTTGTTAAAATGTCTCTGGGCATGAAAAGAGTTAAAAACCGCAATGAGGACAAAGAGTTAAAAAGCACATTTGCAAATAAATTTTCTACAGATGCATTAGAAAATGCTCTCAAATTAAAAGTGAAACTGGTGTCCTTAAAGCAAGATGAAGATGTTCTCGATACCTGGTTTTCTTCGGCTCTTTGGCCTTTCAGCACTCTGGGCTGGCCGGATGAGTCGCCGGTATTGAAAACCTTCTATCCAGGCGATGTCCTCTGCACCGCCCGCGAAATCATCACGCTTTGGGTCTCGCGTATGGTGATGATGGGACAATACTGCGCAGGCGATATACCGTTCAAAGATGTGTATATCCACGCGATGATACAGGATGGCGAAGGCCGGAAAATGTCCAAAAGCTTGGGTAACGGCATCGACCCCCTCGTCGCAATCAACAGCCACGGCGCAGATGCAATGCGATTCACCCTTGCCAGTATGGCCACCGACACGCAGGATATCCGAATGCCCGTCGCGCAAATGACGCTGCCAGATGGCAGGGTCGAAAACACCTCGCCGAAATTAGACGTCGGCAGAAATTTCTGTAACAAGCTCTGGAACGCCTCGCGCTTCGCGATGATGAACCTCGAAGGCACTGACCACGCCGGCTTCGATAAAAACAAATTAGCGATTACCGACAAATGGATTTTGTCTCGACTCGCAAGAACCATTTCCGAAGTTACTGCGGGTCTCGACGCCTTCAAATACAACGAGCCCCTAAACGCGATTTACAAATTCTTCTGGAACGATTTCTGCGACTGGTATCTCGAATGGGCAAAGCCGAGAATGTCCGCCTCGCCTACGGCGAGAGCCGAGGCGGGCGAGACCTCGCCTTTATGCGGGTTCGATGCTTCGCAAAAACCCATTGCCCAGAATGTCCTCGCCTTCGTCCTTGACCAGACACTGCGACTTCTGCACCCGTTTGTGCCGTTTATCACCGAGGGCATCTTTCAGAAACTAAATGAACTTGCCCCCGCGCGAGGCCTTAAAGGAATTGCGGAATTAAAAGACGCAAAGGCATTAGTCATAGCCGACTGGCCAAAACGAATTGACACCCTGTTCAATGAGCAGATTGAGCAGCAAATCGACAATATCCAGACCGTTGTCCGCTGCGTCCGCGACATACGAAGCAGATGCAACATTCCGCCGAGCGCAAAACTAATCGTCTCCGTCAATGCGCCGCAGGACTTATCAGGAATCCTGAACTCCGACGCCGGCCTTCTCTGCCAGATTGCTAATCTCAAAGAATTCAGCGCATCCCTCTCGGCCCCCAAACCCAAAAACGCCGCCGCCGCAATCGCCGGACAAATGCAGATTTATGTTCACGACGCGATAGATGTCGTTGCCGAGCGAAAACGCCTGACCAAACAGAAAGAACAAATCGAAGGAGCGAAAAAAAGCGTCGAAGCCAAACTTGCCAACGAAAACTTCATAGCAAGGGCAAAACCCGAAGTTGTCGCCCAGACCAAAGAAAAAATGGCTGAATACACCGAACAGTTAAAGGCCGTCGAAAAACACCTGGCCGAATTGATTGATTAAAAGGGGAGCGGGATGGAAATCGAAGTCGAACTTTCGAAAATAATAATAAACGAGTCATCCGACCAGCAGATAATCGTCCTCAAGGAACGCTACGGCCAGCGAAGTTTCCCCATCGTCATCGGCATCGTCGAAATCTTCGCCATCGACCGCCGGCTCAAAGGCATCCAGCCCCCCCGGCCCATGACCCACGACCTGCTCGACAACATTATCGGCTCCCTCGGCGCACGCGTCGAAAGAATAATCATCAACGACATCCGCAACCACACCTTCTACGCCAGGATAGTCCTCAGCTTGAACGGCAAAACCGTCGAAGTTGATTCGCGACCCTCCGATGCAATCGCCCTCGGCGCCGCCTCAGGCTCGCCTATTTTTGTGGCTGAGCAGGTTTTCGACAAGATTCTGGGCTGAATAAACTCGATATAATCAATAGGCCCACCGCCGCGCACAACATCGAATCCGCCACGTTAAATGCGGGCCAGTGTTTCCCCGGCCAATACATAACGTCGATAAAATCCCGCACTAACCCACCGTTGAACGCCCGGTCGTAAAGATTGCCCGATACGCCGCCCGCGAATAACGCCAGCGCGACAACAACAATTTTGCGCTCTCCCCGCGCGAATATGAATACCGCCAAAATCACCGCCAGCGCAACCATCGATATCGACACAAGCATTACCCGATGCCCCTCAGCTATCCCGAACGCCGCCCCCGTATTCACCGCTAATTGCAGCCGCAGAAAACCGTCTATTATTGCTATACCCTGTCTCTGCACATTTTCAAGCCAGGCGAACACCACGCTTTTCGTCCACAAATCAAACGCCAGACCCCCTGCGAAGATTGACCAGAATATTAAATGGCGAATTCCGGAGGACGGAGGACAGACAACAGATGTGCAGTTCTCTGCTTTCTGTTCTCTGTCTTCAGTCCTCAGTCCTCTATCATCTGTCATCAGTCCTCTGATTATTACTTCGAGTATTTCTCTATCAGTTTGGTAAGCCGGTCACTTCTCGGCTGGTCGGGTTTGATGCTCAATGACTGTCGCCACAATTCCACCGCCTGCGCCTTCAGGCCCGCGTCTTCTTCCGCGAGCGCCTTGGTCATATACGCCACACCAAGCCCACGGTACGCCTCCCAGTCCATATTGTTTACCTTAATGGCCTGCCTGTAATTATTGACGGCCTGATTTACGTCGCCTGACTGCAGAAAACAATAACCCAGATACTGATACGCGGAACTATTCCCCGGCTGCAGCTGAGTTACCGTCACAAACAATTCCCTCGCCGGCTCTACGCGTTTCGTCCGCAGATACGCCACCGCAAGTGACATCATCACCCCGGTGTCATTGCTGTTCATCTCCAGCGCACGCTTGTATGACCGCACCGACTGCTCGTAATCCTTCTGCGAGTCGTATATGTTGCCCAAAAGCTGGTGAAGCTCGCCGGCATTCGGGTCTATCCGCTCCGCCCTTTTCCCATAAGTAATTGCCTGGTTGTAATCATTTATCTCGTAAAGACACTTCGCGGTATTCAGGTTCGCCCCAAAATGGCCGGGCTTCAGCTCGCACGCCCTGCGATACGCCTTGACCGCCAGCGCAAACTCCTTCATCGTCTGATATACGCGTCCCAAACTGAAATAATCCCTGAACGACCACGGGTTAAGCCGGGTCGCCGCGTCATATGATGCCGCGCTCTTCTGATAATCCTCCTTCTGCTCGTAAATCTCCCCCAGCATCGAGTACGCCAGCGAGAACCGCTTGTCGGCCCTCGTCGCCTGGTCGAGTTTCACGATGGCCTTGTCGTTCTCGTTAAGCTCCTTTAGCGACATCGCGTCAACGTATAGCTCCACCGCCTGCTGCCGGCCCGTGCAACCCCCGGCCAACTGCAATACGACACACGCCATCGCTAACAGAGCCAATAATCGAACGCCCATTCTTTCGGACACCCCGTTTACCTCATCTAAAACTCAACTCAAAAAACAACCCTTATTTGCAATATATCGTCACAATACGCTGCAAAACCTCAAATTATATCGTGATAACCAAATCTGTCAAAACCTTTCGCCCTCCCGCCCGTATCCCCCAAACCCCATTGGAAAATTCATTTCGCCCACGCCCAATCTTCGATGTTGATTATTCCCGGCAAATGCTTTAATATCTTCCGTTTACCTGTTAAGTAGTGGAATTCTTTATCTCGTCTCGGCGTAGGCGTTGCTGGGACCACCGAAAGAATAGAAACGCCAAGCCGTAGCCGGAAAGGAACGTGAATATGGAAAATTTGTGGATAATAGCACAGGCGACCGAAACGCAGGGCCAGTCGGAAATCCCGGCCGAACCGGTAGGGCAAAGCCAGACCACAACCGGAACTATGACGGTTGCCGACCCAAACACCGCACGACCAGCCGCCCCTATGAGTTCACAGTCAAACTACATGCAGTTGCTTTTCATCGGCGGAATTTTCGTGGTTATGTACTTTATCCTCTTCCGCGAACCCCGAAAACGACAGAGACAGCAGCAGCAGATGGTTCAGTCCATCAAAAAGAACGACAAAGTCAGGACCGTCGGCGGAATTATCGGAACCGTCGTCGATGTCAAAGACGACGAGATTGTGCTAAAAGTCGATGAGTCGAACAATACCAAAATCAGGATTAT
>PLLM01000072.1 GCA_003141275.1 Phycisphaerales bacterium
CATCGTATGGGTTTTTTGTAGTATGGGATGGCGCCTGTGGTTGATCGCCCGAGCTGGACACTCATCGCATTTTAGCCGCACGGCGTTCACCCCCGGAGTTGATTGATCGGTCAGCGGACTTTCATTTCGACGGCATGCTCCTTACGGTCGTCCCTGAGGGGAATTGTTTTCCCGGGTAGTTCTTGTCCATCGAGGGAGAGCAAATTTGTGTCGGCCGAACCCGTGGCGAGTCGGGTAATGATGATGTGATAAACCGTTTGCCGATAGCGGTAGTGGATTTTGAAGCTCGTCCAGGTTTTCGGCAACCGGGGGGCCAAACGCAATTGGTCACCTTCCAGGTTCACGCCCAGCAAGGTTTCGATGAGCAACCGATACATCCAACCAGCCGAACCCGTATACCAGGTCCAGCCGCCTCGACCCGTATGCGGCGAGAGCGAATAGACGTCCGCCGCGACGACGTAAGGCTCAACTTTATAGGTGGCAATTTGCCGGGGTGTCCCGCCGTGATGGATAGGATTGAGCAGCGAGAAGAGTTCCCACGCGCGTTCGCTTTCACCCATGAGAGCGAAGGCCATGGCGGTCCAAATCGCGGCATGAGTGTATTGGCCGCCGTTCTCCCGCACGCCCGGTATGTAACCTTTGATGTAACCGGGATTGAGCGTAGATTTGTCGAATGGCGGATCAAACAATTGAATCAGTCCGG
The DNA here is from genome assembly GCA_003141275.1 of Phycisphaerales bacterium. GTDB lineage: Bacteria > Planctomycetota > Phycisphaerae > Sedimentisphaerales > Anaerobacaceae > Fen-1362. The sequence goes on from PLLM01000072.1 coordinate 704, forward strand.
CGTCACGGCGGACCAGACGCTGGTCAACGGCGTTCATCGCCTGACTGGAACGCTGCGGCTCGCCGGCGCCGCTGATTACCGACCAACTCTGCGGCAGGGAATCGATCTGACATTCCGGGTTGGTCTTCGAACCGAGCGGTTCGCCATTGTCGAAATAGGCGCGGAGATACCATTCGCCGTCCCACGCGTGTGTGTCGATGTTTTTCCGCAACTGCTGCGCCTCGGTGAGGCACCGTTCGGCAAAAGCTACGTCGTTACGCGCCTGCGCCAGTTTGCTGAACTGGGTCAGTACGTCGTAGAGGAAGAACGCCAGCCAGACGCTCTCCCCGCGGCCCTCTCTTCCGACCACGTTCATGCCGTCGTTCCAATCGCAGTAGCCGATCAGCGGCAGACCGTGTTCGCCGAATTTCAGTCCGTGCTCGATGGCCCGCACGCAATGTCCGTAGAGCGTGGCAGATTCTTCGGAGCGATTCGGTAAATCATAGTAAGCTTCCTCGTCCGGCTTGACCGGCCGGGCTTCAAGGAAGGGAATCTTTTCGTCAAGCACGCCGAGGTCGGCGACACACTCAACGTAGCGACAGGTGGCGTAAGGCAGCCACAGGTAGTCATCGGAACAATGTGTCCGCACACCTCGCCCGACCGGTGGATGCCACCAATGCTGCACGTCGCCTTCGCGGAATTGATGCGCGGCGGCACGGAGCAGATGCTCGCGGGTGAGGGCCGGTTCGGCATGCACCAGCGCCATCACGTCCTGCAACTGGTCACGGAATCCGTAGGCGCCGCCGGATTGATAAAACCCCGTCCGGCCCCAGAGCCGGCTGCTCAAGGTCTGATACAACAGCCAGCCGTTCGCCATCACATTCACGGCGGAATCGGGTGTATCAACGTTCACCGTGCCGAGGGTCCGCTTCCAATAGGCCAAGACACCTTCAAGCGCGACGCGGCTGGCGTCCACACGACGAAAGCGTTGGATGAGGTTCTGCACGTCCGCCGGGTTGCGGCCGACACCGAGGCGAAAACTCGTTTCCCGCCCCTCCCAATCCGCCAAATCGAAGGCGACTTGCACCGCGCCGCAAGGATCCAGTCCTGCGCCGACCTTTCCGGAAAGGCGCTCGCGTTTCAACGCCGCCGGCTGCGACAAGTTTCCGTTCCGGCCCAGAAATTCCTTTCTATCCCCGGTGAGGGTGCGCGTCCCATCGTTGACATCTATGAACGCGATGCGACCGGGGAATTCGGTGTTGTAATAATTGCGTGCCAGCAATGCGCCGCTCTTGAGGTCCACTTCTGTTTGCACATGCAGCAAGTTTTTATGCCTCAAGTCGCCCAACACCCACTCCCAATAGCCCGTGACAGACACGCGGCGCGGACGCCCCGAGACATTACGCAATTTCAAAACCGCGAATTTCACCGGTGCGTCTATCGCCACATAGACCCACAACTCGGAGGCGATACCGTTTTCGGTATGCTCAAACACGGTATAGCCAAAGCCATGACGAATGACATAGGGCGTTTTGCCGCGCGCGGGCAACGGTGTGGGCGACCAGAATTGCCCGGTCTGCTCATCGCGAATGTAGAAGGCCTCGCCCGTGGTGTCCCGGACGGGATCATCGCTCCATGGTGTCAGTCGAAATTCATGGGAATTCTCAACCCAGGTGTAAGCAGCGCCGCTTTCGGAAATCACCGTCCCGAAATAGGGATTGGCCAGCACGTTGACCCACGGCGCCAGCGTCATCTGGCCGGGCTGAATGGTAATGACATACTCGTGCCCGTCGCGGGTAAAACCGCCGAGGCCGTTCCTGAAGATCAGCTCCCTCACGGGGACCGGCCTGGGTAAATCGGGCCACGCGGAGCGAGTGGGTGCCAGCATCGGAACCAAAGGTTCCAGCTCGCTCTGCCGTTCCAGTTGCTCCGCCAAGGTTCCCTTTTCATCATCCAAAACAATTCGCGCCACAGATTGCAGCAGCACGAGGTCGTCGTTGGGAATTTGCTCGAGGCGCCGGACGAAGATGCCACCCGGCTTATCCAGCAATTGCGCTTCAATTCCGGACGAAATCAAACTGGTGATCTGGTCGTGCAAGGACTGGAAGTAAACCGAAGAAACGTTCTCATTCAAAATAACCAGTTCGACCGCCAGCCCCTTCATTCGCCAGTAAGAGTGCGCCAGGATCAGTTGCCGGACAATCTCGATCTTCTCCGCGTCGCTGATGCGGAGAAGGACGAGCGGCGCGTCGCCCGAAATGCCATAACTCCAAAGTCCGCTTTGGCCTCGCCGGTTGTTGCGCAGCACGCCGGGGTTGGCCCGAAGGGCAGGGTCGGCATAAATCAACGCGCCGGCCAGCCGGCCGTAAATCTGGGCCTCCCCCTCCGTGGCATTGAGTTGACGCAAGGTCACCTGGCTGTGGGTCCACGCCAGGTCAAAGGCGCGTTCAGCCATGCGGGAGCTTTGATATTTTTCCACTTGCGCCAGCGCCGTTTCCCGGCTTTCAGTCACGCCCAGAACCAGGTCAATGATGGCGGTTTCATGGGGCTGCAAAGTAACCGTGCGCCGCAGCGAAATGATGGGATCGAGCACGGAACCGACAGTGTTGGACAATGGCGAAACATCCTGCATCGCGGCAGGATTGGCCATGGTTCCGCCGCGTCCGACAAATCTGACGCGATCGGTTTCGCAGGAGATTTCCCCATGTTTACCACCTTGCCCCACCATCAGATGCAGCAACCACGGCGGCTTTTCTTCCCGGGAGCGGGCACGGCGGGTGCAGAGAATGGCGGAAGATTTTTGCGCAAATTCCGTTTGCACAAAGAGATTGCTGAAAGCGGGATGCGCCGCGTCCGCGGCCGGAGTCGCGAGCACCACTTCCGCATAACTGGTCAATTCAATAACGCGCACCAAGGATGTGCGATTGGTGATCGTGATTCGCCGCAACTCCACATCGTCTTCCGGCGACACGCTGATCTCGGTGTGAACTTCAAGGCCGGCATGACGATGCCGAAACTCCGCGCGCGCCTGCGTGAAGATAGCTTCGTATCCTTTCGTCTCGCACAAGGTGGGTTGATACGCGGTGGACCAAAATTCTCCCGTCGCCAGATCTCGCAGATAAACAAACGTTCCCCAGTCATCGCGGGTGGCATCTTCTCGCCATCGGGTGACCGCCATATCTCGCCAGCGACTGTAGCCGCCGCCGGCGCTGCTGATAACGACATGATAGGAGCCATTGGACAAAAGATGAACTTCCGGTGCCGGTGATGTTGGATTCGTGAAAACACGCATCACGCTTTCGCCTTCACCGGAAAGCGTCCGCGATGTCTCCAGGGCCAAATCTTCGGCGAACACGCTCGCGGTGGTCTTTGGCACGCGCTCCTGCAACAGCAAGTCCGCCGCCTTGAGCAGCGGACAGGCCATGAATCGTCGTTGCATGGGGTAGTTCCGCAATACATTGACCAGGGCCAGCAAGCTCATCCCCTGATGATGCGTCATGAAGGATCGGACGATGGCGCTCGACTCGTCCGGCGGCAGACGTGACGGCGTATAATCCACTGCTTCGTAGAAACCGAACTCCCCTTCGCACTGCTCGACCGCCAGCCGTTGGAGGTTTTCACACCCTTCACGAGGCGAAACCATCAGCGCTATTGCGGTGGCGTAAGGAGCGATCACCAGGTCCTTGGCCAAGCCCCGTTTCAAACCCAGGCCCGGCACGCCGAAGGCGCGGTATTGGTAGTTCAGGTGAACGTCGGTCCGGTTGTAGCCCGATTCGGAAATGCCCCACGGCACGCCGTGCAATTTCCCGTACTCGATTTGTCGTTGCACCGCAGTTTTGCATGTATGATCGAGCAACGTGTTCTCATAGTTGGGCATAACCAGCAGCGGCATCAGATATTCAAACATCGAGCCGCTCCACGAAACAAGAATCGGCTCGCCCCGCGAAGCGACGAGCAGACGACCCATCGAGAACCAGTGGTCCTGCGGAACTTGCCCCAAAGCGATGGCAACATAGCTGCACAGGCGCGCCTCCGAGGCCAGCAGATCATAGAAGCCGGTATCACACCGGCGTTCGGTGACGTTGAACCCCGTGGCAAATAAATCCCGTGCCGGGTCGAACAAAAAAGTAAAATCCATCGCGGCCATCTCGTCGCTTTGCCCGGCCAATGTCTCCAATGCGAGCAGACGCTGGCGGGCATGGTCGCCGGCTTCACGCAAGCAGCGTGAGAGTTCCGTGAGATGTTCTCGTTCTTCTTTCCGGTAAGTTGAAAGGTCTTGAAATGCCGCTTCGATCAACGGACAGAGCGATTGCTCAAACTTAGCGACCTCCCGCAAGGTTGATGCCTGGTCGAGTTGGGTGAGCTTCTCCTCCAGCCTTGTCGCCACCGACGCGAGGAGGCTTTTGTCTTCTTTCGCAGCCAGGGAGGGAGGAGTTGGAACATCCTCACGCCGGCGGCTGTGACTTGGGGTTGGCAAAACCAGCCACGGCGAGAGGAAAAGCATGTCCTCCAAATGCTCCTCGCAATTCCGCTTCAGAGTTTGGGCCCAGCCTTTGATTTCGTCCGCTTCATTCGCCAGCGAAGCAGCTATCCTGGTCGCCTGGCCCGTCGCCCGTTCCAACAAGGCAAACGCCTCTCGCAGAATGGAAGGCGCTTCCTCTAATTCTGCGTCGAGCTTGGCCAGCGCAGTATTTTCGCGAACCAAATCTCTGAGAATTTTCACGGTGTCTCGCAGACCGGCAAAAATCTGTGGCGTGAAAATCTTCTCATCGGCCTGTTCCCTCAGTCCGGAGCCGAGCGTGAGCAAATGTCCGGCAAGGTTGCCGCTGTCCACACTCGATACATAGACGCGGGATGAGTGGGTGGAGCGTGCGGGTCTCATACCAATTGTAGAAGTGCCCGTGATACCGCTCGAGTCGTTGCATCGTGGCAAAGGTATCCTGCGTTCGTCGAATCAAGCCGCCCACCGAAAGATACCCCAAATCCCGGGCGGCCAGATTGGCGAGCAGCGCCAGGCCCATATTCGTAGGCGAGGTCCGCGAAGCGATCGTCGGAGCGGGAACTTCCTGAAAATTGTCCGGAGGCAGCCAGTTCTCCTGCGCGGTGACAAAGGTTTCGAAAAAATGCCACGTCTTGCGGGCAGTGCGTCTCAAAAAGGTCAATTGCTCTGCCGTCAAATCCGGAGTTGCGGATTCAATGGGCTGGCTGATCCGCCAGGCGATCCACGGAGCCACCAGCCAGAGACCAAGGATCGGCAGAGCCAGAGGCAATTGAGCCGGCTGCTGCGAAAACAGAAGAAATCCACTCAGCAGAGCGACGAACGGCGTGAACCACATGGTGGCATAAAAGCCGGTGAAGTCGGCACGCGTGATCCGTTCGGAATCACTCGATGTTTGCCATTCGAGGAGTCGTTTGCGCGTCACCAGCAAGCGCAGCAGCGTCCTTCCGATTGCGTCCAGGCTGATGAAGGCGTCGTAGGGCAGGAACGCCAGGGTGAGAAATATCTGGGCGAGCTGCCGGCTGGCCGCCCCGGCCACTCCCCGCAGATGCATCGCCCACGGCAAATCAGCCGGCTTGCGAAACCCATTGACCAGCGCCGACAACAATCCTGGGAGTGTGATGATCGCAAGGACCAGCAGCGATCCAAGACCGCCGATTTCAGGCAAGAGAAGCCAATTGCCCAGCAGGAAAAGCATCAGGGCAACAGGGACCAAGCTACGCCGAAGGTTGTCGAATATCTTCCACTGCGACAGCCCAGAAAGCGGATTGTCTATGCGCCGGGAGTCGGAACCTGGAACCCGAGGCAGGAGCCATCGCATGATCTGCCAATCGCCGCGAATCCAGCGGTGGCGCCGGTCGATATCCACGTTGTAGCGGGAAGGGTATTCTTCGTATAATTCCACGTCGCTGACGAGGGCAGAGCGGGCATGACACGCTTCCAACAAGTCGTGGCTGAGAACGGTATTCTCCGGGATGCGTCCGGCCATGGCCCGTGCGAATGCGTCCACATCGTAGATTCCCTTTCCGATGAAAGAGCCTTCATGGAAGAGATCCTGATACACATCGGAAACCGCCCGCGTGTAAGGATCAATTCCCGTGTCGCCGGCAAAAAGCCGGACAAACCAGGATCGTCGAGCGTTCGGCAAACTCACGCTTAGGCGCGGTTGCAGGATGCCGTAGCCTTCGGTGACAATCCCGCGCACGGCATCGAACTCCGGACGGTTCAACCGATGGGCCATAATTCCGACGAGCTGACGGGCGGCATCGCGCGGAAGCTGAGTGTCGGTGTCCAGCGTAATGACATACTTGATGGCCGGAAAGATGGCCGTCTCCCCTACTATCTCGGAAAAGCATTCGTGAGAACCGCCGCGGATGAGGGCATTGAACTCCTCGAGCTTTCCTCGCTTGCGTTCGTAACCCATCCATAAGCCTTCTCCGGAATTCCAGCGGCGCGGGCGGTGAAGCAGGAAAAAGAGGCCGTGTCCGTCGGATGAATATTTGTGGTTGAGCATCTCGATCCCGGCCCGCGCACGCTGAAGCAACCCCTGATCTCCGGGCAGGATCTCCTCCGGTGCGTCGCGGAAATCCGTCAGCAAGCTGAAGTAAAGGTGCTGATCCCGATTCGCGAGATGATGAATCTCCAATGTTTCGATGAGGCGATCAACGCCTGGCAAGCTCGTTAGTATCGTGGGAACAACCACCATCGTTCGGTGATCGGAAGGGATGCCGGAAGAATAATCCAGGCGCGGGAGCAGGCGGGGTTTCATCAGCAGCATAGACAGGCCGTTCATCAACGCCACGGCCAGTTGGCTGGCGCAAAGGAGGAAAACAAGGGTGAAGAAAATGAATTTCCATCCCGACACTTCGAGCGTTCGAGTTTGCTGCATAAGCCCTAAAGTAGCGAGTAAAGTGAGCACCCCAATACCGCCCGCATAAAACGTCAGCGGAAAACGGTGGATACTTCGTTCGATGATCGCTCGCCAGGGCCACCGCACATTCGCCGTGCGTCCCAGCATGGACAGGCCTTTGTCGATTAGATAAAAACCCACATGGGCGGTCCGGTCTTCTCGCCCCTTTTGCCGGGCACTGTTTGCGGCCAGTTGGATTGCACGTTGCGCGACATCCGCTTCCGAGAGCCGGCTGTGCCGGGCAAGGAACTCGACCGAATGGCGATAGCTATCGCGGGTCGAAAAATCCATTCCGCTGTAAACGCCAGCCGGGTCGGAGCGCAACGTCGCCTCGACCAGACTCAGGGACTCCACGAAATCCTTCCAGTCCATCGCGCTCAAGAAACGAAGACTGGCAATACTGTGGCTGACGGAAACCTGGTCGGCCGCCTGATTTTGACTCTCCAGATGGACCAGTTGTTCGATGGACAATCCTTGTTCCACAAGCCGCTGTTCGAGCCAACTTCGCGCCAGGTGCAACACCGGACTTTGTCGCGACAAACGCTGACAAAATTCCGCCACGAACGAACTGGAGACGGGAAGATCGGCTTTCGCCATATCCGCCACCACCACAACAAGGTGGGACGGTGTCTTTTCCGCCATCTCCTGTAAACGATCCACCCACAACTCCGCGAGATCGCTATCCTTCCGGGCGATGGTCAGCCGGGTAGCGATACGCTGGAGATTTTCAATCAATCCCAGTCGCAACATAATGGGGATGGCCCACAACTCGCCCAGTTTCAAGGAATCCACCGTTTGGTAAGCGGCGATGAAGGCGTTGAGCGGTCCCGCATCAATCTGTGCATCCACGTGCGCGATCAATTCAAGCACGATGTCGTAAACGCGCGGAAGTCCGGCGGAAGGACCGTTCACCAGGCGAGGCAGCTCCCGGCTGTAGCCGCGGGGCAGATGCCGCCTGGCCATTTGGATCTGCTCTTCAATCAGGTAAAAGTTATCCAGCAGCCATTCGGCGGCGGGAGTGATGCGCCGGCTTGAATTTACGGCGAGGGTCCCGTGATTGAATGCCTGGAGAATCTGCTCGTTTCCGTCCAATCGAGCCAAAAGGCGGTTAAAGCTGTGTTGAGTGACAGTCTGGTGGTCTGCCGCCAGGGCTCGGGCATGGCTCGCGAGCTGTTCGACGCTGAACAACTCGGCCCTCAAAGGCGGCTCGCTCACGCGAGGGCGTGTCTGCCTGGTCATCCAGGTTTGCCAGCGTAACGAAAGATCTCTCATGTTTACTTTCCGATCGCTATTTCTGTGATGGACCATCAACTGGTTTCATGGATGATTCCTTCGTCATTCCGCAATCCAAACGAAGCCAGTTTCACGCGAGTGGATCGGTAATCCGTGTGAAGAATGCTTCGAATCCCCAAACCTTCCGCTATCTGGACGCATGAGGATAACGACATAATCTTCCACTAAGTGCGATAGGTTTACAAATAGGGGAATTACTTAATCGGATGGGCCGAATCACTTAGTAGATATATCGCAAATCCGGGGGGGAGGCCGACCTATTTCAGCAAAGTAAGCGGCTTGTAACGTCGGCTTTCCTAAATACTTAGCGTTGGCTGATTTTTTTTATAGTACGCCATTTCCAGTTGCGGATTTCCGGCATATCTTCGCCGTTCTTGTCGATGTACTGCTTGTGCTCGATGAGCTTGTCCTTGAGCTGTTGCTTAAGGTAGATGCCCTTTTCGGCGGTCTGCGGCAGGCGGTCGATGGTATCCATCACGAGATGAAAGCGGTCCAGCTCGTTCAGCACCGTCATGTCGAAGGGCGTGGTGATGGTGCCCTCTTCCTTGTAGCCGCGGACGTGGAAGTTATCGTGGTTGGTGCGGCGATAGGTCAGCCGGTGGATCAACCACGGGTAGGCATGGAAGGCGAAGATGACCGGCTTGTCCTTGGTGAAGAGCTCGTCGAAATCTATATCGCTCAACCCGTGCGGGTGTTCCGTACTGGGCTCCAGCTTCATGAGGTCGACGACGTTGACAACCCGGATTTTCAGGTCGGGCAGGTGCTCTCGCATAATGGAGACGGCGGCGAGCGTCTCCAGCGTAGGCACGTCGCCACAGCAGGCCATGACCATGTCGGGCGCAACGCCCTGGTCGTTGCTGGCCCACTGCCAGATGCCAATGCCCTCGGTGCAGTGCTTGACGGCGGCGTCCATCGTCAGCCACTGCGGCGCCGGGTGTTTGCCCGCGATCACGACGTTGACATAATGGCGGCTGCGCAGGCAGTGGTCCATCACCGACAGCAGGCAGTTTGCATCCGGCGGAAGGTAAACACGCACAATTTCGGCCTTCTTGTTCACAACGTGGTCGATGAAACCGGGATCTTGGTGGGTGAAGCCGTTGTGATCCTGGCGNNTTGAACATCGAATCGACGATGTGGATGAACGCCTCGTAGCAGTTGAAGAGCCCATGCCGCCCGGTGAGCAGGTAGCCCTCGAGCCAGCCCTCGCATTGGTGCTCGCTGAGCATTTCCATCACCCGCCCGGTGGGCGCAAGAAATTCGTCGTTAGGCATGGTCGCAGCGTCCCATTGGCGTTTGGTCACTTCAAAGAGGGCCTCCAGGCCGTTGGAGAGCGTCTCGTCAGGGCCAAAGACCCGGAAATTCCGCTGCTCACTGTTAAGCTTCGCCACATCTCGCAGGAAAGGCCCGAGCACATGCGTGTCGCCGATGCCGAACACCCCCGGCGAGGGCACGTCGACCGCGTAGTCGCGGAAATCCGGCATCCGCAGGTCACGGAGTAGAATGCCACCGTTGGCGTGAGGATTTGCGCCCATGCGTCGTTCACCCTTGGGCGCAAGTTCGGCCAGTTCCGGTTTCAGGCGACCCTGTTCATCGAAGAGTTCCTCCGGCCGGTAGCTCCTCAGCCAATCCTCTAACAGCTTGAGGTGTTCGGGATGAGTGGCCGGGTCGGAGAGCGGCACCTGGTGCGAACGGAAGGTGCCTTCAACCTGCAGGCCATCGACCATCTTAGGCCCAGTCCAGCCCTTCGGTGAATTGAGGATGATCATCGGCCAGCGCGGACGCACTAAGTTGCCATGAACGCGGGCATCTTGTTGGATTTTTTTGATCTGCTCCACCGCCGTGTCGAGCGCCGCGGCCATGGCCTCATGCATCAGCTCTGGTTCGTGACCCTCGACGAAGTAGGGTGTCCATCCGTAGCCGCGGAGCAACTGTTCCAATTCCTCGCGGGTGATACGGGCGAGGAGAGTCGGGTTGGAAATCTTATAGCCGTTGAGATGCAGTATCGGCAGCACCGCGCCATCGGTGACCGGATTGAGAAACTTGTTGGAATGCCACGCTGTGGCCAGCGGTCCGGTTTCCGCCTCGCCATCGCCGACGACGCAGGCGACGACGAGATTTGGATTGTCGAACACCGCCCCGAATGAATGGCTGAGCGAATATCCCAGTTCGCCACCCTCGTGGATCGAGCCGGGGCACTCCGGTGATGCGTGGCTTGGAATTCCTCCGGGAAACGAGAACTGAAGGAAGAGCTTCCGCAGTCCGGCCTCATCCTGGCTGATGTCGGGATAGACCTCGCTGTAAGTGCCCTCGAGGTACGTGTTGCCCACGACGGCCGGGCCGCCGTGACCGGGGCCGGAGACGTAAATCATGTCGAGGTCATATTTTTTGATGACCCGGTTCAAGTGCACATAAATTAAGTTCTGCCCGGGTGTCGTGCCCCAGTGTCCCAGCAACATGTGCTTTACATCCGTGAGCGTCAACGGCCGCTTCAGCAGCGGATTGTCGTAGAGATAAATCTGGCCAACCGACAGATAGTTGGCGGCACGCCAGTAGGCATCCATCTTGTGGAGCAGTTCCGGGGAAAGAGTTTTTGTCTCCATGATTCAATTCTCCTTTTTTCAGCCAAGGCCGAGGACGCGGCAAACCATCTCGGCTATCATACGTTCTTCGTCCGTGTGGATGACGCGAACAGCGGCTCGGCTGGTCTTCGCAGAAATCACGCCCTCATTCGCCGCGTTTCGCTTTTCTTCGAGTTCGATTCCAAGAAATCCCAGCCCATCACAAATCCGGGCGCGGACCGCGGGCGCATTCTCTCCGATACCGCCGGCGAATACCAGTGTGTCCAATCCGCCGAGCGCCGCCGCGAATGCGCCAATCCATTTCTTGACCTGGTAGCAAAACATCGCTACCGCTTCAGCCGCCCGCACGTCCTGCGTTTCACGGTCGAGCAAGTCACGCATGTCGGAACTGGTTTCCGACACACCGAGCAGGCCGGACTGGAAATTGACCATCTCGTTGAATTGCTTATCGCTCATTTTTTCAGTGCGTGCCAGATACCAAACCAGTCCGGGATCGATATCGCCTGACCGGGTGCTCATGGGCACCCCGGCTGTCGGGGTGAAACTCATGCTTGTGTCCACGGATTTGCCGTGATGGACCGCCGCCAAACTTGCCCCATTGCCGAGGTGGGCGAGGATGACCCGGCCTTGCGCCGCTTCCAATCCGGCCAGGCGGGCCAGTTCTCCCATTAGAAACGCATACGACAACCCGTGAAACCCGTACCGCCGCACCCCCTGCGCTTCGTAGCGACGAGGGATAGGCAACAACCGGGCCACGCGCGGCAGGTCATGGTGAAAAGCCGTGTCGAAACACGCCACCTGGGGCAGGTCAGGAAATCGGCGATGAAACGCCTCGGTCAACAGTATCTCCTCCGGCAAATGCTCAGGATCGAATGNNTATACTTCGGCCCGCCATGCACCACGCGATGCCCCACCGCGGTCAATGCATCACGCCCGTTGCGTTCCTCGATCCAATCCATCAGGGCGCCCACCGCCACCGTATGATCCGGCGCCTTCACCAACCGCGAAAAGTTGTCCGCCTGGTTCAATCCTTTCACCCGCAAGGTGGCCTCCGGCAGTCCAATCCGCTCAATCTCGCCCTCCAGAATCCGTCGTAGCGGGTCGCCGACCTCGAACAGTGCGAACTTGATGCTCGATGAGCCGCCATTGATTGTCAGCACGGTAGCGTGAGTCGGTTTTGTGGCTGACTGGTTTGTCATTCTGCAGCCTCCAATCCAAAAGAAGCCAGTTTCGCACGCGTGGACTTGTAATCCGTGTGACAAATACCTCGAATTCCCAGGCCTTTCGCGACCTGGACGAACATCAGGAGGTTCTCAATATAGACAACCTGATTGGCCGGAACCTGCGCGATATCGAGCGCAACACGAAAGATATCCGCGTCGGGCTTTCGCAAGTGGACGAAGCAGGATGAAATGAAAAAATCCACGAACTCATCAAGCTTGAACTTTCTAATTCGGTGCGAATTCAGTTCCCGTGCTTCGTTGCTGACCACGACAATCTTCAATCCATACCGTGTCTTAAGCCGGTGGACCAGCTCGATCATTTTAGGATATGGTTTCGACTGGGCGAACATGAATTTCCGAAACTGTGCCCGTGTGAACGACCGCTTCTGGTAAAACACTACGCGACTCAAGTATTCTTCCAAAGTGAGCTTGTCCAACTCGTAAGTGTCGAAGGCCTGGTTATGCCGGTTTTCCATCTCTTCCGGATTCAGGTCGAACGCCTTGGCCGCCAGTTTGCGGGACGCATGACCCCATCCGTCGGTGAGCAAAACGCCGCCGATATCCAGGAACAATGCCGTAATTGAACTGCTCTTTTTCATTTGGCCTCCTTCAGCACAATCGTGCCGCCTGAAGTGGCGTTCAATATGTGGTGTTTGTAGCATTGATTCTCCTTTGATAAAACCGCCTCTCTTTGCACCACTCTCTTAATACCGAAGCATCCTTTTTCGTTTTAAGAATGAGTTTCAAGCGTTGCCAGCGATTCAGCGATCTCACTGCTTAATGACGCGCAAGTAATACTTAATGCTTTGACTAAACCGGAATAATTCTGCGGGACGATCGACTGCCGGAATTCCGATCTTTTTATAATCATAGTTTTCGCATTTTGCACATCAATAACCAACCATTGCGCAACAACAAGCAGATCCTTATCAAGGTTGCTATCCAATTGAACAATTTCTACAACCACCTGGTATTTAACAGGAACAGATGAATTCCAGGGATACAAAGTAAATTTTGCCTCCGGAAACATAACCGTGAGATTCTCTCCAATCAGACGCGTCATCCCAAGGTCAAGAGATTCCCCCCAGCGGTCGAATTGAGCGAATTTAAGCATCTTTTCCTCGTCCTGGGTCACAATTTGCGGCCTGTCCTGATATTCCGGAATTTTAACCGGCCCGACACCGATAACCACATCGGAAGTAATATTTATCTTTTTACTTACTTGATTTCCATCTACGGCCTGAAGCATATAAAACCGCGGCGTTGGACTATTTGACGCAGATAGGCAGCCGCTTAAAACCAAGGCAAGACACACCACACTCGTAACCGTACAATAACGAATAATTATTTGTTTCATCTTATTCTCCTTTGATAACTGGTTTTCCTTTTAAAATAGCTTCCGGATGCTGCTCAAGATATTCGGCAAGTAAACGTAATGATCGCATTGTCTGTTTTGCCTCCTGGAGCGTATCCTGAAACTCGTAAATGCTTCTCTGTAAATCGCTTGAATTTACCAGTCTATTAATTCCTTTGACAGTGACCTCTAAATTCTTCGCAATTTCTTTAATAGGTATTCCATTCATAAGCTCAAAAATATCCGGAGAGGTCGGAATCGTGGGAAGCTCCGGATACTGCTTCTGGATACCGCGAAGCTCCGCCGGTCTATCGGGATAAAAATCAAATGAAATCATAAGCTGGCCGGTTAGAAAACTCTGCACTTCAAGCTTCCCCCGCAGACCAAGCGCAATCATCTTCTTATCTCCGCCCAATTCCTCAAAGCTGGGGGCATCTTTAATGCGACCATGTTCAATCTCGACAATCACAGGAAGCATAATAGTCCCTGCCTTTGAGTCATAGATCAGGCTGATGTCTTTGACAGTACCGATACTGACTCCCCGAAATGTAACCGGGGCTCCTATAGAAAGGCCTTTAACGGAACCCTCAAAGTACAAAACAAACTTATTTGTCCGTTTAAAGAGCGTCCCCGAACCAAAAACCACTATCCCTGTTATCAGCAACACCAATGCCACTACTACAAATAAACCAATCACTGTTTTGTTCGCTTTTCTACTCATCGTTTAAGCTCCTTGCACTCTCGCTCTCGTTAAAAACTGGATAACCCTGGGATCCTTGGAATCAGCCAGCAAGACCTTGGGGTCACCTGCAGCAATCATAGCTTTGCTTTCCATATCAAGAAACACGGAATTATTCCCAACGGCAAAAATGCTGGCGAGTTCATGCGTAACAACAACTACCGTAGCGCCTAAACTGTCTCTTAGCTCAAGAATCAAATCATCAAGCTTTCTCGCGTTTATTGGGTCAAGCCCGGACGACGGCTCATCAAAAAAAATGATGTCCGGATCAAGCGCAATTGCCCTCGCAAGGCTGGCTCTTTTACGCATCCCCCCGCTTATTCCCGAAGGGAAAAGATCCTCACATCCTTCCAACCCCACCAGCGAAAGTTTTAACGCCACAACTTCCTGTATCTGTTGGCAGGATAACTTTGTATACAATTGTAAAGGAAGCGAGATATTCTCCCCTACTGTCAAAGAGCTCCATAGCGCTCCGCCTTGATAAAGAACGCCGAAACGCCGCATAATATTTTGTTGCCCTGTTTCATCTTCGTCCCAAAAGCTCTTTCCATAGTATAAAACCTTACCCTTAGTCGGCGTCTTAAGACCAATCAAACTCTTAAGCAAAGTGCTCTTGCCGCATCCGTTTACCCCCATAACAATAAAGATATCGCCTTTATTCACGCTAAAGCTAAGATTGCGCATCACGACGTAATCGTTATACCCTAAATCAAGATCTCGCACTTCAATAACCGGCTGCACTGTTGAATCCATAAGTTACACGCCCAAAAACTGACAAATATATGTTATAATTGCAGTTGCAATTACAATGCCGGTTATTCCAGTAACCACTGCCGAGGTAGTTGCGATTCCCACGCCGGCTGCGTTTCTTTCACACTCAATACCACGCAGACACCCGGCAACTGCAACAATCACACCAAAAACAAGACTGTGAATAAGTCCCACCCACACATAACTAAGTTTTACAGCTTGCTGGGTATGATTCAAATATTCTACCGGATTAAGATTAAGCATCCCCGCGCTGATAATAAAACCGCCTAATACGCCCATAAGATCCGCGTATATGGTCAGGACCGGCATCATAATCACTAATGCCAGAATGCGCGGTATGACCAAAAACTCAACAGGAGAAACGCCTAACGTTTTAAGCGCATCGATTTCCTCGTTTGCCTGCATCATCCCCAGCTCTGCCGCAAAAGACGCCCCGATGCGGCCAGACACAATAATACCTGTCATCACTGCTGACAATACGCGCACCATGGCAATTCCGACTATATCGGAGATGAAAATTTGAGCCCCAAACATTTTAAGCTGTATCGACCCAACAAAGGCGAGGATCATGCCTACTAATAAACTTATCAAAGAAACAAGCAGCAAAGTATCGACCCCGCATTTCTGCACGATTAACATAAAATCATCCCAGCGAAAATATGATTTACCTGTAATCAGGCGGCCGAAAGAAACAGCGATATCCCCCAAGAACTCAAGCCCCGAACGCGAGCTTTCGATAATTTGCAAAAATTTCTCCCCGGTTTTTTCAAGAAATGCCTCACGTACCTTTTGAGACGAAATATTTTTTTCATGTACTTTTAAAGCAAGCGAGAGCAGTTTCTGCGCTTCCTGCGGCAGCCCTTCGCGAGCAACATTAATATTCTTATGCCCACACTCCCTGATCAACTTAAGCAAAAAAGAAATAAGCCCGCTGTCCCACTTTAACTCTTGTGAAACACTAATATTAATTTGTACGATATCCGGATGACTATTGAGTTGCGAAGTGACCTCGTTTGTCGAAAGAAGACCGGCAGAAATCTGCCAATCGCCGCTTAGCTTAATAAGAAGTGTTTTTGGTACTGAATAATCAAAGATAAGTTTTTCCGGTAGCATACTCGCTTAGGCCCCTTAGCTGCCCTATATCCCTTTCTTAAAATCGATATATCCGCGCTCCACATCCGTACTGACTAATTGCACGCGGAGCTCGTGGCCGACGTCCATGCCTTCAAAACCGCTCTCTAATCTTCCTTCAACGGGCGGATGCAGAAGACGAACCCACGTGCCTTTGTCAGATACGCCGGTGACGATGGCATCGAACTGCTCACCTATCCTCGATTCCAGCAGCATTGCCGCCGCGGATTTTGTGACCTGCCGTTCAACTTTTGTCGCTGCGTCTTCCTCTTCAGTGCAATGCTTTGCGAGCGATTCCAATTCGTCGTTCTCGTAGGGCAGGGAATGTCCCGCAATTGCCGCTTTCAGCAGCCGTTGTGTAATCAAATCGGGGAATCGGCGGTTCGGAGCGGTGGAGTGGGTATAGTCCTGAACCGCAAGACCGAAGTGCCCGGCGACATTTCCTCCCGGAGGTTCGACGACGTATTCACCCGCACCCAGAAGCTTGATGACGCTGAGAGACAGATCGGGAAAGCGCAGAGGGTCAGCCGCTTTAGCCGATACGAGAAATTGCTCCAGGGCTTTTGGATCAGGCTCTTTTGGCAGCGTTGTGCCCCGCTCTGCGGCAAGCTGGATAATCCGATCCCAGCGTTTGGGTACACGGACCACGCGCCGCAGCGACGGAAACTTTTTGGACGCGAGGTATCGCGCGGTAACGCCGTTGGCAGCTATCATGAAGTCCTCGATAATTTCTTTGGCCCTGTTCTTTTTTTCGGCTTCCAGGTTCTTTAACTCATCTCCTTCAAAAACCGGATGTGTTTCTATTGTTTCGAGGTCAAGCGCACCGTGCAGGTGCCGCAGCGATTTCAATTTCTGGGCTACGCTGTCCTGAAGTCGAATGTTTTCGTCAAGACCTTTGACCGTGCCGATACTTTGCGGCATCGGGCCATTACCATCGAGCCAGGCGGCAACGCTGTTGTAGGCAAGTTTTGAACGATTACGGACTGTCGCTCCGTAGATGTCCGAACTCTGAAGTGACCCGTCCCCGGCGATAACCATTTCAATGACGATTGCCAGGCGGTCTGATTCAAAGTTGAGAGAGGTAAGGTCCGTGGAAAGTTTCTCGGGCAGCATCGGAAACGTCTCGGCAACAGTATAGACCGAGGTGGTGTTTTGTTTCGCATGGTCGTCAATCGCCGATTGCTTTTTTACGACAGCGCCAACGTCGGCAACGGCGACAAGGACCTTTGCTGCCCCACCGGGCAGGGCTTCGGCAACGGTAAGCTGGTCTAGGTCGCGAGAATCATCGTTGTCAATGGAGCACCAGATAAGGTTCCTCATATCTCTCGTCGATTCCTCAGTTTGCGTCGCCGGCCCGCGGATTCCGTCAAGCTCGGCGAGCGCCCCAGGAGAAAAATCCGGAAAAAGTCCCCTTTCCGTCATTACTCGACGTGCAATTTGTTTTAAGAGAGAACGATGTTGTCTATCGTCTGTATTTGTCATATATGTCTCCATTTCTGGAACGGGAGTATAGAGCGAACGCAATCCGGGTGTCAAGTAGGCGGTGGCTGGATTTGAAACGGGGCGCGGCGTACCGGCATTCAATCGCGAACTGGTTCACCAAACTTAGTGTAAGTAATTGTGTGTAAGTTAGGGTGAAGGGGTGGTTGTCATCCGGCTGGAGCGAAGGCGAGCGTAGCGAGCCGAAGCGAAAGACGGATGACAACAGGCAAAAAATTGGGTACGTAACCTTGTTTTTCCGCCAAGAAAGGCAAGGAGATACGTACCCATGAACAAACAAGTAAGCTCTTTAACAAATGAACAGCCGGTTCCGCAAGAAGTTTTTTGGACGTGGATAAATGAATCCGTACGCCGGACGGTAGTAGATTTGGCCCAGAAAGCTATGGAGCTGATACGAGACAGCCGATTAGAGGCCGGCTGGAATCAGCGTAATGCCGGTCGTCGCGGATATCGCAACGGCTATTATCGTCGCTGGCTGACTACGCCTCACGGAGCGGTAAAGCTGAAGGTGCCTCGCTGTCGAGTTGGCGGGCTGGATACCGCCGTGGTCTTCGAGCGTTATCAAAGACGAATCAGGGACGTGGAGCGTATCCTGCGACATGCTTACCTGCTGGGTTGCGCTACAAGGGGGCTTGCTCAATTGGCGGAGCAAATCTTCGGCGACTCCGTCAGCCATCAGACCATCAGCCGATTGATGCGATGGATAGATGATGCCCTAAATGCCTGGCGAAAACAGCCTATAGAGCCAATATACACTGTTGTTTACATCGACGGGATGCACATCAACAGGGTTGGCTCTGATAGAACGGTGATGATAGCAACGGGGTTGCGAGAAGATGGCGTTCTGGATGTGCTGGGTTTTTGTGTCGGCCCCGGCGAACAGTGCGGCGAATTCCTGGCGGATTTGAGACGACGCGGACTTGAAGATGTAAAATTGTTTGTCAGCGATGACTCAAAGGCGATTCGATATGCGATGGAATGGGTTTATCCGGAAGTCACATGGCAGAGTTGCACGTTTCATCGGCTGTCCCGGCTGAGAGTTGCCATCGGGACAGCATATTATCGTGACGATATGGTGGCCGAAGCGGCTTGTATATTCCGAGGGCCGAGTCGTGAAGCGGCGCTGGATATCGCCGCTGATTGGCGTAAACGCTGGGAAAAGATCGCACCCTGGCCGACATATCAGTTTTTAGAAGGATTAACAGACAGTTTGAACTTTTATAATTTACCAATACAGTGGTGGAAACGGGTACGAACCAATAACCCTATGGAACGCCTGATTAAAACGCTGCGTCAGCGTTTACGACCTATGGGCTGCTTCTATGACGATTCAGCCGTCGAAAGGGCTGTCTTTGGCCAACTCCTTCGCTGGCATAAAATTAATCTTACACATAATACTTGACGCTATCTTCACCAAATGAGAACTTGCAACGACCAGCTCACGTTGGTATACTCGGCATCATGCCACTTTCATTGAACGAGATTCGCCGTCGCGCAATTGTCTTTAGCAAAAACTGGAGAGACGTTACCCGCGAAGCCGCCTCCGATCTGAGTGACCCCGCCAGTTCCATGAAGAGTTCCGTTTTCCCTTTCCCCACCCATGTGTGCCCGAAGTTCCAACTTCCTACGCATTGTCAGAAAGGAGATTGGCCATGTTGATTTTCTTGTCGGTCGCGGTTCTTATCGGTCTCGCCGGATTCGGCTCGTACTGGTTCTACCGATCTTTCGCCAACTTTGTTGATGCCAACGAAATGGGCGTCCCAGTTATTTTCGGCAACGCCGATCATGTGTGCGAAGGCGGCAGTTGTTGGATTTTTGTGCCATGGCTGCCCAAGGCCTGCAAGTGTTATCTGAAGATATACCCCACGCGCATGTATAACCTTGAATATGATCCAATCAAGGTTATGTCAAAGGAAGGCGATTACCCCAAAGGTGGAAAACACCACATCTCTGTCGAGGTGGTCGTGGTGAGCAGGGCATACCTGAATTTTCCCAGAGAACGAGAGATGCTCGTCAACAAGGAAACAGATGAGCCGGTATGCTTTCTAAAAGATTTGATGCCCCAAGAACGCAACGAGTTGAAAGTACATGAAGAGGTTGTGCGCCTAGGCGTCACACTTGTATGGGAAAGGACGCATCCGCTTATCGAAATTGTGAGGGCAGGTGTGCCTACCACAAAAGCAGAATTACAGGATTGGTCTGAGAAAGGAATGACCAGTGCTGTCCGTTCTGCTGGCGCCCAGATGACGTGGAAGGAGGCCAACGAAAACCCTGTCGCCTTCAAGGATATGGTTGAGAAGAGTTATTTGAAGGTAGACGGCGCGTTGATCCAAGCTGGTTTTAGGCCAAGTGGCATAAAATTGGCTATCAAGCTCGTTGACCCGCCACAGCAACTCAAGGATGCTTTGGCTGGCGAGGCATCAGCGTCACATGTCGCGAAGCGTGAAGCGGTTGAGGTTGGCGATTCTCTATCCGAGATGGTAGATAAGCAGATTGCGGCAATGGAAAAACGTCACCCAATGACTAAGGAGGACTACCTGAAGGTGAGGCAAGAATGTCTCAATCAACTGACTCGCGACCGTACGATGCAAGGAGGAGGAAAGCTTATCGACATTCGAGTTGCCAGTGCCGATGGAACGCCATTCGCGCAAGGATCGATTTCCGAAATCATCGCAGGCATCGTCGCTGCAGTCGCGGCCTCGTCGGCTTCCAAGGACCAAGGCAGTGACGGGCAAGGCAAGCTCGGAGGGTTCTACGGTGGTGGTCCGCAAGGAGGAAAAAAGAAAGAAGTATCAGATATGACCGAAGAAGAAAAGGAGGAAGAATTCAAGGACATATAAAGCAAATGGGGTCAACTCTCGACACCTGACGGACTGGTAGCCTCGCGCAGTTTATCCCATCGCGACTCTGCCAGCCGGCCGAACAACCCCCGGATGCTCCACCGGTATCGCATGACAGCACGCCGGCCGCTAACACCCTCCGAGATGGACTCGTTCTGTTTCGGAAAATCTACGCTCCTGGCGTAGTAGCCGTTCCGGAATGCCCTGTTGTGATTTTCTGCTCAATGAATAAGTTCTCCTCGCCACCGCCATTATTCTCCAAATCTGCGAATAAACCAGGTCTTAACCACCTGTGTCAGAATCGCATAACCCAGCAGTATGACTGCCAGATACAGCCAGTACATCAGCGGGAGCGAGACAAACCCGAGCGTTTTAGCCAGAGGCGAAACTGTCAGCCAGGCGCCTACCACGACGATGATTACGGAAGTGAGGATTAGCGGCCAACTGGCCCGGCTTTCGATAAATGGTATCTTGTTAGTGCGAATGACATGGATGATTAACGTCTGGGTGAAAATCGACTCCACGAACCAGCCGGTATGGAACAGGGCCGGGTTTTGCCAACAGTTGAAAACGTACAGCATCATGAAGAACGTCGCATAATCGAAGATAGAGCTTATCGGCCCGATAAACAGAATAAAACGCAGTATTTGGCCAATCGTCCACTTGCGCGGCCTGGTCAGCCAGTCAGCGTCCACCTCGTCGGTGGGGATGGTGGTCTGCGAAAAGTCGTACAGGAGGTTGTTGGTCAGCACCTGGATAGGCAGCATGGGCAGGAAAGGCAGGAAGGCGCTGGCCCCCACGACACTGAACATGTTGCCGAAATTCGAGCTGGCCGCCATCTTGATGTACTTGATAATGTTGCCGAACACCCGCCGGCCTTCCAGCACGCCCTGCTCCAGTACCAGCAGGCTGTTTTCCAGCAGGATGATATCGGATGACTCCTTGGCGATGTCCACAGCGCTATCTACCGAGATGCCCACGTCAGCGGCTTTCAAGGCCGGCGCGTCGTTGATGCCGTCACCCATGAACCCCAATACGTGCCCCTTGCTCTGGAGCGCACGGATGATGTGTTCCTTGTGAGCCGGGGCCAACCTTGCAAAAACGCTGGTCGCGCTGGCGGCTTCAGCTAATTCCGTCTCGCTCATCGTCTCGATTTGGGGGCCGAGCAAAAGATGCTCCACCGATATGCCGACTTCCTTGCAGATATAGGCGGTGATGATTTCATTATCGCCGGTCAGTACCTTGACGTCCACGTTCAGGCCGTGAAGCCGCTTCAATGCTTCTGTGGCGGTGTCCTTTGGCGGGTCGAGGAAAGCCAGGAAACCCATCAGTATCAGATCCGACTCATCCTTGACCGAATACACCGGCTCATCTGAACCGCCCGGCATCTGCTTATACGCCAGGGCAATCACACGGAAGCCCTGACCATTCAGGTCGTCCGCTATCTGCCTGCGTTTGGCGTCGTGTTCGGGCTGAACAGGAATTACTCCTCCATTGGTTTCCACACGGGTGCACAAACTCAGCACTTCATCCACCGCGCCTTTACAAATCAGCGTGTTCAACCCGGTTTCATCTTCCACAACCACCGACATTCGGCGACGCACGAAGTCGAAAGGTATCTCGTCTATCTTGCGGTACTTCTCCTTAGCTTTCAGGCGTTCTTCCAGTTCCTCATGGTCAAGAATCGCCTCGTCCAGCAGGTTCTTCAATCCGGTATGGTGGTAGCTGTTCAGGTAGCCGTATTGCAGCACCTTCTCGCTGGGTTCGCCGTTCACGTCCAAGTGCTTTTCGAGCACAATCTTGCCCTGGGTTAGGGTGCCGGTCTTGTCGGTGCACAGCACGTCCATCGCCCCAAAGTTCTGGATGGCGTTGAGGCGCTTGACTATCACTTTCTTGCGTGACATCATGATGGCGCCCTTGGACAGGTTGACGGTTACTATCATAGGCAGCATCTCTGGGGTCAGCCCGACTGCCACGGCCATGGCAAACAGGAAAGCTTCCAGCCAGTTGTGCTTGCTAAGCCCGTTGATCAGGAAAACAGCCGGAACCATTACGGCGATGAAGCATATCATCAGCCAGGTGAACTTGTTCACGCCCTTGTCGAAGCTGGTGAGTTGGCGCTGCCCGACTATGCTGGCAGCCAGCGAGCCAAAGTAGGTACGGTCTCCTGTTTGAATGACCACGGCGGTCGCGGAGCCGCTCTCCACGTTGGAACCAAGGAAGCAGAGGTTAGGCAAATCGAGCGGATTTTGAACGTCTGCCGACGCCTGGGCGGCTTTCTTCTCCACAGGCAGGGCTTCGCCGGTGAGGGCCGCCTGATTCAGAAACAGGTCTTTGGCGGAAAGCACCCGTACATCAGCAGGCACCATATCACCGGCCGCCAGCCGGATGATATCGCCGGGCACTAACATCTTGAGCGATACTTCTTCTTCCTTGCCCCCCCGCACCAGCGTCGCCGTGTTGCTGACCATCGCTTGGAGCTTCTCGGCCGCGTTATCGGCACGCATCTCCTGGAAGAAACGCAAACCCACACCCAGAACCACCATCACGAAAATGACCACCGTCGCCCGCTGGTCACCGGTTAGATAGGAAAGCACGCCCAGCGCCGTGAGCAGGAGGACCAATGGATTCTTGACGTTACCCAGGAGGCGCATCAGGGCAGATTTATGTTTCTCTCGGGCAATCTCGTTCGTCCCGACCTGCTTCAGGCGAGAATCGGCTTGGGCCTCGGTAAGGCCGCTTAGTTGCGATTCAAGCTCCTTCAGGACGGTATCGGTATCGGCACGCGCTTTTTCCAATAGTTCAGCGGAATAATGCACACCGTTGCCGCCAGGGAGGTTACCTGGGTGCTGAGATGCGTTCATAATCTTCTTTGAAATTTCCATTCATTCATGCCTTTACTGTATGCTGTATCGCCTTTGCTTTGGCGGGATCAAAAATCCGATATGCGAGCAGTTTCACGCGGTCGTTCACGAGGAACCACAGCAACGCATAACCCCACACGAACCCGGCCCAACCCCAGCCGAGGGGTGTCATAAACAGTCCATAAACCGCTATCAACGTCGCAATTATTTGCGTGCCGAGCACTGCCCCCCATAAGATCCGCGCGGGGCGTATGGACCAGAACGGGCCGCGCGTGCGCGTGAGGAAAATCGTCAGATGTCCCGCAACAGATAGCTTCAAATACATAAGCGTCTGGATGTGCGCACGGTCGAGGTGAAAGACGCACTCGCCGAGATAAAACAAGCCGAAGGCCGAGACGACCCCGATGACGCCCAGCACCGTGGCGATGCCCAGTACCATGCGCATGTTCCATGCCTCGGGCTGATCCTTGTAATGAACGTTGTCATAGGCAATGGACAGGATGGCGCCATCGTTGAGCAACGCCAGCATCACTATCATCACCGCAGTCAATGGATAAAAGTTGAAGACCAGGATTGCCAGCGTCATGAACAACAGCACGCGGATTGTCTCGGCGATACGGTAAATCGCGTAACTGTTCATCCGCTGGAAAATTCTCCGGCTTTCTTTGATAGCGTCAATAATAACAGAGAGGCCGGGCGTAAGCAGTACAATGGCCGCAGCCGCTCGCGCCGCATCTGTCGCTGCCGAAACGGCGATGCCGCAGTCGGCTTTCTTCAGCGCGGGGGCATCGTTCACCCCGTCGCCCGTCATGCCGACGATGTGGCCGCGTTTTTGCAGGACATCCACAATATGAAACTTGTGTTCGGGGAACACCTGGGCGAAGCCGTCCGCTTTCTCGATGGACTCGGCCACCGTTGCGGTCTCCTGCTTTTTCGAGTTGCCCAAGCCGGCGGCATCGAGGATATTTGTGCCCATGTCTAACTTTTTGGCGGTTTCCTTGGCGATGGCCAGTGCATCGCCTGTAACCATCTTTACACTCACACCCATCTGTCGGGCAGTCGCGATGGTTGCCTTGGCATCTTCCCGTGGCGGATCGAACAGTGGCAACACACCAAGAAACTGCCATTGGCCTTCCCCCTCGGCCCTCGCCACGCCCAACGAACGAAAGCCGCGTGCCGCGAACTCGTTGACCGCCTTCTCGATGGCGGGTTTCACCTGTCCGGCATTGGCCGACAATTCCAAAATCACCTGCGGCGCGCCCTTGGTCACCTTGAACGTCTTTCCGTCTTTGGCTTTGACGGCGGCCTCGGTACGTTTATGCACAGGATCGAACGGCTGGAAATGAACCACCTCGTAATTCTTTAACGAATCCTTGTCTTTCAGGCCGCCCAAAACGGCCAGGTCAATGGTGTCGTTATTGTCTGCTCGCGATGCCAGCGCGGCATTGATGATAACTTGCTCAGCAGGACAATTGTTCACGCTGAACGGATCGCCCAGTGTCAGTTTGTTCTGTGTCAGGGTACCGGTCTTGTCCGCACACAGCACGTCCACGCCCGCCAATTCCTCGATGGCCACCAACCGGCTCACAATCGTCTCCTTTTTGGCAAGCAGGCGAGCACCGACCGCCATCGTCACCGACAACACCGTCGGCATCGCCACGGGAATGGCCGCTACGGTCAGCACCAGGGCAAACTGCAACGTGGTGAGAATCCGGTCGCCGCGGAAAATAGCGACAGTAATAATCACCGCCACCAGAGCCACAGCGAGGATAATCAGATAATTGCCAATCTTCAGCACCGCGCGTTGAAAGTGGCTGACGGTGTGCGCTTCCTGCACCAGTTGCGCCGTCTTGCCGAAGTAGGTGTTGGCGCCCGTGGCATAGACCATTGCGCCTATTTCACCCTGACGAATAATCGAACCTGAAAACACCGCCTCGCCGGATTTGCGAGTGGCAGGCAATGACTCTCCCGTCAGGGCGGACTGATCCACTTCTACCGGGTCGCCCTCCAATAAGCGCGCATCCGCCGGCACAATATCGCCCAGGCGCACGCGAATGACATCTCCCGGCACCAACTCACTCGCATCCGGGGTGACCCACTTTCCGTCGCGTTTCACCCTGGCCTTGATTGCCAGCTTGGCCTTCAGGGCAGCGATGGCGTTGCCCGCCTCGTGTTCTTCCCAGAATCCGACCACGGCGTTGGCAACAAGCAAAAGGAGGATGATGAAAAAATCAGGCCAGTGCCGGACAATGCCCGACAGAATTACCGCCACTTCGATCATCCACGGGATGGGTCCCCAAAAATAACTGAGGAATTTCAGGAACGGATTGGTTTTCTTTTCTTCAATCTCGTTAGGCCCATACTGGGTCAGCCGTTTCTGCGCCTCGGCCTGACTGAGGCCTTCCGGCGACGACGCCAGTTTTTTCTCCAACTCCGGCATGGGCAGGGATTTCAAATCGTCCTTCGCCTCGGACTTCGATTCGGGAACCTTTGCCTGTTCAGTATTAGGTTCCATAATGGGTATTCTCCTTTTTTTGCTATGCCGCAGGGCTCGTGAGTTGCGGGATACTTGTTGTCATGCTTTTGTCCTTTCCATCGCGGAATTGTATTCGCCACGGCGCGCAGCCCGGTTGCACATGGCTCGATGATACAGAGCTTGCTGTGCCGCCAACACGTGGGCCTTCTCGCCTCGCCAAATCTCCAAAGCCGGTTGCTGGATGGCGCGGGCAAACGAAAACGCCAACGCCCAAGGCAGTCGTGACTTGAATCTAACATTCATGGCATTCAAACGGGCCGAGGCCAGTTCGCCGGGTTGGCCGCCCGACAAGAACGCAATCCCAGGAACGGCAGCGGGAACGGCTCGCAAGAGACACTGCACCGTGGCGTCAGCCACCTCGTCCACCGCTTCCTGCTTGGGGCAGGTCAATCCCGGAAGCACCATATTGGGCTTCAGGATCATACCCTCCGGCATCACCCGTTGTGTGTAAAGCTGGTTGAAAACCGTTCGCAGGACTTCCTCCGTTACCTCGCTGCACCGCTCTATGGTATGCTCGCCGTCCATAAGCACTTCCGGCTCGACGACTGGGACCAGTCCGGCTTCCTGGCACAACGCGGCATAGCGGGCCAGCGCCTGCGCGTTGGCCTCGATGCAACCCCGGCTGGGAAGACAATCGCCCACGGCAATCACCGCTCGCCACTTGGCAAAACGGGCGCCCATTTGAGAGTATTCAGCGAGGCGGTCTCGCAATCCGTCCAGACCTTCGGTTATTTTCTCTCTGGGATGACCTGCCATGTCCTTTGCGCCGGTGTCAACTTTGATACCGGGAATGATTCCCGCATCGGTGATGACTTTAACAAAGGGAGTGCCATCTTTCTTCTGCTGGCGGATTGTCTCGTCGTAGAGGATCACGCCACTAATGCACTCACCGAGACCGGGTGTGGTCACAATCAACTCCCGATAGGCGCGCCGGGTCTCCTCGGTCTGGGGAATCCCCAACCTGGCAAATCGTTTGTTGCAGGTTGGATTACTTTCATCCATCGCCAGCAGGCCCTTGTCGCCGGCGACCAGCGTCCTCGCGGTATCTATAAGCTCTTGCATATTCATTTGTTATGGTTCCTTGGTTGTGAAAGTCTATGGGGTACTGCTATTTTCCGACGGCGGCTGCTGCGGTTGGATGCGAGGCCGCAATGCCAAGTTATAGCTCAGCGTGTAATATATCATGGCAGCTAACATCAAAAACAAGAAAATCCAAAAACTCCAGGTATGATGTATCCGTTTCCAGTAAGGCTTATCGTCATAATGCTTCTTGTTGTGCTCCTCCCTTTCCTGCCGATGATGATTGTGTCCATTTTCACTCATTGGTTCCGTCCTTTCTTGATTCTATTTCCAATAATCCCGATACGGTGATCTTATCCCTTTTCTCTATCCATTTCCAGTTGCGTATTTCCGGCATAGGCATGGATTTGAGACCTTCTTTATCCTCGGTTTTAACGTCGGGCTTGGTTGCATTTAAACCCATACTGACTATCCTCTTATTTTTGTTAATTCATTCCTGTTTTTGAAATTTCCATAAATGGGTTTTTATTTATCCTGCGAAAAAATTACCACTGTGTATGGTCCGATACTGATTTTGCCGGAGCAGGGCAGCCCATCGATTTTTTCCTCATGGGCTTCTACATCGGGCGTGGGATGATTTGCAAAATTTGGGCCATAGTTATATGAGTCACTGTTAAATCGCGTTTTCCACAGTCCGGCCCGCGGAAAACCGATTGTATAACCATCTCGGTTTTGATTCGTCATATTAACTACAACAACTACGCTATCGGTTGGGCCTTGTTTGTCCCAGCGATGAAAAGCAATGATCTTGGCCCCACCGTCAAAATGATAGATATGGATATTTTGACCGCACAACCCATGCGTCAATCCCGACAAGTTGCGCCGCAGGGCGATTAAATCTCGATACATATTAAGAATGCCGTTTTCACCCTCGGCTCGGGACCAGTCGATCGGGACTTTATCCTGGAACCAGCGGTCTTCCAGGAACTCTTGCCCTTCAAAAATCATCGGAATACCGGGCGAAGTAAGAACAAGAGCACCGCCCAACGTAGAGCGTTTCTTGGAAAACCAGCTGTCCACGTTACCTGGCCATATCTCCTCGGGTACACGGGACCGACCATTAGCGACCGCGTCGTGCGACTCGGTAAAAATGACTCGCCGAAAGACATCTAAATCGTAGCGACGCTCAATAGCTTTACTGACTGCCCCCAGATCGCGGGATGTATCATCACGAACAATAACGGCCTGACGAACGGGGTTCACAAATCCCCTATCCCATTGCGCATTGAAGCCGGCGCCGCCCGCCCCCACATCTTTGGTGACCCATGCGTTATTATGCATACCTTCGGCGATGCTGATTTTACCGGGGAACCGTTGTTGGATTTCTTCATTGATCCACTGCATCAAGCTCCATCCTTGGGGAATGTCATCAGGCGTATCCGTGTCCCTGCCCTCAATATTTCGAATATAGGATATGGCGTCCCAGCGTAAGCCATCAACGTGGTATTCCTCGAACCACATCATAGCATTATCGCGTATGTATTGGCGCACTTCACCCCGGCCATAATCGGGGCGTGTCTCGCCCCATGGTGTGTGCGAGCGGCGATCATTGTAAAAGTAAATTCCTCCCTTATCATTTTCGCTCCAGCCGTCAAACCGCCATAAATCAAGATCAGAGGGGCCAAAGTGGTTGTACACGACATCTACGATGATAGCGATACCATGCTCGTGGGCCGCTTTAACAAATCGCTTATAGGCATCCGGTCCACCGTAACTACTTTCAACTGCAAAGGGATGAGAAGGATCGTAACCCCACGAAAAATCGCCTGGAAACTCCATGACCGGCATCACTTCCACTGCATTGATACCCAGTTCCTGAAGATAGGACAATTTTTCAATGGCACTATCCAAAGTGCCCGGGTGTCCCTCTGCTTTAACGTTAAAGGTGCCGACGTGCATCTCGTAAATTACAAGCTCATTCCGCAAGGCCATTTTAAAGTTATCACTACCCCAATCGAACGCTTTAGGGTCGTAGATAATTCCGTTACCAATTGAGTTCGTTACTTTTTTGGCATAAGGGTCAATATGAGATAAAGGTGGGAGCTTCCAATCAACAGGAGTGTGAATCATATATCTGTACTCATCACCCGCTTTTGCTCCCGGCACTTCAGCTGACCAGCAACCGTTCTTCTCACTGGACAGAGGTGTTGAGGTTTTGCTCCAGTCATTGAAGGTTCCGGTCACGTAAACTTTTTCGGCATGGGGAGCCCATACTCGAAAGGTTACTCCCTTTGCATCGGGGGTGGCACCCATGCCCGGATGTTTTATCGCGGTATTAGTTTTTGTCGCTTTCTTCATCGTCTTTTCTTCAATCAATAAGATTACCGCTGCCACAGAATGTGAGCGGCTTCCAGAGGAACCGCAACACCATCGTAGTTCGGTATTACCCTGGCCGTATAGTCTGTCGCAGGCCGGGTCGCTGATATCGTTACGCTGTAGATGTAACCTCTGACCGCGCCCGCCAGTTGTCGGCCTCGCTTCATCTCCTGCCGTACTGGATTACTGCCATTTATCCCATCCGCATAAAGCTCCACTCGAACAGCATTCGGGTCGATGTAGTTGAGATAGACCTTAACTTCAAATATATGCTGCTGTCCGCTGGTTTCAACCTTTATTTCGCCGAAACGCATCGCTGCCCATTTTTGTTCGAGAGTATGCCGCCAATCTACCAGCTTTTTGCCAATTGCACCTTTATCGGAAGCACGCATACGGTAGGATGCTGCAGCCGGAAGGTAATGCTGCTCGGTGTATTCTCGCACGGTGCGATTGGCTGAAAAGCGAGGCGTCAACATCGCCATGCTTTCACGAATACGCGATACCCATGCTTTGGGAATACCCTTCTCATCACGGCTATAAAACTCAGGAACCAACTCGCCTTCGAGCAGATTGTAAAGTGCGTTTGCTTCGACAGTGTCCCAGGCCGGGTCTTCGCCATGTTCCTGACCGTCCCCCAGCGCCCACCCAACTTCCGGCGTGTATGCTTCGGCCCACCAGCCATCCAGTTCCGACAGATTGACGCCTCCATTAACCAGCACTTTCATGCCGCTGGTTCCACTCGCCTCCCAAGGCCTCCGTGGTGTGTTAATCCAGACATCCACCCCCTGCACCAGGTGCCCGGTCAAATGCATATCATAGTCGCTAAGGAATACCGCATGTGAACGCACCTCGGGCCGCCGGATAAAACGTGTCCATTCCTGGATCATTTCCTGCCCTGCCTGGTCCCCAGGATGGGCCTTACCGGCGATAATAAGTTGAACAGGACGCTGAGTGTCGGTCAACAGGCGAAGTAGTCGCTGCGGGTCATGCAGCAGCAGATTCGGCCTCTTGTAGCTTGCGAAGCGGCGTGCAAAACCGAGTGTTAAAACATTTGGGTCAAATAGATGCTTTGCATTGTCAACCATTTCGGGTGATGCGCCTGACTCAGCCAGTTGCCGAGACAGCCGTTCACGGGCATATTCAACGAGGGTCTTACGGGCCTCAGCACGAAATTCCCAGAGCCTGGCGTCGGAGATGCGGCGAATATTATCGCCCAGTGTTTCGGTCGTTCCCAGCCAACGGTCTTTTCCACAAGCCTCAGTCCAAAGTTCGTCGGCCGCCGCCGAATCCCAGGTCGACGTATGGACTCCGTTGGTAACGGACCCGACGGGCACTTCGTCTGCCGGCCAGCTTGGAAAGAGAGGTTCAAAGAGGTGCCGGCTGACTTTCCCATGCAAGCGGCTCACGCCATTTACCGCCCCGCTGCCTCGTATGGCCAGATAAGCCATATTGAAATACTCCGACGAGTCATTAGAGTTTTGCCGCCCAAGAGCGAGCAAATCGTGGATTGGTATATCAAGCATCTTCTGGGCATACCAACCAAGGTATTGCTCGATAAGGGCTGGAGCAAAACAGTCAAAGCCGGCGGCTACCGGTGTGTGCGTGGTGAATAGATTGCCGGCTCGCGTGACAGCCAGCGCAGCTTCAAAAGGTTGGCCTGTATCTTCCATGAAATTTCTTGCGCGTTCCAGCACAGCGAAGGCGGCATGCCCTTCATTGAGGTGGCAGACCTCCGGCTGTATGCCAATTGCGCGGAGCAGTCGCCATCCGCCAATCCCGAGAAGCATTTCCTGCTTAAGTCGCAACTCCGACCCGCCACCGTAAAGCTCGCTTGTAATTCCTCTATGAGCCGGAAAGTTCGCAGCGTCATTGGAGTCCAGCAGGTAAAGTTTAACTCTGCCGACCTGCACCTCCCAGGCGCGGAGCCACACCGAATAACCGGGAAGCTTCACTTCCAGCCGCAACCACTCTCCGTTCGGTTTTCGCAAAGGCGTAATCGGCAATTGCCCCGGGTCATTGTATGGAAACAGGGCTTGTTGCGCTCCATCCTTATCAATCACCTGGCGAAAATAGCCCTGCTGGTATAGTAGTCCAACGCCTACCACCGGCACACCCAAATCGCTGGCGGCTTTGAGCTGGTCGCCTGCCACATTGCCAAGCCCGCCCGAATATATGGGCAGCGCCTCGCTCAACATAAATTCCATACAGAAATAAGCGACACAGGTCAAAGGAGCTTTTGGATAACTTTGCTGAAACCACGCAGGCGCTGACGACTTACGGTCCTTGAGTTCCAAAAGCTCATCCACTTCCCTGCGAAATTCGGTATTAGCCAATAAGTTTTTAAGTTTCTCCCGTGAAACAGTCTGCAAAACGACCCAGGGATTTCGTGTCAGTTCCCACAATTCCGGGTCGAGCTGTCTCCAAACTCTGTCCCCGTAATGACTCCAAGACCATCGCATATCCAGGGCAAGTTCAGCGAGAGAATCGAACCCTTCGACTTCCACAGGCATCAAAGAGTATATTGGATTGCCGACATGTGTTCGCTTGTCCATTGTCACTCCTTAAGATTTTTTCTTAACGGAAACTCCAACAGCATCACCGACAATCCCCTGTGCTTCTTCCAGGATACTACGCAAATGATCCGCTCCTTGGAAGCTCTCCGCATAAATCTTGTAGATGTCTTCAGTCCCGGATGGACGAGCAGCAAACCATCCGCTTTTTGCTATTACTTTCAGTCCGCCAATGGGAGCGCCATTGCCGGGCGCACTGGTGAGTATGGTCTGGATTTTTTCGCCAGCCAACTCGGTGAAATTAACCTGCTGGGGTAATAGTTTCGCCAATAGTTCCTTTTGTTCCGGGGTGGCCGGCGCCTCAACACGGTCGTAAGCGGGCTCACCGAACTCACGCGTAAGTTCACGATATATCTGGCCGGGATCGCGGCCCATTTTTGCCGTTATCTCCGCGGCAAGTAAAGCCGGGACAATTCCATCTTTGTCCGTTGTCCAGACTCTGCCATCTAAGCGGACGAAAGACGCGCCCGCGCTCTCTTCCCCACCGAAGCCAAGCGAGCCGTCGAACAAACCGTCAACGAACCACTTGAAACCGACCGGCACCTCGTAGAGCTTGCGGCCAAGCTTCGCTGTGACGAAATCAATCATCCGGCTGCTCACCACCGTCTTGCCAACTGCCGCTTCCTTGAGCCACTTCGGTCGGTGTTGAAAAAGGTAGAAGATAGCGACCGAAAGGTAGTGATTGGGCGAAAGCAGTCCGGTACTCCTGGTGACAATTCCGTGCCGGTCATGGTCCGTATCACAGGCAAAGGCAATATCGAAGCGATCTTTTAAACCAATCAACCTTTGCATCGCATAAGGCGAGGATGGATCCATGCGAATTTGGCCGTCCCAATCCACCGTCATGAAACGAAAAGTCGGATCGACTGCCTCGTTGACAACTGTCAGGTTCAACCCATATCGCTCAGCAATCGGCCCCCAGTAGTGGACACCGGCGCCGCCGAGCGGATCCACCCCCATACTAATCTTGGTGTCACGAATGGCGTTCATATCGATCACATTACCGAGATCGCTCACATAAGCATCGAGGTAATTATGTCGGTGCGTCGTGTCGGCGAGAAGGGCCTTCTCGAAAGGAATCCTTTTTACATCCTGAAGGTCTCTCTCAAGAAATTCGTTCGACTTCGCTTCGATCCAATCGGTGACATCGGTTTGGGCCGGGCCGCCGTTAGGAGGATTGTACTTGAAACCTCCGTCATGAGGCGGATTATGGGAAGGCGTGATCACTATGCCATCGGCAAGTCCTGTCTTGCGCCCGCGGTTATATGTGATAATAGCATGAGAAATAACAGGGGTTGGGGTGTATTCATCTTTATCCGCAATCATGACTTCAATGGCGTTTGCCGCAAGCACTTCCATAGCGCTGGCAAAAGCCGGCACGGAGAGCGCATGTGTGTCCATACCAAGAAACAGAGGGCCATCAATTTTATGCTGATTGCGGTAGAGACAAATAGCCTGACTGATGGCCAGAATATGCCATTCGTTGAAAGCTTTGTCGAAGGCTGAGCCACGATGCCCTGAGGTGCCGAACGCAACCCGTTGCGCCGGCACCGACTGATCAGGCACCTCGGTATAATAGGCCGTGACAAGTTTGGGCACATTAACCAGCATCGATGGTTCGGCCAGCTTTCCTGCAAAAGGGCTCACTTTCATGTTTTTATCGCCAAATGCCGAGATGACTTTTTTGTTAAGGTCTCCATCAGCTTGTCGAATGGCTCGTCGAATTTCTTTACGCCTTCGTCTTCAAGCTGCTGCGTCACCTTGTCGATATCTACCCCGAGTTCCGGCAATTGTGCCGTTACCCAGTTGGCTTCCTTGACATCCTGTTCGAGGCGTGATTTCGGGTCGCCGTGGTCACGGTAGGCGTCTATGGTTTCAAGCGGGACCGTGTTTACGGTGTCCGGACCGATTAGCGACTCAACGTATTTCACATCGCTGTAGTCCGGGTTCTTGGTACCCGTGCTGGCCCAGAGCAGCCGCTGCACACGAGCGCCCTTGTCAGCCAGCTTCTTAAACCGATTATTACCAAAGATTTCCCTGTATATTTGATAGGCCATTTTCGCACTGGCGACGGCAACTTGTCCACGCACCTTTTTTGCGATATCTGTCTTCGGGCCGCCTTGCGCGATGAGTTTTTCCAGCAGCGAATCCACCAATGTATCGATACGACTCACAAAAAAGCTGGCCACAGAGGCCACATACTCCACAGGCCTTCCTTGTATCACCCTCGCTTCGATGCCGGCAATGTAAGCTTGGGCCACCTGTCGATAACGAGGCAATCCAAAGAGCAACGTAACGTTGATATTAATTCCTTCACTGATTAGTTGCTGAATGGCAGGTAACCCATCGGCCGTCGCCGGGACTTTGATGAAAACATTGGCCCGATCCAGCGCAGCCCACAACCGGCGGGCTTCCTCAATTGTGCCTTTGGTGTCATGTGCCAGATGGGGATTGACCTCCAGGCTGACATATCCGTCCTTGCCGTCGGTCTCTTCATACACAGACCTGAATTCGTCAGCGGCGCTCTGTACGTCGCGCTGGCTGAGAGCTTCATAGATTGCTTTGACGTCTTTTTTCTTAAGGGCTATGTCCCGAATGTCTTCATCGTAAATATGGCTTTCCGCTATCGCCTTCTCAAAGATGGATGGGTTCGAGGTCATCCCCCGCAGCCCATCCTCGTCGATTAAACGTCGAAGCTCACCGCCGGTAATCAGATCACGTCTGATGTAGTCAAGCCAAATTGACTGACCGAGCGTTCCCAATTTTTTCAAAGGATTGTCTTTCATGATTTTGCCTCATTATATCCCAGTGCCGCAAAAGCGGCCTCAGGTCTTAAGGAATGCCAGCAAGTCAGCGTTTAGCCGGTCTTTGTGCGTGTATGCGATGCCATGAGGTGCGCCCGCGTATATCTTCAGGGTTGCATTCTTGACCAGCTTCGATGAGCAGAGAGCCGCGGCGCCGATCGGCACGATCTGATCGTCGTCGCCGTGAATAATCAGCGTCGGCACGTTGAACTTCTTGAGGTCTTCGGTAAAATCTGTTTCGGAGAACGCCTTGATACAATCGAAGGTGTTCTTGTGACCAGCCTGCATCCCCTGGAGCCAGAACGAGTCGATAATACCCTGCGAAACCTTGGCGCCGGGCCTATTGGCCCCGAAGAACGGGCCGCTGGCGAGGTCCTTGTAGAGCTGCGAGCGGTCGGTGATAG
This sequence comes from Phycisphaerales bacterium, assembly GCA_003141275.1. Classification (GTDB taxonomy): domain Bacteria; phylum Planctomycetota; class Phycisphaerae; order Sedimentisphaerales; family Anaerobacaceae; genus Fen-1362. The sequence continues at coordinate 35,595 of PLLM01000072.1, forward strand.
AGCCAAGGCGAATCTTGTCGAACACCTCAATTGGCAAGCCGCCGGGATTGGCCGCCGTTTTCAGCATCAGCGGCGGGACGGCGGAGATCAGCGCAGCCTTGGCCAGACGTTTTGTGCCGTGGCGGCCGATATAGCGAGCAACTTCGCCGCCGCCTGCGGAGAAACCGATCAGGACGGCGTCTTTCAGGCCGAGCGTTTCGACAAGCTCCGAGAGGTCGTCGGCATAGGTGTTCATATCGTTGCCACTCCAGGGCTGGCTCGACCGGCCATGGCCGCGACGGTCATGGGCAATGCAGCGATAGCCGTTGGACACCAGGAAGAACATTTGAGCCTCCCAACTGTCCGAATTCAACGGCCACCCGTGACTGAATACGACGGGCTGGCCTGTACCCCAGTCCTTGTAATAGATTTGCGTACCGTCTTTCGTCGTAATCGTACTCATTGTTTGCCTCCTTTTTTATTGGCGGGGGTCGTCAACTCCTTATGTTCGTCCAACGACAAGGCTTGCGACTGTTCAGGCCGCCATCAGCCAAGGTTCTCTGCCGCAAAATTCCAATTAATCAGTTTGTCGAGAACAGCATTGACATAGTCCGCGCGTCGGTTCTGGTAATCCAGGTAATAGGCGTGTTCCCAGACATCTATAGTCAATAGCGGTTTAATGCCCTTGGTTAAAGGCAAATCCGCATTGGCTGTCTTGACCACCTTGAGCTTGTTGCTATCCAGCACAAGCCACACCCAGCCGCTGCCGAACTGGGCCATTGCCGCAGTCGCCAACTCTTTCTTGCATACATCCAAGGCGCCGAAGGAGGCCTCGATCTTTTTCTTCAGCACAGCGGGTGGTTCGCCACCGCCCTTCGGCCTCAGACTGCGCCAGTAAAACGTGTGGTTCCACGCTTGTGCTGCATTATTGAAAATCGCGGTCTTATCGGCTTTGCCGGCTGTCTCGGTAATGATTTTCTCCAGCGTCATGTCCGCAAACTCTGTTTCTGCTATCAGCTTATTCAGGTTATCCACATACCCCTTGTGATGCTTGCCGTAGTGGAAGCTGATTGTATTCGCGGAGATAACCGGCTCCAGCGCGTTATCCACATAGGGCAGAGGAGGCAGTAAAATCGAAGATAAACTTTTAATCTTGTCATTGCTCATAATTTGACTCCTTAAACGTTATCACAGTTTTGATTTTTTGGTTTTAGCGCAAATTTCATTTTTGCTTACAATCGGATCGCTTTCAACATTGAACACACATTACTTCTTTACCACCAGAATTGGGATTGTCGTATCTTTGTGGATAACACCATAGGTAACACTGCCAAGGGTCGCAGCTGCTAAAGCGCTTTGCCCATGAGAACCAATAACAATAAGGTCCACCTTTGACTTTTCAGCCAGTTTCATAATCTCCTCAACAGGATGCCCTGATGTTATAACAGTTTTCGAGTTAACACCTTTCTTTTCGCACAGTTTCTTTATTTGCCGAGCATGTCTTTCAGCACCCTCGCGCAGATAATCTCCCATAGGTTCCTGCACATCCGGTTGGAAGCGTCCAACAAGCATTGTCTGACTTATCAACAAGCGGTAATCTATAACGCTGGTGACAATTATCGAGGCATGTAACTGCTTTGCCAGGCCAATCGCATAGGCAGCTGCTTTTTGAGATATTTTTGAACCGTCTGTTGGCACAAGAATTTTTGATATCATACATTCTCCTTCAGTAAAAACTCTTTCTTAAACATCCTTTCAGACAATATTCTCTTTTCACCTTCGTCTGGTGATACAGTCACGCGATTTGCTGACAAAAAACTCACTGCCAGGAAACATAAAGATGATAATGACATAATTTTCCGTTAAGGGTATAGGTTTGCAAATAGGGGAATTACTTAATCGGATGGGCCGAATCACTTAGTATATATATCGCAAAGCCGATGGGGGGCCGACCTATTTCAGCGAAATAAGCTGCTTGTAAGATTGGCTTTCCAAAAAACTTAGCATCGGATGAATATTCTTATAGTATGGAGTCACTTGCCAACGGGCTGCTTTTCGCCCAGGGCGTTTTGTGCCAGACGATCCAGGTCTGCGTCCGTTACCGTAGGAAGAAAACGCTTCCGATAAAGCTCGTCGTGCAAGATATCCACAATAGCAACCAGGGGGGCCGCAACCAAAACACCCAGCACGCCAAAGGCGGCCACACATAAAAGCATGGAAAATATCACCGCCACCGGATGCGATTTCATGCTGCGTGCCATGATGAGGGGAGTGATCACATTGTTCTCCAAAGCCTGGACTGCGATATAGGCGAGCACGACCCAGAGCGGGGTCATGCCTCCTTTGCCGACGGCGAGCAGCAGTGCCGGTACTGCGCTGAGGAGCGGGCCCAGATAGGGAACAGCTTCCAGGACGCCCGCGATCAGCCCCAGAACCAGCGCGTCCATGAATCCGAAGATCAGCCACATGAGCAGGAAAACCAGCACGCCAATCGTCGCCATCCCCAGCAGCGTCGCCAAAGCCCAGCGGGGCACAAACTTTCCAATGCGTTGCACGATGGTCAGCATCTGATCGTGATAGCGCTCGGGTACCAGGGAAAACATTGCCCCGATGATCGGGCGGGGATTCATTAGCGTAAGGGCCACGCCGAAGAAGACAGTCACCAACACGACCAGTATCTGAGCTGCATTGAACGCCATCGCCGTGAAACTGCCGGCCACGCTGTTTAGCATGTTGCTCAAACTCGAACGAATAGATCCCGATTCTTTCGTGGCTTTGGGCGGAGCAGGTTGAGCGGTTCGTGGCGCAGGTTGGGGCTTGCCCTCCGCCGTCGCGGTCTGGGCAATTTCCGTGGTAACTTCCGCTTGGAGTTTTTCCTCGGAAAGTACGGCTTGTTGCTCCATTTTGATCAGAGGCTTTTGAAGACGTTCCCAGTAACCTGGCAATTGTTTCGAGAGGTTTGTGAACGAGGCCTTCATCGGGGCGAAGGAAGCCCAGCCTATCAAGACAATAACCACGACCAATGCCGCCGCGACCAGACCCGTTGCGCGTCTTCTTCCACCCGTCACAGCCCGCATCCGGGAGATTACCGGATTGAATGCGAGCGAAATCAGCAGAATGAGCAGAAACGATAACAGAATGGGAGACAGCAGCGAAAATGTTTGGATGAAGACAAATAATGCGGCGGCCAGGATCACATAGAAAGAAATCGAGTGCGGCTTCACTTCCGGCTTGGGGTTGTTTGACATGTTATTTCCCCCGCGCACGACATTTTTTTGCTATTACTCTATCATTTTTATTCATGCTTTCCTCTCAGTTACAACCGGGATTTCCCAGACACAAATCTTCCACTAACAACCGATTTAACTATCCAATGGTATTAACCTTTTCTCAAGCATGCAAAACAACAAACTGCTTTATGCCTTCTTTAACTAAAATTGCCTTCTTAAGGTCTTCATTACGGCAGCAACCCTATGCCCACAGGTCTTCTATGCCGTCGTTGGACTGGAGCCAGTTTGTCGCCTTTTCAAAATCGGTGAACGCCATAACGGTAAATCTGTCGATATTCGCGCACATCTCCAGAAAAACAGCTTTGTTGAATTGCTCATCATCTCTTGCAATGACGGCGATCTTACTTCGGAATGCCTCCTTGTGCCGCCCAAGTTCAGCAACCAGCTCAAACAAGTCGGCATGATTCATGCTGCCGTAGGCCTCCCGCAAGTCCATCAGTATCTCATGGTTTCCGATTAGCTGCTCCATCTGCGCGATTTGACCGAGCACTTTTTTGCTCTCTTCAAGGTCTATCTCGCCGGTGGGCTTGGCCTTTATGAAATCCCTGGCTTGAATTATCTTATAGTTTACCCGCATTTTCCAGCATCCTAAATAATCCTGCGTTTGTTCCACATATTGCATGTCGTCAGCCCAAATGAAGCGATTAGGAGACGGTTTCGGCTCCTGTCTTGAGATTGTATCGTTATGTCTTTCTTTTGCAAGGATCGTTCCGGTTGTCCAACCGACACGCCTAAACCTCTTAATAGCAAGGGAATCCGTGAAGAACTGAAGAAAAAGTCGACCAAGTTTAACAAAAATAGATAGTTCACAAGGCAGGGTTCTTTAGAAATTAGCTTCGGACGAATTTTTTTATAGTACGCCATGCGGCCATATGGCCTCTGGTTTGCCGCTATTCGGGTCAATCGGCTGGTCTTCACCTCGGATTTGCTTTTTTCGGTATTGAATGTAGGCTCCTCGCATCGCCACATACGGATCCACCGACGCCGCCTTGAAGGATTCGTACTCCCCGATGTGAAACGAACCCTTGTTAGTGGCATCAACTACGGATATGCCGATGGAAACCTCCTGGGGTTTAACGTATCGGACCGGATTTAAAAACGAGTCACCGACCGTGCCGACGGAATCTCGCAAGGTTGATGGGCCAAGCAATGGCCAGACAACATAGAATCCGTCGCCAAGGCCATATACAGCCAGCGTTTGACCCAGGTCCTCCGCAGCAGGTTTCAATCCCCATCGGTCATATGCCGGGTCACCGAACCCAAGCACACCTGCCGTAGTGTTGATACCAAAACGGCGCAATTCCCTGTCTGCTTCCGGGCCTTTACCCTGAAGGAGACAATTAACAAAACGCACCGGGGTAGTCAGGTTTTCAAAGAAATTACGAATGCAGACACGAGCGGGTCGCGGTACTATTTTTTCATACGTCTGTACAACTGGTTTTGCGACCCAAAAATAAAATATGTCATTAACGCCGAACATTGCCCTGTTCCAGGGTTCGATCGGGTCAGGAATGGTCACCTGCCTCTGGGACAACTCCGTTTCAAATTCGTCGAAGGCGGCGTCACCGGATGAATTGACGTCCACGGGTGATGCTGCCGGCAAATTCGGAGTGTTCCGGGCAGAAGACGCGCAACCTGCCCCCGCGACAAGCCAAATCATAATCAGGAAATAATATCTCATTAGTCCTTCTCCTTTTCGTCATGCCTGGCCTCAGGCTCCTTGCCAAAAGGTTTCACCAGTATCAGTAGTTGCGGCAAGAGGGTAAGAGCGGCAAGGATCGCAATGAACATCACCAGGCCGGTTAGCAGACCGAAATAAACACTGGGAATGAAGTTGGACAGGGCCAGGATTGAAAAACCCATGATAATAGTTGCTGATGTATAGTACATGGCACGGCCAATGCTTCCATGACATCGATACATCGTCGGTAGATACTTGCGGTCTTTCTGAAATTCATATTTAAATCTGTATACGTAGTGAATTGTGGTATTGACGGCAATACCCATACTGATGGCAGCAATGGTTATCGTCATCATGTCGAGAGGAATGTTCGTCCACCCCATCACACCCAGCACGACCGAAACGGGAAGCACGTTCGGAATCATGGCGATAAGAGCTATTTTCAATGATCTAAACAGTACCAGAAACATCCCGGCAAGTATTATTACTGTAATCCCCAATGTGACTATCTGGGAACCGAACAGACTTTGTAACATGTTGTTGTACAGAACCAAGAGTCCAGTAAGATGAACATGTTCCTCGCTAAATCCAAATTTGCCGGTCAAGTCTCTCTTGATTTTCTTCAGCAGCTCATTGCGATGCAGAGTTTTTTCCAAATCTTTGAAACGGACCCAAAAACGGGCCTCATTATCATTCACCGAGACATACGGCTTGATCAGCCAGCTCTTGAATTTGTCCGGCGTTTCACTATAAAGCAGGGCCAGCTCAAAACTGTCCAGAGGTTTGCCGCCATTCAGTTTCTCCGCAATACTCCACACGGAGGCCAACGACAGCACCTTGCCAGCTCCAGGCAGGCTGTCAAGATACGCGTGAACAGATTTGATACGGCTCATCTTGTCCGAGGTAAACCAATATTTTTCATCTTTTTCGGCTTTGTCGAGCTCAGTAAATTCGTCAAACGCGGTGTCATCCGCCCTTGCGGCGGGCTCAACAGCAGCCGGCCGTGTATTTGGCTCGCCAAAATCCACAATTACATCAAGAGGAATCGTGCCGCCAAGGAATTGGTCAATTACTTTCATCCCCCGGTAAATCTCAGTGCTTTTGTGGAAGTAATCGATAAAGCTGTTTTCAACTTTTAGCCTCAAGATGCCAATCAGGCTGGCAATGAGGACGAGGCCGCTGATAACTATGATAAGCACGCCGTGGGCTTCGGTAAATCTCGCAAGGATGGATGTCAGGGAAAAACGAGACGTTTGTCTATCAGGTGGTGTTTCTTTGGGCATCAGTACCAGAATTGCTGGAAAAAACAGAAAACTCACTATAAGGGACACAATGAGACTAATCATCATCATCCAACCGAACATGATGACGGGCAGGATGCCACAAAGCAGCAGGGACCCAAAACCGGCTATCGTGGTTATTGCCGCATACCAACAAGGCTTCAGCATCATCCGGATAGTACCGGAAATCAACTGTCGATTAGGGGCCTGCGGATTCTTCACCAGTAGTTCGCGATATCGTACAATCAGGTAAATCACAATGCCTACGGTTGTAATCAACTGCAAAGATATGAAATTGGAGGAAACGACCGTTACCTTCCAACCAAGCCATCCCAGTAAACCGAACATGCATATTACCGATATCCCGCAGCAGAGCATCGGAAGACATACCCACCGTATTCTTCTGAAAATGATGCCAAGCGTAAGAATCAGAAACATTAGCACCCCAACACCGAAAACCTTCAGGTCATTCTTGATGAAAGTGATCATATCGTCTGTGATCATACTGCCACCACCAAGAAACAAGGCAGCATCCCCGCGATACTTATCCATAATCTTCCGTATCGCAAAGATATCCTGATGACGACGAAATCTCATTTCGTCGTTATGTTGCTGCAATTGCTCAACCACATCCTTTAGCTCGGCGTGTTCTGCCGGTGCTAATGAACCAGAGATTTTCCTCTGCCACAACGTGTCACGCCGCGCCACCAAGTCACGATAAACATCATCGTCAATAAAATTGACCAATAAGGCTGTTGTCTTTAAATCCGGGCTGACCAGAAGGTTTCGATAAATAGGGCTGTCACGAAATTCTACATTGGCCATATCTCTGTCGACACGCCCAGAGGAAAGGGTTGGCAGTTCTCCCGTAAGCTCTTTCAGAGATACCGGTGGACTTTCAAAAAGAGGAACATCCAATATTGAAATCACAGATAAGACACTTTTCTCGGATTTCAAGTCGTCTCGCAGCCGCCCTAATGTGGCCAGCGCCTGCTCAGAGAACAGCCAGCCTCTGGGAGTAACCGTCAGCACCAGAGAGTCGTGTTCTCCATAACGCAAGCTTATCAGACGCGAATAACGCAGGTCTTTGTCGTTCTTCAGAACCAGAGTTTCCTCAGAAGCGTCCAGCCTGAAATACTTGGCCCCAAACCCTAAAAAAACAACCACTGCCAGCATGCAGACAATTACTATCTTGGGATGTTCCAGAACTACCCTGTCGAAAAAAGGTTGTGTCAGCGAACGATATTTCATTATTATACCGGCCCGATTGAGCAAATTGCACATTACTGAGTCGGTGGTTTCTCCAACTGAAAGAAAAGTTCCTTAACGCCGCCCCGGTTAAGAATATCATCGAATTGAGCCCGGTATACTAGGAGAACGCTGACGCCCTCTATTTCCACATCATAGATTTTCCAGTATTCGTTCATCTTGCTGCCGCCGGTTTCATCCATCTTGTGAAACTTGAATAGTATTGCTATCTCTTTGTCATTGGATATCAGCACCACAGGTATGTGGATGCTGTTCTTCTCTTGCATTGCGTGTTTAAATAATACTTTTTCATTATTGTAGAGCGTGATTTTATCAAGATAAATGTTCTTGAGTCGTTCGACGAACAGCTCCGTAAATCTCTTTTGTTGAGGAGCCGTCAATTTCGGCCAGTGTGTTCTGCCCAATGCCAGCTTTGCCATCAGCCCGGTATCAAAGACCGGGCCCATGATTTTGTCCATTATCTTCTTTTTAAGTTCCTGATCGAGCTCTTTGTTCTGAAGGACCGTAACAATGGCATTCCACTTGGCCTCCAACAGCTCGTTTGGGTCGTTCGGGTCCCTAACAAACGCATCCCACCTGCTCCACCACAGTTCGTTTGTGTCGTTCACATCCAACGCGGCGGAACCCGATTTGGCCTCCGGGGGTTTGATTGCGCCATTCGAATACTTTTCATCCGCATTGACATTATGCCCCAAAACCAGCAGAACCAGAACTACACACCAAATACTTGTTATGCGGGTCATAACCTTTTGTTTAACTGAGATTCCCATAAGCTCGCCTTCGATACCGATAATTAACTTTCTGACTGTCATTAATTAACGAATCCATCTTAACTTCCTAAAAGGTTTCCCACAACATTATAGAAAGAAGAAATTATAGCGCAGAACTGAAGAAAAATCGACCAATCTCACAATGATTTACAAGACCAGATGTTCCATAAACTTGGCATCAGGCGAACTTTTTATAGTACGCGCTCGTTTGAGTACCTTATATAATACAAGTGAGGACATAAATGTTGTATTAAATTGTAAATCGCAAATTTAGCGCCGAACGGGATTGAGACAAATGTTCAATTCACGCTGAACCATTACAATACGACTATGAACAATAGAGTTCCAAAACCAGTGCTGGTAACAGGAGCCAGCGGCTTCATCGGGCGGCACCTGGTGCGACACCTGATTGAGCTTGGCAATCGGGTGTCATGCCTGGTGCGAGCCACCTCGCGCATCGACGAATTGAGGTCGGCCGGCGTTCAGTTGGTCACTGGCGATGTGACCGATTGCGCCAGCATTAAACGGGCACTGGCGGTGTCGCAGGCCGGTATTGTGTTCCACCTGGCCGGGCTGACGAAGGCGCTGCGGACAGACGATTTTCTGCGTGTGAACGCGGGTGGTGTCGAATCCATCGCTGCCGCCTGCGCTGACCGCACTGACAAACCGGTGTTGGTAGTGGTGTCCTCGCTGGCCGCAGCAGGGCCTTGTGCCGTTGGCCAACCTCGGATAGAAAGCGATGCGCCGATACCTGTTTCTAATTACGGTCGCAGCAAGCTCGCCGGAGAACAGGCCGCAGCTAAGTATGCCGGAGTGGTGCCGATCAGTGTTGTACGTCCACCGATAGTCTTTGGCCCCGGTGACAGGGGCATGCTTGAAATGTTCCGGCCAATCGCACGCTGTGGTATACATGTTGTACCCGGTCAGGGCGAGCAATGCTTATCGCTGATTCACGTAGCCGACCTGGTCGAGGGTCTGCTCCTTGCAGCTGAAAAAGGCGAGCGTCTGCGTCCCAACGGCTCGCCGGGGCAAGGCATCTACTTCATAGCAGCGGATGACTATCCGACATATGCCGAACTCGGACAGGCAATAGCCATAGCATTGGGAAAGAAGCGTGCAACCGTAGTACACTTGCCCGGCCCACTTGTGCGACTTGTCGGGCTTTGCTGTGACGCGATTGGGCGAATCCGACAGCGTTCAGCTTGGGTTAACAGCGACAAGATCGCCGAAGCCTTGGCCGGGTCGTGGACATGCTCATCGGCTAAAGCTCGCACGCACCTGGGCTGGTCGCCCGCGGCCGCCCTGGCTGATCGCCTGCGCGAAACGGCCCAGTGGGATCGCCAAGCGGGGTGGCTTTGAGCTTATTTTTTTGGAAACTCCCGGCGGCCCGGATAGGATGTTGCCATGACTGACTCGTGTACGCCCGTACTGATTGAATGTCCCACCACGATGGACGCTGCGTCGATCGCACGCCTGGAGGCGATGGCTTATCGCTTCGGCCGGTCCTATGACTCGTATCTTGTGATGGATTTGGATCGCAAGTATTTCTGGTCATCGGGCAGTCGCGCGGTCCTGGGCTTTGTGTTGCGAGGGTTGCAGGCGGTGGTCATAGGCGGACTGATTGGACCCGACGAGGCCAGAGAAACATTGCTGACCGAGTTCATGGATTACTGCCGCCGGCACGGATGGACGGCCTGCTTCGGGCTTGTGCCTGAACACGACTTGCCCTTGTTCGACAGGTATGAGTTCCAGTCTACTAAAATCGGCGAGGACGCACTCATCGACCTGCGTCACTGCACGTGGCGGGGAAAGGATTACGAATGGGTGCGACGACAGACCAACTACTGTCAGCGGCAAGACCTGGTGTGCCAGGAACTCGGCGGCCCGGCGATAACGACCGGCCAGTGGCGCCATCGCATCTCGGAGCTTGCGGATATCTCCAAACAGTTCCTCGACCGCACACCGCATGGCCATACAATGCGCTACTTCGTCAGCCGATTTGATCCCGATCGTCTATATCGACGGCGGGTGTTCGCCGCGATAGCCGACGGCGGTGCCGGCCGCGTGGAGGGGTTTATTGTATGCACACCTTATCGCGACGGAGCGGCGTGGGCAATCGAGATGTACCGTTCGCGGCAGGACGCCGTGAGGGGCACGGTGCCGTTTCTGATGCACCGGGCCATGCAAACCTTCACTGACGAAGGCATCGAGGAAGTGTCGCTCTGTCTGATGCCAGCAGCTCGCTGTTACCAGCGACGCCCGGGCGACAGTTGGCTGATCCACACATATATCCGGATCACGCACCACTATCTAAACTTCATCCTCGATACACCGGGTATCTATCACTTCAAGACTCGCTTCCGGCCCCGGTGCGAAAACCGTTACTGCAGCGTCTGGCCGAAGGCATCGCTGCGCCCGCTTCATGCCATGCTCAGCACCTGGGGCACGCTCCAGTTTAGTCCGTGGCGGGCGCTGGGTCGTGGCATCCGCCGTTTACGCATCCACCGCCAGCGTGCGACCCTTGCTCAGTCGTAATGCATCCCGGCCGGCGTCACAGGGCTTTATCGTAAATCCGGTAGGTCTTGGTCCTCTTCATACCGACGCGTTCCAAGCTGCCGAGTGAACGGTTATTGCTCTCGAGTATCCACGATAATTCCCAACGCTGGATGTTCCACTTCTTCGCCGGTCTTGTCAGGTTGTCGATCAACACCGCGCTCAGTCCTGCGTTCTGGTAGCCGGGCACCATCGTCATCGCCATGGCGCGCGCTGTAGTGATTTTCCGTCGTCCGGTCATCAGGCGTACGATGCCGAAAGGGAACAACCGACCATTGAGCTTAGCGAGGATCTGGTTGTAGTCGAGCAGGGCGAAAAACGCGCCTATCGGCTGACCGTCGATCTCGGCAAACGCCGTGAACTGCGGTACGATGAGGTGCTTAAGTTCACTGGCAATGTGGCGTGCCTCTCGCGGCTGCAGTGGTGTGAAACCCCACGTGCCGTCGAGCGAACGGTTGTAAACGTCAAGATATGTCTCTATTTCCTGCTGGAGCTTTGCCGAGTTGATCGGCCGGATCACCATATCGGGCCGGTTCAGCGCAGCCAGCACTGCCGGCTTGTAGCGTTCGACCAGTACTCGCAGCATATTCATGTCCATTTCGTAGGCATACAGGTCCTGTGCCTTGGCAAACCCGCAGGTTTCCAGCAGTGCCGCATAGTAGGGCCGATTGTAGGTCATCAGGAAGCAAGGGGGGCAATCGAAAGCATCGATGAGCAAACCGCACGTGTAATTTAGCGACGGATTCACTGGCCCGCGCCACGCTGTCATCCCTCGCTGGCGCAGCCAATCCTGACCGGCTTCGAATAATCCGCCGGCGACGGCTGCATCGTCTATGCACTCGAAGAACCCAAAGAACCCTCGCTGTTCATTGTACTTGTGGTTATGCACGCGGTTGATAAAAACCGCCAGCCGCCCCACAGCCCGGCCCTCGCGCTCCGCCAGCAGTGTTACTATCTCGGCATTGTCGAAGAAGGGGTGATGCCCCCAGCCCAGCAGTTCACGCTCCTGCGCAAGAACAGGCGGCACCCAGTTGTGGTCACCATCGTATATAGACCAGGGTAGGCGCTGAAAACGCCGGCGATCTCGCCACGATGCCACCGGCCTGACTACAACCCTATTACTCATCAATCTCGTCCCATATTCGTCGGGGTACCAAGGTGCTTCAATGTTTTGATGACTGCCTGTACACTGGGTCATGCTCATGATTTTTTCTGTTTCACTGCTCACCCTCCTCTAAGGTCGCTGTCTTGGTCAAGCGCCTTGAGTTCGTCGGCAATGGCACTAACCGTGGTATGGATTTGTGCCCGGGTGTGGTTGGTCGTGATGAAGAATCGCAGGCGGGCTGCGTGTTCGGGGACGACAGGGTACAGAATTGGTTGTACGTTAATGCCTCGCTGGAACAAAGCTTTTGACAGGCGCAGGCTCTTGGCCGAGCTGCCTATGATTATCGGAATCACTGGTGTACCAGCGGCCAGGCCCGTGTCCAGACCTCTCTGGCCGGCCAGTTTCAAGAACAACGCTGACAACTCGTGCAACAGTTCCACACGCTGCGGCTGACGCTGCAGGACCATTAGCGATGCCAGAGCCGCCGCCGCGTTGGGTGGAGAAATGCCCACGCTGTAAACAAACCCCGGGGCTGTGTACTTGAGGTATTCGACCAGCTCGACCGAACCGGCGATGTATCCGCCGCAACTGGCCAACGACTTAGATAGCGTGCCCATCCACAAATCAACGTCAGAGCGGGCTACGCCCCAGTACTCACCGATGCCCCGGCCGGTTGGCCCCATGGTTCCCAGCGAATGCGCCTCATCAACCAGCATCAGCGCCTTGTGCTTCTTCTTAAGTTCCACAAAACGCGGAAGGTCGGGGAAGTCACCGTCCATGCTGTACACGCCCTCAATGGCGATCAGTACGCGGCGATATCGATGGCGACCTTCGGACAGCACCGCACCCATCGCCATCCAGTCGTTATGGGCAAAGGATCGACGTGTCGCGCCGGAAAGCTCGGCTCCCTGGATAATCGAGTTATGCGCCAGATTGTCATGGAGGATCAGATCGTCCGGTCCCAGCAGATGACCGATTGTAGTGACATTGGTAGCATGGCCGGAAACGAACGCGATAGCAGCAGGGACATCCAGAAACGCGGCCAGGGCCTGTTCCAAGTCATGATGCACTTGTTTCTCGCCGGATATCAACCGACTGGCGCCGGCACCGGTGCCGTAGCGGTCTATCGCGGACTTGGCGGCAGCGGCGACCTCCGGATCGTGGGACATGCCGATATAGTCATAGACGCAGAAATTAATTAACTGACGCCCGTCGATGCATGCTGCGCTTCCGGCTCCACCCTGGTCAACACGGAAATACGGATTGTCCCCGGTCACTGCCAGCAGCATTCGTTCTTGACGCTTCAACTGAGCGTATTCGGGGAACTGGGCAAAGTCATAGTGTTCAGGCAGAATCTGGCCGGCTGAGACGTCTGACTTGTGACCTTCGATCAGATGCTTTTGTACCGCCTGAGCCAACTCCCCCAACGTTTGCACTTGGCAGTATGCCGCATCGGGCATATAGCCGCCGAAGGTTTTTTCTATCGCAGCAACAAGTTCCAGACGCTGCAGTGAATCGAGGCCCAGAGCTATGATGGGTGTATTTGGTGTCAGGGCGGGCAGAGCCGTACCTGCCAGGGCGTGTGCGTGCTGGCAAATGGCAGTAAAAGCGGATAATTGCGAAGAATTTGGTGTGGGACGCGGAATGGAAGAATCAGTGCCTTTGATGCTTGGGCTGATGGTATCGCTGGGGTCAGCATTCTCGACCATCAGGCCGCCGTATTCGGCAAGGATTTTAAGTTCGTCATTGAGAAATGCCTCGCGACAGACGTGACGCTGTACCTTGCCGCTGGAGGTTTTGGGAATCGTGCCGCTTCGTACCAGCACGATTGCGTCCAATGCCAAGTCATGCTCATCGAGTACCGCCATGCGAACTGCATCCAGCACCGGCTTAAAATCCATCTCTCCGTTGTGTTTGACCTCCTGTACCAGAATAAGTCGCTGACTGCCGTGGTCATCCAGGGCAAAAGCGGCCCCGCAGCCGACTTCCAGCAGCGGGTGACTCACGCGAGCCGTGGCCTCGATATCCTGTGGATAGTGATTCAGGCCGCGGACGATGATTAAATCTTCCCGCCGGCCAGTGACATAAAGCTGGCCATCGTTCATGAAACCCAGGTCGCCCGTGCGTAAGAACGGGCCTTCGCCCGTGTTGCTCAAGTAGGCGTTGAAGGAACGGCTGGTCATGCGGGGGTTTTGCCAGTACCCTTGGCCGACTGACGCTCCGGCAATCCAGATTTCACCCACACAGCCGGGGTCGGCCTCAGCTTGGGTTTTTGCGTTGACAATTACCACGCGCATAGTGTCGACGGGCGCTCCGCAGGATACCAAGCGACGAGTATCGCCATTACCTTCGGGCACAAGCTCGACACGATTTTCGGTCAACGCCGTGTCGTGGAAGGATTGTATGGTCGCGCCGTTGCCACGTCCCGCGCCACTGACCAGGAGCGTCGCTTCCGCCAAACCGTAGCAGGGATAAAAGGCGCTGGGTTTGAAACCACAGGGAGCAAATGCGGCAGCAAAACGTTCAAGCGTTGCGGGCTGAATGGGTTCGGCGCCGATGAAGGCCAGTGCCCAGGAGGAAAGGTCAAGGGTAGCTCTTTGCTCGTCGGTAATATTGCGGACACAAAGGTCGTAGGCGAAATTAGGCCCGCCGGAGATGGTTATCCTATATTTGCTGATAGCGGCCAGCCAGGTGATGGGTTTTCGGAGGAAATCGACTGGCGAGATGAGGATGCTTGTGGCGCCGGCGAACACCGGGACCAGGACGCTGCCCACCAACCCCATGTCATGGTATGTAGGCAGCCAGGATACGCCGCTGTCCTCGCGCTGTATCCCGAAAGCATGGTGAATGGTGCGTGTGTTATCAATGAGGTTCGCGTGACTTATCATGACACCCTTTGGCTGGCTAGTAGAACCTGAGGTGTACTGAAGCATGGCAAGCGTGTCGGAAGTGATGGCAGGTTCGCTCCATTGCTCGGCCAAGTCATCTGAAATCTCGTCGGTAGCGAGCCACAGTATCTGAGAGGAAGCGACTGCTTGACCACTTTTCGGTCCAATCAAGCCCTGAAACTGAGTCGCAGCAGAAGAAGTGCTAAGAGCGATGCGGACCCCGGCATCGGCGGCGATGGCGTGGAAGCGATCTAATATTCGGTGGCGATGCGGCGGGTAAGTTGGCACCGCCACGCAACCGGCGTACAGGCAGCCGAAAAAGGCCGTAATGAAATCGAGGCCGGGTGGATAGACCAACAGCACTCGCTGGCCGGCCAAACCCATGTTCTGTAAGTTGGCAGCGATGGCGCGGACCCGCTGTTCCAACCGGGCGTACGTCAGGACGGCTCGATTTGACTGGTCATCGAGCAGATGAATAAATGCGGGCAGATCCGGACTTTTCTCGGCGTGGCGGCGCAGCGTGTCGACCAGATTGCCGGGAACCTGATGCGGACTAATGCGCGATTCTACGTAAACTGACATATGTCCTTTCTATGACCATCGTCATGGTTAGTATTGCCGAATTCGCATAGTAGAGCCCCATACAGGTAACTCACTATGTCGACTTACTCGTCAAAGGAAACAAATAATATTACACATACGGTTTCCACCGGATTGGAGCCATTTGTCCCAGGCGGATTGGCCTTCGCCCAGATAGATATCAATACGCTTACCTTTTATCGAGCCGCCAGTATCGTCAGCCCTGAAGGTGGCATTTGACAGATCATAATCTATGGCGTCATTCTTGAATAGTAGTGTGCCGGTCCGGCCAAGCGGTATCAGGGATGGGTCAACGGCAATAGACTGCCAGGGAGTCAGAGGCTGGCCCATCGAACCGGTGATTAAAGAATGTTGTGAGTAGGTCGCGTAGTCAGGATTCAAAATCGCTAAATTGCCAAAGCCGGTAAAGTCAGTGATACCCAGTTGAGCGTAACGGTCACACAGAACCTGAGGATTTACCACCCATTGACCTTCGAGGTTTCTTCCGGCGTTTGGGCCGGCGACGCGAACAAAACATGCGCCGCCTCCTGTGTACTTGATATAATCGCCATCAGGGGCGGTCTTGCCTGCGCCTTGCATAGCAACACCCCTGCCACCAAATAAAAAGGAGGCCTTAAGAGTGAAAGTGTTATTTGAAATTGTCCTGGTAATGGTCTGCGAACCAGCCAGTTGTGAGTTGTAAACACAGAAGTAGCCGGTTGCATAAACATCGGTAATAATTATGGAACCTTGCCCCTCAGGGTGCGTGGCCTGGTCGGATAAATCGAAGCCATACGCGGCGACGGACTCATCACGAACGCTGGACGCCACAAGACCAACAAAGACAAACCACAAACAGCAGCTTTTTTGTAACCCGTTCATTTTAATTTTTTAATACATCTTTCTTCTTGATGGTGCAGTAAGAATTCTGCCTATTTCGACCTTCGTTATTGCTCAAAAGAGCCAAGTGACTTTCTCCAATAAATGTCGAAATTAGATATACAAGATACCGATTAAGACTACCGTATAAATACCGAACATGTCGTTTTCTAATCCGGCAAACCCATTTTTAACTGGTCAGGTACTGTCCCTGGCGAGTAGGTTCTTAAGAAGGCAGTCAAGAGCAATGTCCAATCGTTTATCAATGCCACATTTGCCTTCGATAAGCTGCTGTCTAATCTCAAATATTTTATTCTTACTAATTGACGGCAGCGAGCAAAACTCCGGGGCGGTTATTCTCCCAGAGGCCTTATTGCCGGCGCCACAATTCAAAGAAATATCTGTGTTCTCGGCGATTACAGTCGACTCAGCATTTTGTTGACTTAAAACCGTCATTTTTGACTCCTTTATAAGAAGCTGCAGGAGAGCTTCTAAAAACTGTTGCAAGCAAGGGCATTTATTAAGTTGCCAACCAGGCTATGCGCTTTGCAGCATTCCGTTGCTGCGTTTGTTTTCAGCCAAGCCCGACAACGTTGCTTTAGGTCAAGTATCTGGTTTCTTGCCAAACCTGGCACTCCTTTACCACCCTCTCGAAGCCTTTCGGCCTATTCCAAGGCATTCGTGCCAAACTAACGCAAAGCCTTGTTTTTGGCCTTATTAACATTGGCCCTATAATAATACAAATTAAACCTCTGTAAATCGGGGGCGCATCTGTTTTTGTTGTCGGTGAAAATGCCTACTTTTGTGTGAGTGAAATCTGACACAGCGGTCTTAACAAAGAAAAACATCCGTTTCCGAAGTGTTCTTTTAAGTGTGGTTATCTGAAGAACTACAAGTCAGGATAAAATTACTCTTTGTCCTGACTCTTTGCCCATCTTATTGAATACTTGAGGAGTTCAGAGGCATTGGGAATACCTAATTTTTCCTTAATGCGTGTGCGGTAAGTCTCGATCGTTTTTATACTCAGACAGAGCTGCTTGGCTATCTGTGATGCTTTATAACCTTCGCCAATCAGACGGAAAATTTCTAACTCCCGGTCGCTGAGATTCTCTATTGCTGTTTTGGCTGTACCAGCCTTATCACGTGCAATTTTGTGGATAAACTTCTTTGAAATTACGTCACTAACGAATATCTCACCTTTTAAAACCGCACGAATCGCCTTGACAATATTTTCAGAGAGCGAGTCCTTCATTAGATATGCCTTTGCACCTGCTAAAAGGGCACGCTCGGCATATATGAATTCGTCGTGAACGGAAAAAATAACGACAGGCAATCTTGGATATCTTGCCTTGATATTCTTTGTCAGCTCAAGGCCATCCGAATTCTTCAATGATATGTCCGCAATAACAATATCAGGTTTCAATTCAGTAACGGCTTTTAGGGCTTGATGAGCATCTTCAGTCTTGCCGCATACATTCATGTCTTGTTCGTGATTGATAATAGTGGTCAGACCATCCCTTATTACAGGATGGTCATCAACAATAAGAACCTGCGTTTTCTTTTCATTGGTTTTGTCTTGTTTTTTCTTCAACGCCATATAGCAATTCCTATTAAGACTCCAGTATTCTTTTCGGTAAAGTACAAGTAACAACTGTCCCGCCTTTGTCGCCTTTGCGAATATCAAGAGAGCCGCCTATCAGTTCGGCGCGGTATTTCATAATCTTCAGCCCGAGTCCTTCCTCTCTCGGCGGTAATGTCGGAAAATTCCGGCCATCATTTTTAACTGACAGAACAGTTCTAATCTTAGTCGATAGAAACTTTATACTAATATTCTTTGCTTTGCCGTGTTTAACCGCATTGGTAATAGCTTCCCGAACAATACGATAAAGTTGCTTTTCGTCAACAATATTTCCGTTCGAGACAGATTTATCACACAGGAATTGACATCTGATTCCCAGCGTCTTTTCTGTATTGGACACCAGCGCTTTTAACGCCTTTACAAAACCAACTGTTTCAATATCAACAGGATAAAGCATCTTGGCGGCGTTTCGTATCTGACCAATCGCCTTGTTAGCAAGGTTTGATATTTCTAAGGCCTCTTTCATTTCTTCTGATGATTTACCCGTAAGTTTCAGTGACAATCCTTTGCACTTAACAGCAATGCCGGTAAGTACCTGGCCTACGCCATCGTGCAATTCCTGGCCTATCAGTTTTCGTTCTTTTTCGGTTATATCCAGGATTTCTTTTTCCATTAATCTGCGTTGAGTAATGGTCTTTAGCTGTTCTTCCGCATGCTTTTGCTCTGTGATATTGGTTACGGCCACCCTAAACCGAATACTGCCGGTATGGGGGTCTTTCACTCTGCTGCCAAAAAGCAGGGCATAGAACAAGCTTTTATTTTTTTCTATAAGCTGGAGCTCGCAGGTTTGCTGGCGCCGGCTCTCTAAAACTTTCCTGCGGAATAGAAAGAACGCGTCCTGGTCGGCTCTATCGATATAATTGGAAAAATATTTCCCGATTATACGCGATTTATCCACTCCCAAAAGAGCTGCTCCGGTAAGGTTTATATTGAGGATTAAACCGTCCTTATCGAGCACAAAATAACCGACCGGGGCATAGTCATACAAATCGGAATAGCTGCGTCGAGACTCTTCGAGTTCTATCTGGGCATCGCGAAGGTTTTCATTCTGCACATGCAGCGATTTCTGCTGAGTTTTTAACTCTTCTCGCTGCTCCATGATTTGCTGCATCGCCTCCTTCGAGGCCTCCAGTTCCGTCTGGTCCATCGCGACAAGACAGATGCTGACGGAATCGCCGTGCTTGAGCAGATTGGCCGACACCCACGCCGGGACTGAATTTCCATCGGCTGCGAGTAAGACCAGCCGTTTTCGCAGCGGTTTGACCTTCGCCTTGATAAGCATCGCCGCCATTTTTTTATGGTCGGACTCTTTAACGAACTTTCCGAGCTGCTGCCCTACGATTTTTTCCATCGGGGTATTCATCAACTTGCTGAACTGACTGTTGCAGAAAAGGATTTTCCCCTCTGGTGTCGTAGTAAGGCCGGCCTCAGCCATCGTCTCGACAAGCAGGCGATACACCTTGTCCTCACCTGTCAGCGTAAAAATCTGCTCGCCTTTACGGCCCTCGACCACTATTGCGTCAACCGCACCTTCGCGAATCGCCTGCAGGGTCTCTTCCGCCTCCTGCAGCTTTATTCGCAGGGTTTCGTTTTCCTCGATCAACTGATTTAGTGTCTTGAGTCTTTTCATTTACTCTTTTGAGGTTTAAGGTCGAGCCCCACGAGAATTTTTTCTCTATCGACCATATTCCCGATAAACCTTCGCAAAGGCAGCGGCAACTTCTTGATAAGGGTTGGCACCGCGATGATTTGCTCACCCTGCGCAAGTGCCGGCTGCTGGTAGATATCAATCACCCGAAGGTTGTATCGGCCTTTTAGATGGTCTTTACAAACTTGCGTGATATTCATAATGGCCTGCGATGATTTAGGAGTCATCCCTGCCACATAAAGCCGCAGGATGTATCGTTCTTTACCAGCGGTTTTCGCCTTTTTCGCCAATGCCTTTGCACTTGCAGTAGTCTTCTTCTTCACCATAGTTCTTTTTCCCCTTTGCCTCCCGCCTTCTACATTCTAAATTTTACATTCTACATTTATTTAGGTTCGTTCCCGCAGGTCAAGCCCAACAAGGACGCGCTGCGTATTTGAAAGGTCGCCGATGATTTTGCGCACCGGCTCAGGCAGTTTTCGCACTAATGTCGGGATGGCCACAATCTGGTCGCCCCTGGCCAGCTTCGGATTCTTTAGTAAATCAATAATCTCGATACTATACTTGCCGGCCAGGTGTTCTTCGCAAATCTTTTTTAGATTGGCGAAGGCGGTAACCGCCCTGTCCGTCTGTCCCGCCACGTACAGGCGTAATTCCCACTGCTTTTTGCTGCTTTTTTCGGTTTTCATTTTGAATTTCCATTCCTTAGTCCGCTTTTCGAATCCGAGAAATGTCATCTTTTTGCTGATGAATCATTTTGTTCTTTTGATGACCGTTAGCGGAAAGTTGCTTCATTTCTTTATGTATCCCTTCGCTTTGGGCCTTTAAGACGGCGATTTGGGCATCGATGGCCAAATGCTGCTGGCGCAATTCGAGCTGTCTGTGTTCGGCGGCCTGATTGCCCGAAAGTTCCTGCGAGCGGTCTTTGGCCTCCTGGGTCATGCGAGCCGAGCCGGTCAGGACTGTGCCTGACCCGATATAGACGTCCCGAAGCGCGATGCCTTTATCGCTCAGGATAAACTCCCTGACCTGGTTGGAGTGTGCCATTCCGCGCGACTTGAGAATATACAGCAGGCGGTTTCGTTCGCCGTCGGTTTCAATGTTACGAAGTAAAATCCAGGTGTCCATCAGGGATGAAATACCTACCTCGCTCTGATCAAAAGCGCTGCCGCCGCTGGTCAAGCTGGTAAAAACAGAGGTAACCTGTTTATTCTTCAAAAAGTCAACTATCCGCATCATCATCACCTTGACTTCATCGGTGTCGCCGATAGAACTCAGGTTGGTTACCGGGTCCACAACCACCCCGGTTGGATGGAAATCCTCTACAAGTTTGTGAATACTTACAAGGTGCGTTTCGAGGCCAAACATGGTAGGACGAACCGAGCGGAATTTCATAAGGCCCTTTTTGACCCATTTGCCGAGGTCAAAGCCGATGGAACCCATATTTCGAATGATTTGGTCGGGCGACTCCTCGAACGATAAGTAAAGGCATTTTTCGCCTTTCCTGCAGATGCTGTCGGCGAACGCCGCAACCACGCTTGTTTTGCCGCTGCCCGCCGTGCCGCTAACCAGGACACTCGTGCCGCGAAAGTAACCCTTACCCCCGAACATCGTGTCTAATCTGGGAATACCGGTCGAAACCCTTGCGGCGCTGACCGGATAGGTCAGGCCCAGCGAACTGATGGGCAGAACCAATAGGCCGGTTTCGTCAATCAGGGCCGGATATTCGTTTGTGCCGTGTTTTGACCCGCGATACTTGATGACGCGTAAACGCCTTGTCGCTACCTGGTTGATAAGCCGGTGGTCGAGGAATATGACGCAATCGCTGACGTATTCCTCAAGGCCGTGACGGGTGAGGTGCTTGTCCCCCTGTTCGCCGGTGATGATCGCCGTGACCCCTTTGGTCTTTAACCAGCGGAATAACCGCCTAAGCTCCGCTCGCAGTATCGCCTCATTGGGAAGGCCCGCGAACAACGCCTCAATGGTATCGAGCACTACCCTTTTTGCGCCGATACTGTCAATCATATTGCCCAATCTGACGAAAAGGCCTTCGAGGTCATATTCGCCGGTCTCTTCGATTTCGCTGCGTTCGATATGCACGTAATCGATGGCCAGTTTCTTTTGCCGGATAAGCTCCTTGACGTCCATACCAAGTGAGGCAACGTTTACGGCCAGCTCCTCGGCGTTTTCCTCGAACGCCATAAAAACGCCCGGCTCATTAAATTCCGTAATCCCGCGGGTGACAAATTCCATCGCGAGAAGCGTCTTGCCGCATCCGGCCGAGCCGCAAATTAATGTAGGTCTCCCTCGCGGCAGCCCCCCTTCAGTAATCTCATCTAACCCCTTGATTCCCGTCGGGCATTTTTTCAGCCCTGATAATATGTGATCTTTGCGTTTCTGTAGTGCCACGTTTTTTGCCCTTTCCAGTTTGGTTTTAAAAGCTATTTAAAAGCTAAAAGATATATTTGCCACCTAACCTAAAAAAATCAAGAAAATTCTTGCCAATATGTGGGATGGCCCCAGGTCCCGCTAACCCCACGAATCGGTGTTAGTGTGCGTGATTTTACCTACAGGAAAATAGTCAATTCGGCTTACACGGGAAACAGGTTCTACACCGATTTACAAAATAATCTTTGTTGTTATTATTAGACAAAGTAGACTCTGAGTGTTCAAATTAAAGCCGGTAACAGGAGCGTTCTAATTTAATTAGGAGGCACAAAGAATGTTGGCTGTAGGCGATTACATAATATAATTAGGTATTTGAGATGCCTAAAATAGGTAATTTCCCTATAGCCCCGTTCGCTGCAATGCGTATGATGAAATATATATGAAGCAGGGCAAAATGAATATGTGGGTTTGGTCCGTCAGGCGGCTTGTGGCCGGGTGTGGCGAAAACCGAACCCAAAAAAAGAAAGGTCAGGATTGTTATGCTTTACACTATTGCTTTAATTTTGGTCATATTGTGGCTACTGGGATTGGTCACTTCCACCACCATGGGCGGCTTTATTCACATACTTCTGGTGCTGGCCATTGTGGTTGTCTTGCTCAGGGTCATTAGCGGACGAAGAGTCGTGTGACCTTTCGTGAGTTAGACATAAAAATTTGAAGGAGAATTCAATGAATAAACTAACCTCACTGGCAATTCTTGCCGGCGGTGTCGTTCTGGTGGTCTTCGGCGTTTCTGCGACAAAATCATTCAGTTCTGACGTTTCCCGCTTTTTCACCGGCTCACCTACCGACAAGGCGATATGGATGATGATAGGCGGAATCGTTGCAATCATTATCGGCCTGGGTGGCTTGTCGCTTGGTAAACCTAAGGGCGTCTGAATACTTTGACAGGAAATATGTGCTTAACATTAAGGAGTGTGTTGTATAACTCCATATTTAATTATTTGAGAAAGGAAGAGCTGGCTGCGGACTTGCCGACAGTTATAAAAATTATGATCGTAATCGCGAAACGCTCTTTAGGGTTAAACGATTTGAATAATGTTAGGAAACCTAAGTATTTTACAAAATTTTAGAGGGGTAAAAATTATGAAAAAGT
>PLLM01000039.1 GCA_003141275.1 Phycisphaerales bacterium
GTTCGGACGATGGAATTCGCGGATGAGCAGCAGAAGCAGAAGTTATTGAATGAGCCGTGTTTGCTGGACGCGATTGTAAAGGCCAAGGCGGACGCGGCGGCGTATGAGCGGAAGGGCAAGTGGCTTGACGCGTATGTGGTGTGTTACAGCTGGCTTGCCGCTCTTGAGCCGAACAACAAGGCATACTCGGATTACGCGGAGCAGTTGATAACCAAGGCAGAGATAGCCGGTTCGTTTCAGGATAGTCCCTGCGAGACGGGCAAGCAGCGTCTGGAAAGCGTAAAGAGGCGGATATTTGTTCGGGCGGTTGACGAGCTGAATTTTCGTTACATAAGCAAGATTGACTACCGTGAAATGGCATCGAAGGGAATTCGGCGATGCAGATTGCTTGCGGACGTGGTCAGGACGCTGACGTCGGTGCGGGACGCCAACACTGCCGGGACAGCATCGGCTGCCCCGTCCAGGAGGACGTCAATACCCTGCGAAGACAACAATGATGTTATTGATGAGGCCCTCTGTGTCCTCTGCAGCTATTATCATGTGTGTATAGGCGACGCCAATACTGAAGAGCGCAAAACCGAACCGGATAGCCGGGTGGCGGCGCTGGGAGAGAGTTTCAAGGATTTCAAGCCGGATGCCAACGCGCTTGCGGCGTTCGGTTTGTCGATGGCTTCGCTGGAAGATGAAGTAAATAATTGGCCCGAAGGGGGAAGCAAGGACAATTTTTTAAACGCGTTTGAAAAGGTTTTGGAGCGAAATCTGACAAACGCCAGGATGCCAGAGGGGGTTATAATCGCTCAGTTTGCAGAGGCGTCATTCTTGACGCTTGACCCTTATACGATTCTGGTCTGGCCGAGAGATGTTTCGGAATTTGAACAGCAGATGACGAATGAGTTTACGGGTATAGGCATAGAAATATCGAGGCAAAACGGACAGCTTACGGTTGGGAGTTTGCTGCCTGATACCCCCGCGTATAGCTCGGGGCTTGACGTTGGAGACGTGATAGAAAAGGTTGATGGTATGCCTACGAAGGATGTGCCGCTTTCGTGCGCGGTCAGTCGTATAAAAGGTCCGGCGGGGACGAAAGTAACGCTGACGATTCGCAGCAACGGCAAAGAGCAGACGCATGATATAACGCTGACTCGCGCCAAGATTGTGGTTCCTACGCTGCGGGGGCTGCAGAGGGGCGGCGAAGGCAAATGGCTGCAGATGGTTGACGAGCAGGACAAGATAGGGTACATTCGGCTGACGAGTTTTGCGGAGACAACTGCGGCGGATACGGAGGCGGCGTTGAAGTCGCTGGAGGCAGCGGGGATGCGCGGCTTGATTCTGGATTTGCGGTTCAATCCCGGCGGGTTTTTCGACAGCGCGGTTGACGTGACGGATGAATTTTTAGATGACGGGCTGATAGTCATAACGCGGTCGCGGTTCGGGATACCGTCATACGCAGCGGCGCACAGCAGGGGAACACATCCGAACTACCCGATGGTTGTGCTGATTAACGCCGGCTCGGCGAGCGCATCGGAAATAGTCGCCGGCGCTCTTACGGACCCGTCGCACAAGCGGGCGACGCTTGTCGGGGAGCGGACGCACGGCAAAGGCGTTGTGCAGGGGATATCGACGTATCCGGGCGAGGGTTCGCAGTTGAAATACACGATGGCAAACTGGTATCTGCCTTCGGGTCAGAAAATAAAGAGCCAGGACGAGGCGAAGAAAGAAAACAAAAATGACTGGGGCGTTGGGCCGGACGTCGCGGTGTCGATGCGAAGCGATGAGTTTCACAAGATGTCCGAGCTGCAGCGAGAAAACGACGTTCTTGTGAACGCCGGGCACGACGACGCCAATTCGCCTTTGAAGAAACACACGATTGCCCAGACCGTCGAGGTTGACCCGCAGTTAGCAACGGGGATATTAGTAATAAAGAGCAAGCTGGCAAGAGAAGAGGCGCGAAGCGCGAAACCCTAAATACCAATATCTAAATCCTAAACAAGAACCAATGACCGAATTTGAAAATTCCAAAGATACGGCGGACAGGTTTGAACAGGCCCGCGAGGGGAAGTTGAATGCTATAAAACAAATGGGTATAGACCCATACGGCGGGCGGTATGATGGAACAGAGCCGGCGGCGGGGACAAAGGCGGGATACAGAGACCAGAAGACAGAAAACGGAGGACAGAAGACAGAGGAGGAACAACAAAGGGCGAGGTGTGCGGGCAGGATTGTGCTGCTGAGAGATATAGGCAAGCTGATATTTATTACATTAAGAGACAGCTCAGGCACGATACAGGTTGGCTTGAGCAAGAGCCTGCTGGAATCAAAGTGGAGTTTTATGAAGCTGCTCGAGCTTGGGGACATAATCGGGGCGTCAGGCGGCTTAGGCAAAACGAAGACGGGCGAGATAACGATATGGGCGGACGAGGTAGTGCTGTTGAGCAAGTCGCTGATGCAGCCGCCGGAGAAGTGGCACGGTCTTGCGGACATCGATTTGCGATACAGGCAGCGATACGTTGACCTGTGGGCGAACCCTGAGGTGATGGAATTATTCAGCAAGCGCAGCGCGATAATACGGACAGTGAGGGAGTATTTGACGGGTCGAGGCTTCGTAGAAGTAGAGACGCCGATGATGCAGACGATAGCGGGCGGCGCGGCGGCGAAGCCATTTATCACGCATCATAATACGCTGGATATGGATTTGTTTTTGAGAATTGCGCCGGAGTTGTTTTTGAAGCGATTGCTTGTGGGCGGGATGGAGAGGGTTTTCGAGATAAACCGCAACTTCCGCAACGAAGGGCTGAGCACGAGGCATAACCCGGAATTTACGATGCTGGAATTGTACCAGGCATACGCCGACTACAATATTATGATGGATTTGACGGAAGAGATGATTTGCCTTTTAGTGGAGAAATACTGCAAGGACAGCAAGACGACCTTCGGCGAGAAGAATATTGATTTTGCCAGGCCCTGGAAGCGGGCGAAGTACGCGGACCTTTTGAAGGAATACGCCGGGTGCGATATTGCGGATATGGGGAGTATTCGCAAAAAGGCGGAGTCGCTGAAAATTAATCATAAGGATATGGATGACGCAGTTGTAATCAACGAGGTTTTCGAGCAGACGGTCGAGGAGCATTTGAATAATCCGACATTTGTAATTGATTATCCGGCGGCGCTATGTCCCCTGACAAAGCGAAAGAAGGGACAGCCGGAGATTGCGGAGCGATTCGAGATGTATATCGCGGGGATGGAACTGGCCAACGCCTATACGGAACTGAATGACCCGGCGGTGCAGGAGGAAAATTTCCGTCAGCAGCTTCGGGGGCAAAAAGAGACGATGGCGACGATGGACCACGATTTTGTAACAGCGTTGAAATACGGGATGCCGCCCGCAGGCGGTCTTGGAATCGGGATAGACCGGCTTGTAATGGTATTGACGGGCGCAACGAGCATACGAGACGTTGTGCTTTTCCCGTTGTTGAAACCGATAGTTTAGCCACGTTCTTTAGCCACAGATTCCACAGATAGACACTGATTTTAATTGCCACAAAAAGGCGCAAAAGTTTTCAAGCCACAGAGGTTACAGAGGTTTTTCATTTCTGATTTATGATTGCTGATTTATGATTTGGGATGCGGAGTATTAAAAAACTTGCTTTTCTTGCCGGTTTGACGATATATTGCCACTTTATGGCCGGAAACAACTCGTGGAAAGAATCGCACCTTTGCTCGTCAACGCTGAAAATGTAACGGGAATTCTATATACAAACAGAAATATTATCCGGTTATTTAGTCAAGAAAGTCAGCATGGCAGATTACAAACTAACCAGAGAGCAATTCGCAGACGCTGTGTCAAAGGGACTTGGGCGAGCGATGCTCCACGTCAAACGGTACGGCCTGGGCAGTATTGCCGACATTCTGCTCGATGCCTGTATTCATAATAAGGTTTATGATACGCAATGTGAGGACAGTCGGGCAAAATGGCTATTTGAGATGATTAAGGACAGAGCAGAATATCCCACTTTCCGAGATTCGATATTAAAAGCACTTGAATCTGAAGAAAAATGTGCAGATTTAAGTCAAATGTGCGAGATGGCAAAGGAAATGGCCTTAAACGGGGATAAAGATGCCAAACAAATATTAAGGAAATGCGTTTTAGATTTTGCGAAAACGACAGAAAAGGATGGCGTTGGGGCGGAAGAACTTATAGAGGTTTATGGTAATTCAGCAGTGCTTGATTTGGGAAAAATATATGGTAAGCGCTTGTTGAAGAATCATAATGAGGAGATTTCATACGGTTTTTATTGTGGTGAGGACCAGCAACAACTCTTGATTGAAAATTCAAAATTTTCTCCTGAAATCAAAGCATTTCGGGATTACTTAGCAAAGAGCGGATACTTTAAACTTATAAAGCATAAAGAACTGACCCGAGAACAAATCAGAGCCAATAAACAAAGGCGAAGGAAAGAATATCGAAAAAAATATCCTCTTAAGAAAATCGTTGAAGATGCTCGAAATGGAGTTAGCAAATACCCAATGAATTATGTTCGTTTCGGAGAATACGCTACCACGAAAGAGCTTGAAAAGATATCTGATCTGATTTTGACCGAGCAAGATGAAGATGTGCGAATGAGATTGCTGTGGATATTTCGTCGAACAAATTTGCCAAAATATTCTCCGAAGTTCTTTAATTGGGCCAATGGTGAACATGAAGGAGTTAGGCGAGCGAGTATTGCCGCCCTGGCACAGGTGCCTGATAAAGAAGTGCATGAATTAGCAAAGACAAAAGCCAAAGCCAGCCAAATATTAGGAGCTGACAGCGAAGCTATTGATTTGTTTATTGAGAATTATGAAAGCGGTGATGCCAAGCTTATAATTAACACACTAAATTCTGTTAGACCTGTCCCGGACGACGCGCACGCCTTTAGTCATAGTATAAGGAATTTAATGGAAAAGTATGAGGACCCAAAATTAGCCAATGCATTAATTTGGGTTTATGAAAATACTCCATGCAGTATTTGCCGTAGATTTGTCGCAAAAATGCTTAATGAAATCGGGGCATTAAGCCATGAAATGATAGACGAATGTATGTTGGATGGAAGTGAACAAATAAAGGAATTTGCCAAGGGGCTGACAAAGCAAAATCCAAGAATAAATCCGCCCGCGGCGGGGTAAATACAAATACAAGACAGTATCGGCGTAACAAGCCGGCTCTTCTACGCGCTACGCTTGCTCAGAACAGGGAGTTAAGTCCTAAAAACAACGCAATTCCACAGGAAACTTCCGGCAAACAACACATCCGGCCCCGGACGCAATGCCATAAAACTGATAGGACGTTAGTTATGGGGCTGGCTGCCGCCAAAAGCAGGCACCTAAAGCCGAGGCCGACAAAGGTCGATTTTAAGAGCGTAGGAAGGGGCACCAACCATCAAAAACTTAATGATTTTGAAGCGAGGACGTGGTGAACGACGAGAGACGAAATAAACGGCTGCGACTGCTGATTAGCCGGTTAAACAAAGAACGCAAAAAGCAGGCGAAGCAAATCGATATTCTGTGCAACGATTTTATTGCAGCCCAGAAGGACTTTATAAAATCACTGAATACAATCGGTTTTGCCGCGGACTTTTACGAAGCAATAGCGGGTCTTACCGAGCTAAATGAATTACTCTGCACCGCAGGCAACCTCATCAAAGACAAAATCCCGGACGTAAACGTCGCATTTTTCCTGCTTGCCCAATCAATCGCCGATGGGCCGCAACACGACAATTTTGAACTGCACATATTCGAGAGCGACTTAGCCATCGACCTCGAGGACAGGCGCATCGAAAACTTTTTCACCGCAGAATTAGTCGGCAACATCGCCAAATCCAACCGAGTGTGCACCATTGAAGATATGCTGGCGATGGGGCTTGCGGGGTCTCCCGCCTGCTTAGAAAAAATATCGACGGCAGCAATCCCGCTGTCAACCCCAGCCAGCTCAATGGGGTTTGTTCTCATTTACCGTTCTTCGCGTAATCAATTAACCGCAGACGAGCTAAAGGCCGTGGCACAAATTACGCCCGGACTGGGGCGTTCAATCGCATCCTGCCGGGCATTAGTCAGTAGTATTTAACTGCTCCTGCAATGCCAAAGGACTGCTCAAAACAGTTGCATAAACCCAGTCATCCTGCGCATAATAACGGGGTAAAATGATTTGAGCCCGGAGAGCTTGAAATATGGCAGGCAAAAACGACACAAGCGAAGAAACCTTTGAGACGGTCGAACCGGTAGGCAAACGCGTGCTTATCCGCAAGGACGAGGACAAGAAACGAACCAAAGGCGGCATTCAACTGCCCGACAACATCGAGATTCCGACCATAACCGGCAGAATCGTGGCGATATCAACTGAGATAGAAAACACGCCGGAGATACCTCTGCAAAAATACGACAAGGTTTTGTTCAATCCCAAGGGGGCCATACCGGTTGACTTTGAAGGGGACAACCGGCTATTCGTCGTCGAGGTCGAAAACGTCGTCGCCGTATTCAGGAAGACGTAGCCGGCACGCCGCAGCAACTATTGAAACACAAGTAAAAAAATATGCCAGAAGGTGTTTGAGGCCTTCTGGCATTTCCGGGTTGCCGGACCGAAATCGGCAAACAGGGGGATAAACTTTGATTATTACGTTTTATCTGTTATATTCGCGCCGTTGCGCCGGCTTCTCGCCAGCATAAAGGCGCCTGCAAAGAATAATGCCGCTGAAACCGGCTCAGGAACCGGGACGGGAATATCGCTGCTCTCATCGGAAGAACTGCTGTGCCCGCTGCTACTTGAACTATAGCTTGCATCGCTACTTATGTCGCTACTGGAATACGATTCCGACAAAGAACGTACCAGCCCGCCGCCGTTGTCTCCACCACCAGACGTGCTTTCCAGCCCGTCATCTTCGGTCGTCTCAAATTTATTCCGCTCAAAAACAGCGATGACCATTTTCGGAGAATCAAGAAATACCATGGTGGTACCGGTCGCGGCATCAGTGACGTTACCCATCCAGTAAACAAACTGATAGCCCGGTTTAGGCGTGGCTACCAGAGTGACCGCGGCAAACCTGTCGTAAGAGTGAACGCCGGGGACAATGTTAAGACTGCCGCCCTGGGGAGGAGTCACATCAAGCATTAAAGATGTCCCGTCTTCCTGAGCTGACGCATGCGCGGAAAAACAAAAAAGAAAAGTTACGCAACAGATAAAAACCGCACAGCCCAATGCTTTTAAATTGTCTTTTTTCATCACCAGCATTAACTAACCACCCCCAAGCCAGGCGTATCCAGTTCTACACTGCCCGGCGTTTTCTGCTCCGCTTCGCTGCGAACAAAGCCGAAGCAGCGCCAAACAACGCTAAAGTGCAAGGTTCCGGAGACGGCACAGGTGGCGAACTTTCTTCGGAATTGACTGTAAAATCCCCCGTGGTCGGGGCATAGGCACTGCTATAAATCAAATACCAGGAATGCTCACCGGCAGTCATGCTGGTGGAGGACCACAGCCACATTCCCTGAGTTGCACTAACGGATGGGTCCGGCGAAATACCATCCGAACCATCATCCTGCGAACAGGTGGAATTTATCAACGATGCGATCGAATCGCCGTCACTATTCAGCACGCCGAAGGAGGTAACATCGCTGCTGCCGGTCAGACAGTACATCTTATAAACATAGAGGTACTGGTCGGTGCTGGGTATATCCGCCTCGCCCTCCCAGTTAAACTCGCCGGAACTCTTATCATAAACGTTAAACGTCACCATCACATCAAGCCCATCGCCATCGGAGTAACTTTTGTGGCCCCCCCACTTTCCTCCATCGAGAGAGCTGGTAGGCAAAACTGAAGCCATCGCGTTCTGCGCCAGCGCCCCCATGACAATTACTGCGCATAATAAATTTATATTCTTCATCACTTTCATCACTTCTCCTCAGCTAATACCCATTGTTGACTTCACCAGGTTACATCCAAACGAGACACAACCCATTTCCTCCGGTTAATCTTTAATTTTCCTACCTCGCCTGATTGCCATGAACGCCCCACCAATTAACAGCCCCAGCGTAGCCGGCTCAGGAGTGCAAATGGTAGAAATAGCTACATGGTCGACAACAATGTCGCCCTTGAGGATTACCCACTCGTTCACTGGGTTCGGTGCAATAACAACCCCGAAAATTGATCTGTATAAAGAGCTGCCTGGTATGAGAGTTCCTGGGTCCAAAACCGTAATGTCAGGATAAACGACCAAGCCATTGGTGGAACCATAGTAAGGGTAAACTGAAACCAAAGGCCGCTGAGGCCAACCGGGCCAAACATTCTGTCCGCTGCCTGCCATCCAATCTATCTCAATCTGCATCTGTTTTATAGGCTGCGGTTCTGGATTGTTGGGTATGAAGAAATCCATCTCGTCTGTATAAAGCGTCCAGGTGCCACCATTATCGCTGTAGACGGCGCGGCTGCCTACCCAAGCAGTCGGCGTCCCATACGGGTTCCCCGCCCCCGAATCATCTGATGGTATCGGTGTCATCTGGGAACTCCGGGTGCCAAATGACCATTCCTGAAACGTGGTGCCTGCTCCACTCCATACACCAGCAGCAAAAGCCGCCACTGAGAAAACCTGCACCAAAGCTATTGACAACATCTGTATCGAGATTAACTTGCTTCTGTTCATCACTTGACCTCCTTAATTTAGTTATTCGCCTCTCTTTTATATTTCAAAGCACAACGGCAAACCGTGTGCATAATGCCAAGACCTTGCGCACCATCCGCATTCAGCGCGCGGAACGGGCGCACAGTTCTTCTCAATTCTCTTCTCATGGAAATTCCCCTGCCCTACCCCAATAGCAAGACCCCTTGCCCGGCTATTGGCTCAAATGGCTGTAAGTCGCTAAAAATAAAGCACTTACAACGCTTTCACTATGTGAGTTTCCTCTTCCCCCGCTTCTCAAACGGTACTACTGTGACACATAATGAGAAATCACTCACTGTCAAAGAACATTACCACTGTTTCTTCTACTGTGAGTTTTCTCATCAGCCCCCAAGCTGATAATTGCATTAGACCATATTGATTAAATGAAGTCAAGTGTTTTTTTGGAATTTTTTAATTTTTTTTTAGGTCCCAAAACGCCATCAATATCCGGAGGTCCCAAAATAACAGCGGATTCAGGAGTTGGTTTGCCCATTATGCAAAAAAATGCAACTACGGTAATCAGCGCCAAATAGGCCAACGGTCGGCTTTTAAGCCGGCCGTTGGCAATTTAGGACGTGCTATTTTGGAGGCAGGAGCTGATAACTTACAAACGCGACGCGTTTGCTGTCCGGCGACCAGGACGGCACATTTATGGTTCCCTGTCCGCCAAATAAATTTGCCAGCACTTTCGGTTTTCCTCCGCTCATCGGCAAAAGTCGCAAGACAACATCTTTATTCTGGGGGTGGTCTTTAACACTTTTATCATATGAAACAAACACAAGCCATTTGCCGTCCGGCGACGGATGGGCAAACCAGTCAGCGTAATCCTTGTCGGTAGTAACCTGCTGCTGGTCGCTGCCGTCAGCGTTCATACGCCATATTTTCATCAGCCCCGTCCGGTCGGAATTGAAGAAAATATATTTGCCGTCTGGCGAATACTCAGAGCCGTCATCCTTGCCCGGAGTATTGGTCAGTCGCGTTTCTTCGCCGCCGTCAACAGGAATCGTGTAAATATCAAACTCGTTGTCTCTTTGGGCGCAATATGCGAGAGTCTTGCCATCGGGAGACCAGCCGTGCCAGTAAGAAGGCGCTTTCGGCGTTACAAGGCGAGCTGCGCCGCCCGTGATTGGCAGGACGTAAATCCGGGATTTGCCGTCATGGTGCTCGCTGCTTACAGCTAAAAATTTGCCGTCGGGCGACAGGCCGTGGTCGTTGTTGCATTTTTTGGCTTCGCCGGTATCAAGCAATTGAGGAAGGCCTCCTTCGGCGGGAATCGTATAGATAAGCCCATTGCTGTTAAACACGAGTGTTTTGCCGTCCGGCGTCCAGTTGGGCGCCTCAAAATGCTGGCGTGCACGATATACGATTTTCCGTTCGCCGTTTTCGACAGAGATTGTTTCGAGTGTGCTTTCGGGAACGCGTTCTTTCATATTTACCACCCCCTGTTTTTCAAGTTTAACATTGGTGAATACAGCTGTTTCAGCGGTATCGACATCGTGAGAGCAAACCGCCAAACCAGCATAAACCGGGTCCGGCAGCACAAGCGATGCCGCGCCGATAACCTCAAATGTTTTGCCATCCGGGGCAAATGAAAGTGTGTAAGTATCCGCGTGGCGTTCTAACATTATTGTTATTGTCGTGAAACCTTTTACGGTTCGGAGTATTTCAAGGTCGTCGCTCATTTGGCCGCCTTTGACTGGACGCCACTGCAAGGCGATAAGGCCGTCGCCGTGGACAATGGCACCGATAAAGGGAGAATCCTTGTCAAGCGTCTGGCGGACAATCCAGCCGGCCTTGCGGTGTGCGACTTTGCCTTTCCCGACAAAGTTAATGTCCGCAACCATAACCAAGTCGCCTTCAAGGCGATTATAGAGGAAATAAAAAGCGTCCCTGTTGAACCAGATATTGTATCCGCTGGCGGTGATTTTGTATTCGTTTTTCGCCGCGTCAAACGATGCCGAGCCGGGTATGCCTATATCGCAGGCGTCGCCGACGTCGCCCTGCCCCTCGAACAGACCTATTGCCCCGGATGATATATTACAAAAAACAGCAAAAAAACAGACGACCGTGAAACATAAAATCACGCGCGCCATTTCTCACCTCTCTTCTATAATTGTTTTTACTGCTTTGTTTTTT
Organism: Phycisphaerales bacterium; assembly: GCA_003141275.1. GTDB lineage: Bacteria > Planctomycetota > Phycisphaerae > Sedimentisphaerales > Anaerobacaceae > Fen-1362. The sequence goes on from PLLM01000039.1 coordinate 10,821, forward strand.
TTACCGGCTTTTCACTGACAAAACGCTTGATATTCCGGACTGCCTGGCGCAATCGCTGTTCGTTTTCGACCAGCGCAATCCTGACGTATCCTTCGCCGTTTTCGCCGAATGCCCCGCCGGCGGCAACGGCAACCTCCGCATATTCCACAAGGTCCATAGAATAATCGATGGTGTTTTTGCCTTTGAGATGCTCCTGGGGGATTTTCGCCCAGACGAACATACCGGCACGCGGTTTTGGGGCATCCCAGCCGATACGGGTAAGGCCGTCGCAGAGAACATCCCGTCGTGACTGATATTTTTTGTTCTGCTCGATAACGTCCTGTGCGCAGTGGCGCATCGCGATGATGCCCGCAATCTGCACCGCCTGGAAAATGCCGTAATCGTAATAGCCCTTTATGGTGGCTAAGTAATTAATCATATCCTTGTTGCCCGCGGCGAAGCCGACCCTGAAGCCGGCCATACTGTAGGGCTTGCTCAAGGTCGTAAATTCGACGCCCACATCTTTTGCGCCTTTGGCGGAAAGGAAACTCGGCGCCTTATAGCCATCGAAGCAGGTTTCGCCATACGCGAAATCGTGGATGATAGCTATGCCGAATCGTTTTGCGATATCGATTATTGGCTCAAAAAAGCCCTCATCCACCGTCATCGCGGTTGGGTTATGCGGGTAGTTCAAAATCAACAGCTTCGGTTTGGGATACAAATGCTCACAGACCATCACTATATTATCAATGAACTTCTGGTCGCATCCCAGCGGAAGGGATATGACATTTGCACCGGCAAGGGCGACGGCATAATTATGAATGGGGAACGCCGGGTCGGGCACAATGGCCGTATCGCCGGGGCCCAACATTGCCAGGCACATATGGCTAAACCCTTCCTTCGACCCGATGCACGCAAGCACTTCCTTTTCAGGATCCAGTTCCACGTTCCAGAGACGGGCATATTTCTTCGCCATTTCGGTTCGCAGCCCCTTGATACCTCTTGATGCGCTGTAACGGTGATTTCTGGGGTCTCTGGCGGCCTCGCAAAGCTTATCAACGACAATCTGCGGAGCCCCGTCAACGGGGTTACCCATACCGAGGTCTATAAGGTCGGCGCCCGCCTGCCGTTTTGCGTGCTTCAGGGCATTCAGCCGGGCAAACAAATATGGCGGTAATCTTGTTATCCTTTGCGATGGCTCAATTTTAAATTCGCTCATAAATCATCTCACAAATTAAAAAAGGGGTATTCAAATATAATCGACAAGCATACCGCAAAGGGGTTAATTTTCAAAGGATTTTGTAGCAGAAGCAAAACGGCTGAATCAGACCAGCTCGCCGAACAGGGTAAGCGGTGTTGTTCGGGTGATTTTGACGTTTGCGAACCGGCCCGCGAGGTTTTCAGGGCCGTTGAAGACGGCAATCCAATCGCCTGATGTCCTGCCGATAAGCTGAGGGAGATTATCGACCTGATGCGATTTTTTGCTTGGTCCTTCGACGAGGACTTTGACGGTTCGGCCTGTAACCTCAGCGGCAAGAGCCCTGCTGATTTCTTCCTGCACCTTTAGAAGCTCGTGGTTTCGCCTTTCCTTGATTTCCTGCGGGACGTTATCCTCCAGCCGTTTGTCGGCTATAGTGCCGGGTCTTGGCGAGTATTTGAAAATAAACGAGTTTTTGTATCGTGCCTTTTTGACAAGGTCAACGGTTTGCGAAAAGTCGTCATCGGTTTCACCGGGGAAGCCGACGATAAAATCGCCTGCGATGGCGATGTCAGGCACGATTTGACGGGCAATATCGAGCAGTTCGAGATATTCCGCCGAGGTGTAGCCGCGGTTCATCGCCTTGAGGATTTGGTCTGAGCCGCTTTGTGCGGGGATGTGCAGGTATCGGCAAACCTTCGGCAATTCAGCCATCGCCTGCATAATCTCTTTGTAATACTTTTGAGACGGGTAACTGGTAACGAACTTTATCCATTCGATGCCGTCGATTTCGCTTATCATTTCAAGGAGGTCCGCAAGACAATATGTTTTGTCGCCCGCCTTGTATTCGTAAGCGTTGATTCTCTGGCCAAGCAGGGTAATTTGTTTGATACCATTTTGGGCAAGGCGTTTGGTTTGCTCGATTATCGCTTCCGGCGAGCGTGATGTCTCCAGCCCGCGGACATAAGGCACAACGCAGTAGGAACAAAATTTGTCGCAACCGTGCATCGCCCGGACGTATGCCTGAGCCGGTATATCCGTATCATCGCCGCTGTATTCGGTTTCAAACCGTTCCAACGACTGGGCATCAGGCGATATTTGGCGAATCTTCTCCGTAACGGCGACCGTTTTTTTCTTTTCCTGCATCACTTCGGCTATCAGCCGGGGTATCTCGGCTATCTGGGCGGGGCCGCAAACGATATCCACAGCCGATTGCTTAAACAATTCACTGCCCAGCCGCTGTGCCATACAACCAATAACGCCTACCACCAAATCAGGCCTGGTCTCTTTGATGTGTTTAAGATTCCCGAGATGCGACATAACCCGCTGCTCAGCATGGTCGCGAACCGAGCAGGTATTTATCAGGACAACATCCGCGTCTTTGGCGTTATTCGCAAACTGATAGCCAGCATCGCGAAGGGAGGATTCAACAATCGCCGAATCCAGCTTATTCATCTGGCAGCCGAAGGTTTGAAGGAATACTTTCATCGTACCCCCTTCAAAACCACGAGGGCATTTTTCATTCTGCGATTTTATGGTTATTTTCAGCATAAATCCTGACAAGCTCTGACTTCTGCTCCCGTTTCAATTTTTTAATACGCCTTTCTTCATTCAACGCACTTTTGTAATAGCGATACTCTTTGGCATAAACCAGCTCTGCTGGCAGCTTGTATTTTACGTATTTTGCCCCCTTGCCGCTTTTGTGCAAGGCAATCCTGTTTTCGAGGTTCTTGGTATATCCCGTATAATATGTTCCATCTTTGCAGCGTACTATATAAACCCAGTATTGGCTTCTACGAATTATTTTCTGCGGCGTCATAAGCCCGCAAGCCAATCTTTGGTAGTCATTACCTTGCTGAATCGCATTGCCTGTGTAACCAGAATCGCCCGATGCAGTTCCTCAGCGGTAACAGAACCAGCCGAATTGGAAACAGCGAGAGTGCCGGTGGCGTCGGAAAGGAACTCCACCGCAAAACCGAGGTGAAATGCCTGGCGGGCGGTAGTATCACAGCACATCTGGGTCATATAGCCGGCAATGGCAACCGTATCGACGCCTTTTTCGCGTAAGACCGTTTCCAGCCCTGTGCCGGTAAAACTTCCGGGCAGCGTCTTATCGACGACGGTCAGGCAAGGCCTTTTCGTCACCTCGGGATGAAGCTGCCACTGCGGACTTCCCTTCTGGAACGCCGCCATAGACGAAGCCGTATGCTGAATTACAATGACCGGTATCCCCGCGGCGTTCGCCCCATCCATTGCCTTGAGGATATTCTCAAAGCTGCCTGCGGGATGGGTTATCAGTAGCTTCCCGGCGAAATACACGTTCTGTACATCGATGACTAATAACGCTCTTTTCATATTTTTTCCTTCGCGGCAAAGCGTGCGCCCATCTCAAAAGCCTTTTGGCAATCCTGAGGAAATATCTCTTTTCGTCTTTTTAACTTCTGCACGGGGTCAAACCGCGGCGCTACCACTTTCGAATAATCCTCGAACTGCAATGTATCAAAACTTAACAGCGTCTCGCCTGAGCCGAAGATTATTCTCAGAAGACGTTCAATATTTGCGAAGCGTTGTTGATAGCCGAACTGGTTCATTGCTTGCTCGCTAACGCCCATCGTATAAATAAACCCTGTGTGAATCTTTTTCGGAAAAAGTGACGCCGGGGGGTCGCTATAAATAATATACGGAAAAACAAGCCGCTCCATAAACGACTGCATTGCACCGGTAATAGTCCCCAGATAAACAGGCGAACCAAAAATAACGGCATCAACAGTTTCGACCTTTTCAAAAATCGGCTTCAGGACATCTTTTACCACGCATTTGCCATAGCTTTCGCCGCCTTTTTTCTTGCAGGCAAAACAACTGATACATCCTTTATAATTTAAATCGTACAAATGTATAAGTTCCGTCTGTGCTCCCTGCGACGATGCGCCTTCAAGAGTTTTTTTGAGCAGGGTTGCCGTATTCCATCCTTTTCTCGGGCTGCCGTTAAACGCTATGATTTTCATTAGAATATACCTCCTTAAACACCTTCCACAATAATTGCATTTGTTTTGGCCGACTGCTCACGGAGAGGCGACACCGCCCGATATTCCGGCGAACGCCACCAGGCATGAAACTTTTCCATCGAGGCAAACTCGACAACAATCAGCCGGGCGGGTTTCCAATCGCCGGAAACAACCGTTACCTCTCCGCCGCGAGCCAGATATTTACCGCCGAATTTTCCGATAGTCCGCGGCACCTTCTCGATATACTCACTGTATCTGGCTCTATCCATAATTTCTTTGGCCTCGATAATCATATAGACCGCCATAATTTCCCCTTTCCTTCCGTAATAATCCCGATTAGCCGATGAGGATTGGATATCCCCTCAGGATTTCAAAAGTTCCGCATTGTTTTTGCCGGCGAATATCTTCACCACTTCAAACCATATCACGCTCAATACCCCCGCCGACAAGGAAATGAGAACGTCATTTGTGTGCAGACGCTCGAAATGGAACAATCTCTGCAAAATCGGGACATAGATAGCCAGCCCGAGGAACAAAGTAGCGCCCGCCACCACTCGGACAAGCCACTTATTATGAACCGTCAGGGAACTGATGATGCTCCTTGACCAGGAACGGTTGGAGAGAATCAGGCACAGGTTGGATATTACAAGTGTAGTGAATGCCAGTGTCCTTGCGTTTGCCTCGCTCTGGCCGAGTCCCAGCGCAATCCTGAAAACACTCGTTACAACAAGAAGCGCGAACAATCCCTGCAGCAAGCTCAAAATTACCAGTCGACGGGAAAACATAGATGTTTTGGGCGACCTGGGCGGACGACGCATAATATTCGACTCTTCCGTTTCCGCTTCAAAAACAATCGAACAGGCGGGATCGATTATAAGCTCAAGAAAAACGATATGCACAGGATACAGAATTATCGGCCAGCCCAGCAGGACCGGAATCAGCGATGAGCCGGCTATGGGGACATGAACGCTGATGATATAGGCGGTCGCCTTCCTGAGATTGTCGAAAATACGCCTGCCCATCCTGACCGCATCGACTATAGACGTAAAATCATCATTTAAAAGCACAAGGTCGGACGACTCTCTTGCGACATCGGTGCCGCGTTCACCCATCGCAACGCCAATATGGGCCGACTTCAGCGCCGGCGCGTCATTTACGCCGTCGCCCGTCATAGCCACCACTTCGCCATTGGCCTTGAGGGCATCGACGATAAGCAGTTTTTGTTCAGGGACGACTCTTGAGAAAATGTTTACCGTACGGATTTGTTCGGCGAGCTTTTCAGGACTTAATTTTTCAAGCTCAGGGCCGGTAATGACGTTTTCGGGGTTTTTAAGCCCTATCTGTTTTGCGATGTTGCATGCGGTAGCAGGGTAATCGCCGGTAATCATTACTACCCTTATACCTGCGTTATAACATTCCTTGATAGCGCAAGGTACGGTTTCACGAACCGGGTCAGCCATTCCTATTAAACCTACAAGATAAAAATCAAAATCATGCTGCGACGTCGGCAGTTTCTGCCTATCAAAATATGCCTTGGCCACACCCAAAACCCGAAGCCCCTCGCCTGCCATTAAATTTATTGCCCCAACGAGCGATTCTCTTTCTTCCGCATTCAAATGGCAAAGGTCCGCGATTGCCTCCGGAGCGCCCTTGGCGGATACCATATAACCCTCGCCATCGGGTGTTTCCCACGCGTTAGACAAGGCCCTTATTTCCCTGGAAAGAGGGTATTCTTCTATCAAAGGCCAGTTGTGAAGATGTTCGGTGTTATAAAGCGCCTTGTGGCCCAGCTCGTTGAGGGCCTTATCCATCGGGTCAAACGGGTCTTTTTTACTGGCGAGAATGCCGTATTCCACCACTTCGTGGAAATCCTCGGGCAAGGTGAACCTGCCGTCGGTTTTCACATCACAGAATTTGCCGCCGGCAAAAAGCTTCTTTATGGACATCCTGTTTTGCGTAAGCGTCCCGGTTTTATCAACGCACAAAACAGTTGCGGCCCCGATAATTTCGACCGCGGCCACCCTTCTCGTCAATACCCCCTTGCGGGAAATACGCCAGGCGCCAAGAGCAAGAAATATGGTGAGAACGACAGGGAATTCTTCGGGCAAAATCGCCATTGCCAAAGTAATGCCCGCCAAAATGCCTTCGAGCCATTTGCCTCTGGTTAATCCGTAAACCGCGACGACGATAAGACAGAGAACTATCGCTATGAAGAAGATAATTTTGACCACCCTGGCGGTCTCTTTTTGCAGCAGGGTTTGCTCGTTTTCTATTGTGGTGAGGACCTTGCCTATCTTGCCGATTTCGGTCTCGGCTCCGGTTGCGACAACGCGGGCAATCCCCTGGCCCTGGACCACAAGACAGCCGGAGTATAAAAACGGCAAATCATCCCCGCCCGGCCTACGTGATTGGATATCAACATTATCCGCAGGCGTTTTGCGCACTGCCAGTGATTCACCGGTAAGAAGCGATTCATCGGCCGTTAAATGCAAGCTCCAAAGTAAAACGGCGTCAGCGGGTATTCTGTCGCCTTCTCTTAGAACAATTATGTCGTCCTTAACCACCTCTCTGCCGGCGATTCTCGTCTGAATACCATCGCGAATCACAAGTGCGCGGGGGCTTGATAAATCTCTCAATGCCTCTATCGCCCTTTCGGTCTTGCCCTCCTGGTATATCGTGATACCCATCACGACAAAAACGAACCCCAGCAGCATCGCCGCTTCACCCATATTGCCAAGAATCAGGTAAATAGTGCCGCAGGCAACCAGCAGCAGAAACATTGGCTCACGGAATACTTCTATGATAATTTTGAAGATGCTTCTTTTCTGGGATGAGGGCAGTTCGTTATAGCCATCTCTTTTAAGACGTTCCTGAACCTGGGCCGCTGAAAGCCCCTTTAGATTTTGCAGTTCCAATTCGGATAACATCGAATATCCTTTTTACTCGAATCGGTGAGTATATTAGATATGCCCGGCAAAAGCAACGCAGGCGAACAACATAACTATTCGCTTGATGTTGAAAATGGCAAATGGTAAAAATGGGCAATGGTCTGAAACGATAATTTTTAGGAGGCATGGCAATGGACCGAAGGGCGTTTGTAGCAGCAGGTCTCACCGCCGGGGTGGCGGCAATATCAAGTTGTTCTCGCGCGGAATACAAATCAGCACTCGCAGCAAAACCCACAGGCCCGGCTTCGCCTCGCTCCGCCGAGGCGAGCAAATTCAAGCTCAAATACGCCCCGGAGCTTGGGGGATATGAGGCAAGCGCGGGCAAAGACCCCATCGACCAGTTGAAGTTCTTCGCCGACGAGGGGTTCTCTGCAATGTTCGATAACAACCTCAACCAGAAACCGCCCGAACTGCAGGAAGCAATTGCCAAACAATGCCAAAAGCTCAATCTCGCTATGGGCCCCTTTATCGCCTGCGCCGAATTCGGCAGGCCGACGTTTGTCCTGAAGGACAATAAAGTCCGTGAGTCGGCTATCACCAAAATCAAAGCGGCAATCGAGGTCTCAAAACGCACCGGCTGCAAAATGGGCATCGTCGTACCGGGGCAATATGCCAACAACCAGGAATGGGCCTACCAGACGGCCAATGTTATCGACAACCTCAAGGCCTGCGCCGAGGTCTGCGAAAAAGACGGCTTCATCATGGTTATCGAGTCGCTGAATAACTGGATAAACCACCCAGGGATGTTTCTTTCCAAAATCCCGCAGGCCTACCAGATTTGCAGGGCGGTCAACAGCCCATCCTGCAAAATCCTCGACGACCTGTACCATCAGCAGATTACCGAGGGCAACCTCATTCCCAATATGGACCGCGCTTGGGAGGAAATCGCCGTATTTCATCTGGGTGACACGCCCGGACGAAACGAGCCGACAACAGGCGAAATCAACTATCGAAACATCTTCAAGCATATTCACGAAAAAGGATACCATGGCGTCCTTTGTATGGAGCACGGCAAAAGCAGACCCGGCAAAGAAGGTGAACGCGCGGTAATCGACGCATATCGCTGGTGCGATGACTATTGAAACAATCCTTAACCAAAAGTTGAAAGGGTGATACTTATGCAGGAAATGGACAGAAGGTTATTTATGAAAACCACCGCGGCGGTTTCGCTTGGAGCAATCGCCTCGCAAATCGCGGGTTGTCAGCCGGCCGCCAAAGTCGGCAGCGCGGCTTACGTAGCAGGCAGCGATAAAATCCGCATCGGGCTTATCGGCTGCGGCGGACGCGGAATGGACGCTACACGCGACTGCATCGAGGCATCGGAATCCGTCGAATTAGTCGCTATCGCAGACATCTTCCAGGACCACATCGACCTCGCCCTTAAAGATTTCAAGGAGGGTTTCCCGGACAGAAAACGTGCCCCCCTGCCACGCGGATTCAACGTCAAGCCCGAAATGTGCTTCGTTGGCTTCGATGCGTATCAAAAGTTATTGGCTACCGACGTTAATATGGTCTTGCTGACCGCCCCGCCATATACAAGGCCGATACACCTCAAGGCCGCGGTCGAGGCGGGCAAACACGTCTTTATGGAAAAGCCGGCAGGCGTTGACCCCATCGGAATCAGGTCGGTAATCCAGACGGCTGAACTGGCGGCCCAGAAAAAACTGTCTATCGTCGCAGGCACTCAACGCAGACATCAGAAGCACTATCTCGATTTGATGAAAAAAGTGCACGATGGCGCTATAGGCGAAATAATGGCCGCGCAGTGCTATTGGTGCGGCGGCGATATGCTTAACTACTGGAAATGGTTTGAAAGAGACAAAATGCCAAACGATATGGAATGGCAGTGCAGAAACTGGCCCTGGTTCCTCTGGACCTCCGGCGACCACATCGTCGAGCAGCACGTTCACAATATCGATGTCATCAACTGGGCACTCGACGCGCATCCCGTCAAGGCATACGGAATGGGCGGCAGAGCCGTGAGACACTACGGCAATATATACGACCATTTCGCAGTCGAATTCGAATATCCAAAAGGAATAAAAGTTACAAGTATGTGCCGACAAATGCCCGCCTGCACCGAACGCATCTCGGAAAACGTCAAGGGAACCAAAGGAATCTGCTACACAGACGGCGCGACTGGCTATATCAAGGGCGAACACGCATATAGATACGAAGGCCCCAACCCGAACCCATACGTCGTGGAGCACGCCGACCTGATACAAAGTATCAAAGACGGCAAGCCGCTCAACGAGGCCAAACGCGTTGCCGAGAGCACGCTGGCCGGCATTATGGGCAGAATGAGCACATATACCGGAAGGGAAATCTCCTGGGACTGGGTTATGAACGCGTCAAAACTCGACCTGATGCCGGCCAAACTGGATTTCGCAGGTGAACTGCCCGCTGAACCAGTCGCATTACCCGGCAAGGCACAGCTTATCTGATAAAATGATGCTGGAATTTATCGACTGAAGCGTTTTTTCGTTTCCGGCCGATATACTTAAAACACTGCCTGCGTTTAAATCGTATAGACGCAGGCAGGTGCTTTTAGGGTTTTATGGAGTGTAAAAAAATGACAAAATACGTAGTTTCGGTGCCGGTTACGGTAATATGTCTGGTTGTTTTGGTATTCGGCATCGGCTGTGACAGCGATGCCAAGACAGGCGCGGTCGCCGGCGGGGCGGTAGGCGCCGGCACAGGAGCGATAATAGGACATCAGTCCGGCAAAACCGGGCAAGGCGCGTTAATCGGCGGCGCAATCGGTGCCGGCACTGGTTTGCTCATCGGCAACGCACAAGACAAAAAGAAACATGAGACGGCGACGCCCGCTAAATCCGAAAAACAGGACGCCGCCAACATAGTCACTGTCAACATCACAAACAGCAACGGCTCATTTACGCCTGTCAAGCTGACTAAGCAGGGCGAAAATAATTACGTCGGCCCCAAAGGAGAGGTTTACGACCATTTACCCTCGGAAGCCGAATTGAAACCCGTTTATGGGTTCTAAATAACCGTCGATTATCGGGGCGCTATTACCATAGCGCCCTTTTTTTGCGCTGCCGGCGTTGCAACCGTTAAATCGAGATTACCAGATACAGGGTATGAGTCGGAAGCGGACTTGTTTTGTGTAGTCAGTATAGCCGGGGAGCTCTTTTTGAAGGGTGATGTCTTCAAGGTATGTGCGAATGATAAGCAGAAAGATATCTATCGCGGCCGGGATAAGAGCATAGATTGAGCCGAGAAGTAAAGCCAAGGCAGGCATGGAGATGATTATTCCGACGTAGCCGGGATGGCGAACGTAACGGTATGGCCCTTCGGTAACGACATAATGGCCCCGGTCGGTCTGGATGCGGACGCCGCTGGAAAAAAAGTTATTGGTCCACATCGCCCAATAGATAATACAGCAGCCGGCCAGAATCAAAACAAACATCACCGGATACAGGACAATTGGTAATTGAGGCGACCAGTGAAACCGGCCCGCGTCGAGAGCGGCAAGTAAACTGACGGAAAAAGACAAGGGAACGTGGACAGCTAAAAAGATTTTGTCCCACCACTTGACGCCGGGGCCGGGTCTGACGCGTTCCTGCATAAGGTCCTGTTTTTTGGTAAAAAAAACGCCGAATCCCGTCATAAAAATCAGGAGAATCGAAAAGAAAAGCCAGCCCTGCCAGTAATCCAGCCGGCCCGCCAATACGAAGATTACGCCCCCTATCGCAATAATGCTGATAAAGGAGCGTATCATCGTCCTTTGGCAGGAGAACTTCTTTTTTGTCTCAGTTTTTGCATTTTGCATTTTATTCTCTCAGGGCTTTCCAAACGGCTCCGAAACGGGTAAACTCATCGGCCAGAGTATATCCTTTATCAAAATCTATTGAAAGGAGAAGATATGTGCTGCGCTAATATGAACCCTAACGATATGCTGCCTGTTTTTATTGTCACTATTGTGGCTTTGGCGGTACTTCTTTCCCTGATTATGCTCTTGGTAAAAACGTGGATTAACTGCATGATTTTCCACAAGGCGGGTTATAGATGGGCGTGGGGATTGCTGACCTTGGTGCCGATTGCCAATATAATTCTGCCGTTTGTTCTTGCGCTGGGCGACTGGCCCGTACGCAAAGAGCTTCGCCGGCTGAAAGACGCCGCCAGGACACAGACAACCTAACTCCATCCCTTAAAAAACAGTTAAAGGAGTTACCTTATGGGATTAGAAAACCCACAACGCATTAGCGTAATCGACCCAATCGGTCAGGCCATTGAACACGTCCGGCTGATGCTTTTCAAACCGTTTGATTTGTCAAAGTGGCTTATTATTGGTTTCTGCGCCTGGCTGGCGCAACTTGGCCGAGGCGGCGGTGGCGGCGGCGGATGGAAAGAGTACGGCCACGGCGGCCCGGTAATGGAGACGATAAAAAACGGCATACTCGCTCATCTGGCAGTAATAATTTTCGTTGCCGCGATAATCGTCCCGATAGTCATAATTGTAGCGGTGGTTCTTTGCTGGCTGCGGAGCAGAGGACAGTTTATGTTCGTTCATTGTGTCGCGGGCAATAAGGCCGAAGTCGTTGTCCCCTGGAACAAATTCGCCCGGCACGGCAATTCGCTCTTCCTGTTCCGCATCATACTTGGGTTTATTGGATTCCTTGTAATAGGAATTCCGATAGCGGCTTCCATCTTCGCCGGTTTTGTTATGTGTGCAACAGGATTTAACCCGGCGGCCATAATCGGTTTGACCGGGGCCATTTTTGTTGTAGTTGTCGTCGCGGTTTTACTTGGTCTAATCGCCAAATTCACCACTGATTTTGTCGTGCCGATTATGTTCCTTCACACCGAAAGCAGCGTCGCCGGCTGGAAACAATGCCTCACGCTTATGGGCAGTCACAAAGCCCAAATGATTTTGTATATCCTGTTTCAGATTGTGATATCTATGGTTATAGTGTTCATCGTTCTGGCCATTTGCCTGATTGGCTGCTGCTGTTGCTGCGCGAGCATACTTTTATTGATACCGTATATAGGAACTGTGATTCTATTGCCATTTATCGCTTTCAAACGGGCGTATTCGCTTTTCTATATTCGCCAGTTCGGGACGCAATTTGACGTTTTCAGTGTGCAGGCAACATAGGCGGTTATGGCCGGCCAAGACACCAAACAAACAATCTTTATTAGTGCTGCCGAACCCAGCGCTGACAGACATTGCGCCGCCCTGATACTCGCCCTGAAACAGACAAAACGCGATTTAGAGTTTGTCGGCATAGGCGGCCCCAAAATGGCGGAAGCCGGCTGCACACTAATCGAAAACCCCGTCGGTCGGGCCGCAATGACTTATAACGCCTTTGCGCACGTCTCTCACTATTACCGGCTGATAAAAAAAGTCGCGAAGTTTCTGGCAATCAGCAAACCTAATCTCGTAATTGTCTGCGACTCGCCTGCCTTCAACTTTCATATCGCAAAGGCCGCCAAAAAATCAGGCATCAAAACGCTTTTCTACGTCGCGCCGCAACTCTGGGCCTGGGCGCCCTGGCGAATCGGCAAACTACGAAAATATTGCGACAAGCTCTGCTGCCTTTTACCCTTCGAGCAGGAATGGTTTACGAGCCGGGGCGTCCCCGCTGAATTCGTCGGCAACCCACTGCTTGATGGACTTACGCAATCTGATTTGAACAGAGCCAAACGTGACTATCGAAATTTCAATCCCGCCAACGCCAAAATCGCGATTGTCCCCGGCTCAAGACCTGCCGAAGTTGGAACGCTTTGGCGACCTATGCAGCAAATCGCGATTGCCCTGCGAAAAAGATACCCCAATGCCGCGTTTACGACGGTGGCCGTCGATGAGGCGACCAGAGGCGCGCTTGACTCGACCCGTCTTATGGGATTTCGAACTGATTACTCGATTGACTCAGTATATCAGACGGCAAGAAGCAGCGATTTCGCCCTCGTCGCAAGCGGCAGCGCAACCTTGCAGGTGGCCTCCGCGGGCTGCCCGATGGTGATTATGTATCAAACCAATCCGTCGCTGTGGCATCTGTTCGGCCGATGGTTAGTAACAACCAAATATCTGTCGCTGGTCAATATCCTCGCAGGCAAAGAGCTTGTGCCGGAGTTTATGCCCTATTTCCGTTCGATTGAGCCGATTATCGAAAAGGTTAAAAACCTGCTTGAAGACAAAGCCCGGCTGGCCCAAACTAACTCCGAGCTGCTGGCGCTCGTCGGGCCATTGGCAACCAAAAAAGCCGGAAGCGTTGTTGCCCAGATAGCCACATCAATGCTGCCCTGAGTCGACAGCGTAAACCAAAAACACTACCGACCTGGGTCTTATAAAACCGACTATTGACAACATATTCGCGTACCCCATCTTAACAACCCTTGGCTCTGGCGGGGTCATTTTCAATGCTTTAATTATGAATAATTTTCAATCCTAACAGGCGTTTTGTCGCTCAAAACAAACGAAAAACCGCGTCTGCAGCGAAAAAATCACTAAAAATGGACAAGACGATAACAAAACGGTAACGTTGCGCGTTATAATAACAGAGTAATATGGATGGGAAAGGCCAAGGCAGAGGAGGTCCCCTGGGACAATAGTTTTTATCATGAGAGGAGCAGTTGTGAAGAAGCGACGAAAGTGGATTATTATCGCTATTGTGGCGGTTTTGGTGTTGTTAGTGGTTGGCTGGATGGTCAGCAAAAATCGCAAAGGCAATGGCAAAGAGGAAGTGGTGCGTATTGAGGAGGTAAAGCGCGGGGATTTGACCGAGCGAGTAAGCGCAACGGGCGAGGTCGAGCCGAAGGAAATAGTCCAGATAAGCACGAGGGTGTCCGCCCGGATAATTGATATGCCCTATGACGAGGGCAACGTTGTTACCTGCGGCGACCCGAACGCAAATCCGCCGATACCTGCGTCGGTGCTGGTCAAGCTTGATGCAAAGGATTTGGAGAGCCAGTTGCGGCTGGCAGAGGCGAGCCGAAATGCGCAGGAGGCACAAACAGAAGTTGAAAAGGCGAGGATCGAGAGCAGCAAGTCGAATCTTGTGGCTCTCGCCGCTACATTAGAGCAGGCGCAAAATGACCTCGAAAGAAAAAAGGGATTGTTTGAGTCGAGGGATATAAGCAAGGCGGATTTTGACCTGATAAAATATAAAGTGGATGAGCTCAAAGGTCAGTACGAGTCGGCCAAGTTTAACCTTGAGGCGTCTGATAAGAATTTGAAGGTATTGAAGTACAATTTAGAAGCGGCCGAAGCGCATATAGAAGAAGCGAAGGAAATGATCGGGTATACAACAATAACGTCACCAATCAACGGTGTTGTAACGCGCGTTAATAACAAGGTTGGCGAAGTGGTGACGGGGGCGATTAATTACCCCGGGACGGTGATAATGGAGGTGTCGGATCGTTCCAAAATGCTTGTAGTGGCACAGGTTGATGAGGCAGATATAGGGGCTCTTGAGGTCGGACAGAAAGCGGTTGTAAACATCCAGGCGTTTCCCAATGTTAAATTCACCGGCGTAGTCGATGAGATTGCCATGAAGCACCGGTTCAGCAGCAACCAGACAAGATACTACCGCACCGAAATCCTGCTTCATAACGACGCGAATGTCTCGAAGCTTTATACCGGGTTGACGGCCGACGTCGATATCGAAACGAGAAAGCATCCCGATGTTATCACGGTGCCAAGCCAGGCGATACTGGCAAGAGAGGTTGACAGTTTGCCACTTGATATTCGCGAGAAGAACGATGTGCTTGATAAAGGCAAGAAATTCGCAACGGTCGTTTACAGGGTCGTTGACGGCAAAGCGGTCGCGACGCCCGTCAGGGCGGGGCAGAGCGATTTGACACATACGATAGTTCTGGCGGGGCTTAAGGATGGCGACAAGGTTGTGGTCGGGCCTTATAAGGTCCTCGACAATCTCAAGCAGGACCAGAAATTGAAAGACGAGCGGGAAGTGAAAGATAAAAATCAAAAAGTAAAAGGTAAAAAGGACAGCAACGACATCAATGCAACAGCAGGCAAATAATCCGGGCGATAAAGTTGTAATCCGGCTCAAAGAGCTGAAACGATTCTACAGGGTCGGCGTGGAAGAGATACACGCCTTGGACGGCGTGGATTTGGAAGTGCGAGAGAACGAATACATCGCGGTGATGGGCCATTCCGGGTCGGGCAAAAGTACGCTGATGAACGTTCTGGGGTGCTTAGACCGAGCAAGCCAAGGGGTGTATGAGCTTGACGGCGACAACGTTACGGAGCTTGCGGATTCGGAACTGGCAAGGATCCGAAACGAGCGGATTGGTTTTGTGTTTCAGTCGTTTGAGCTTTTGCCCCAAATGAACGCCTTGAAAAATGTCGAGATGCCCCTGCTGTATGCGCAGGGCGGCTGGTTTGGCAGGACGGCTAGGGCAAAGAAAGCCCTTGAGCGGGTCGGACTGGGCGACAGGGTCAAGCACAAGCCGAATCAGCTTTCGGGCGGCGAAAAACAACGGGTCGCGATTGCCAGGGCGCTGGTGTGTAACCCGAGCATACTGCTGGCCGACGAGCCGACGGGGAATTTGGATACAAAGACAAGCAACAGCATATTAGACCTTTTCGACGAGCTTCACAGGCAGGGGCAGACAATTGTGATGGTAACGCACGAATATGATGTTGCGCAGCGCACAAAAAGAATAATCAGAATGCAGGATGGTTTGATTCGCAGCGACAGGACAACAGCGGAGGACAATATACACGAACAGAAACAGGACGAAAAAGCGGAGGATGCAGGATGAAGAGATTGCTTGCTATGCCGCTTATGTTCTTCCGGCTTGTTTACCAGAGCGTTTATCTCGCCCTTGGGCAGATATGGGCCAACAAGACAAGGTCGATACTTACGACGATTGGGATAGTTATCGGCGTCGCGTCGGTTACGGCAGTAATCGCGGCGTTGACGGGCCTCAAGGCGAAAATCCTCAGCCAGGTCGAGACATTCGGCAGCAACACGATAATAGTTCAACCACAACTGCCGGATAAGGGACTTAAACGCACCCTGACGTGGTGGGATATAAGATTTAAAACCAGAGAATTTGAAGGGCTTTTGGAGCATTGCCCGTCGCTGGAGCGATACTCAAAAATAAGCGAGGCCGGGCAGTACACGGTTAAATACGGCGAAAAATCGGTGCAGAACGCTCATGTTTATGGCGTGGAGCCGTCGTGGCATTCGATTGAGCGCAGGGCAATTGTCATAGGCCGTGAATTATCGGATATAGACACGGGGCGGATGGTGTGCCTGATAGAGCCGGAGCTTCGTGATAAACTTGGGTTCGACAAGGACTGCATAGGCGAAACGATTCGAATAGGATTCAGAAATTTCCGGATTATCGGGGTTATTGAAAAGCAGGCCGACCTTGGGATAGGCGGCGGCGGACAGGAGCGATTCGAAATAATAATTCCCTTCGATACCGCTTCAAAATTCCAGATGTATTTCTGGGTATGGGCGTTTGCCGAGGCCAAGTCAACAGAGCTCAATGAAGAAGCAGTGGAGGAGTTAAAATTCTTCCTCCGCCGCGAGAGACACCTGGGCCCCGATGAGCCGGATACTTTCAGGGTTGAGTCCCTAAAAAGCGTGATAGAGACGTTCAATAATATATCGCTTGTGGTAACGCTGGTCGCCGGCGGAATAGTCGGCATCTCGCTTTTGGTCGGCGGGGTGGGCATTATGAATATAATGCTCGTATCGATATCGGAGCGGACAAAGGAAATCGGTCTTCGCAAAGCCGTCGGCGCAAAGAAATCCGCGATACTGACGCAATTTTTAATTGAGGCGATAATACTGTGCTTCGTGGGCGGCCTTGTCGGAGTGGGGGTTGGATGGGGTCTGACTTTTGTGATAGCACATTCAAACGCGCTGCTGGCGAAGACATATATACCGGCCTGGGCGATAGCTCTGTCTTTTGGTTTTGCAGGGACAGTTGGAATAGTTTTCGGGATGTTCCCGGCGATAAAAGCGGCGAGATTGGACCCCATAGAGGCGTTGAGACATGAGTAGGAGAGTGATTGTAGTGAAAAGTTTAATTTTGATGCTTTTGTTGGGAATGTCGATTGCTTTGGCTGGCTGTGATGAATTTACGAAAGAGGAAGATTTTCTCGATGTAAAGGTAAAGCCGGAGCAAACCAAGGACGTCGATACGCTGAAGCTCACCGCCAAAGCGGATGCAAACGATGGAATAGACATAAATAAGCCGGCGGAAAAAGAGATAACGCTGAGCATCGAGCAGTGCCGGGCGATGACGCTGAAGAATAATCTGGATTTGAAAGTGCAATTGATTGAGCCGACGATAGCGGCCAAGCAGGTAAGCGCGGAAGAGGCGAAATTCGAATCGTCATTTTTCTCGAATTTAACTTACGGTAATATAAACCAGCCGTCGGTTGTAGTTGACCAGGCACAGAAATACAAAACCCAAACGGTTGACCTTGGGGTCCAGGTTCCATTGCAGACAGGCGGAACAGCGAAATTTGACCTTGCGGATAATCGCACCAACGTTTCCGTCGGGAACTTTAGCGATGTAAGTTACACGCCGACGACCACGTTTTCGATAAGTCAGCCATTGCTGCGAGGCGCCGGTAAGCGTGTGAATACATATTCGATACGGATTCTGGAATACCAGCGGCATATAACCGATGCGATGACAAAGTTAGAGGTGATACGCGTTTTAGCCAATGCCGACCGTGGGTACTGGCGGTTGTATGCGGCAAGAAAAGAGCTTGAGGTTCGTCAGCAGGAATACGAGTTGGCACAGGCGCAATTGGCCCAGACGAGGAGAATGGTGGCTCTTGGAGAAAAGGCGGCGGTAGAGGAAACGCGGTCGGAAGCGGGAGTGGCGGAACGGTTAGACGGGATAATCACGGCAAAAAAGGCGATGGAGGATAGACAGAGAGAGCTGAAACAGATAATGAATGAAGCGGGCATGGGTATTGACTCGCCTGCCGCGGTGGTTCCGATGACTGAGCCGGACCCCGTGCGATACGAGATAGATAAAAAACAACTGTCGGCATCTGCAGTCGAAAACCGGATGGAACTGCTGGAGGTGGAATTGCAGCTTGCTCAGGATTCGAGTACGGTGGATTATTATAAGAATCAGACGCTGCCGTTGGTTGCACTGGACTACACATACAATATGAACGGCATCGGAAAAGCGAGAAGCGATGCTTATGACATGATGTTTGACAGAACTTCTGAAAATTACACGGTCGGGATGAATCTGATAGTGCCCCTTGGTAATGAGGCGGCCAAGAGCCGACTTCTTGAGGCGCAATATCGCAAGAGACAGCGATTATTCAGCAAAGAGAATCGGCGGATACAGATTGAGACGGAGGTTCTTGGCGCAATAGAGCAGTTGGAGGCGAACTGGCAAAGCATTTTGGCGGGCAGACAGAATTCGATTTTAGCAGGCCGGCTATATGAGGCGGAAAAGAGGCAGTTTGTGGTTGGGCTTCGAACGGCTACAGACGTGCTTGACGCGCAGGCAAAATTCGCGAACGCCCAGAGTACCGAGATTCGCGCGCTGACCGAATACCAGATAGCCCAGGTTGACCTGGCATACGCGACCGGGACGCTTTTGGGTGCGGCGAAGGTCCGCTGGGAGCCAATTGTGCCGAATGTCAACAGAACCGATGTCAGGTAGATACCAGCTATGGGCTTTTTTAGTTAATTAAAAAGGCCCAAAACGTAACGTCTTGCTAAATAACAAGTTAAGAACACCGAAAACTTTTAAGAAAAGTGAAAAAAGGGCTTGCAAAAAGCGATGAGTAAAGTGTATAATAAATGGTGAAAAGTGAATAGTTCTTTTCTTCCAATAGGGTTTTGGTTTCTGTAGGGCAGCGGAAATCTAAATAACTGTGTAATATTTTACCACTGTCTTACAATAGCCGGAGTGAATAGCTCCGGCTTTTTTATTGCCCATCAGTCCGCCACTAGTTTGCAAATACAGCGAAATCTCTGAAATCGATGACACAATCCGGGTAAAAGAGGTCTGTCTCTTTACTTATCATCTACAATCTTTGGAACAGTTACGGAGATTATTGATTCCCTAAAACGGCCAAATAATGTATTATTGTTATTTCAGGTAAAGGATAGTTTGCGCCTGCTCTGAAAGGTTTGTAAATGAGTGAAGAAAAATCGGCCTTATCAACTCTGAAATCGCTGTTTATTCCCTGCGCAACGGTGTTCATATCGAGTTTCTGCATTATGGTTATCGAGCTTGTCGCAGGCCGAATAATAGCGCGGTTCCTCGGCTCCTCACTTTACACGTGGACAAGTATAATCGGTGTTGTCCTTGCGGGCATCACCATCGGCAACTACATCGGGGGACGACTCGCCGACCGCTTCAGAACAGTTAAAGTGCTCACCCTTATGTTTGCCGCCTGCGCCGCCGCCTGCATTGTAATTATCGGTTTGAACACGCTCGTTGGAGGCTGGACCTGGCTGTGGCAGCTCAACTGGCCCACAAGAATCCTTCTGCATGTTACCGTGGTATTCCTGCTGCCTGCGGCTTTTCTGGGAACAATCAGCCCGGTAGTCGCTAAAATGGCGCTCGAAAAGGGACTCCCGACCGGCAGGACCGTAGGCGACATTTACGCCTGGGGAGCGGCGGGCAGCATCGCGGGCACATTCGCAACCGGCTATTATTTTATTGCGTTGATGGGAACCATCTCAATTATCTGCTGTGTCGCGGCAGTTATGATTGTAATGGCCCTGCTTTACGGCGCAGCTTTGCGTGCAGACAAGGCAAAGGTTGCCTTATAAATCCCCACAAGCTGTTATTTGTCATCGCTGGAAGCTCGCCTGATATGCTCATACTTCGACGGCCTTTCCCGCGAAAACGTTATCCCTCTGCCGGTTACTATCTCCTGCTCCTCCCGCAGAAAATCGATATATTGCAGCAGCGCCCAGGCAGTATTGTTCCAGCTCATCTGGTAGCCGCGCTGGTGCGCCTGTTTTTCCATAAATAATCGCCGCTGCTTGTTGAACACCAAATAATCCAGACCGCCGGCAATCTGCTCAACCGACGGCTCCATCGGGTCAACCAGAATCCCCCGGACGTAACGCCCCATCACCAGCCCTTCGGGGCACCGCTTGTTCGAGTAAATCAGCTCGCGTGCGTACCTGAATTTTGTCGCAATCGCCACCCTGCCTGAGCCGAGCGTGTCGGCCAAAACCCCGCTGGATATCTGCTGCATATTCAGATAAGGCAGCACCATCACGTTGGTCGCACCGTACATTTTCAGCAGCATTCCCTCATCGAGATAGGTATCGAGAAACACGACATCGTAATCTTCCAGATTCGCTCCTCGCAGGTCTTTGACTTTGCACCACTTGACTTTCGCCTGCTCCAGCGCGGCCGCAAGAGACGCCTGAAATTGCCTGTAAGGTTCGCCGTTCTCGGCACGCACAAAATCCGGGTGGCATTCGCCCACGATGAGGTAAAGAATACTTTTGCGCTGCTCGTCCGTGCAGGATTCTTCCAGAAACCTGCCAAACCCGCGTATGCCGTATTCAATCCCTTTGTCAGGCGATAACAGCCCGAGCGTCGTAGCGAGAAACTGACGCTCAAGGCCAAATTCGTTCTTTATCTCCAGCCGGTCGTAATGCGACGGATTATGCATACGTATCCCGTGGTCGATGTGCTTGAGCTTGCTGTGCTCAATATGGTAGATATCCGATTCGAGTATATCGATTGCGCTTTCGGTAGTAACAATCACGCCGTCGCACGCCTTCGCAAGGGCCTGCACAACGGTCTTTTGATGTTCGTCGGGGTTGTCCAAAACCGTATGTAAATACACAACCGTCGTCAGTTTCGCGGCGGTAAACGCTTTGGCCATCTCGACGTAGTGCGTCCCCCGTGCATCGTGTCCTTCTTTGTCGGGGTCAAGGCCGTATTCGTGCTGGAGCAAAACCAC
>PLLM01000094.1 GCA_003141275.1 Phycisphaerales bacterium
ATGGCCGGAGCATGAGCGATAAGTCCGGCAATTGCGTGTAAGGCCATGTCTGAGAGACCTGCATAGCCCTTTCCAGCGAACAGGTTGACGCCCTTTTTCCACAGCGAGAAGTGTGTGTGCATACCGGAGCCGTTGTCTAAGAATATCGGCTTGGGCATAAACGTCGCTGTTTTGCCGTGACGTTTGGCTACGTTCTTTACGATGTATTTGTACCACATCAGCTTGTCGGCCTGCTCGACTAACGGTGCGTAAAGCATATCGATTTCGGCCTGACCGCCGGTGGCGACTTCGTGATGGTGTTTCTCAATCACGATACCGACCTTCTGCATTTCCTCGACCATTTCGGTGCGAATATCCTGCTGAGTGTCGGTCGGGCTTACCGGGAAATAACCGCCTTTGTACGACGGCTTATATCCAAGGTTTGGCTCCTCGAAACGGGCCGTGTTCCATGACCCTTCTGATGAATCGATTGAATACATTCCGGTATGCTGGTTCTGCTCATAACGGACTTCGTCGAAGATGAAGAATTCCGGCTCAGGGCCGTAATATGCGGTATCTGCCAACCCGGTGCTTTTCGCGAATTCTGCCGCTTTCTTGGCGATATTGCGCGGGTCGCGATTGTAATCTTCACGTGTGAGCGGGTCGAGAACGTCCGCGAGGACGCTCATTGTCGGCTTTGCGAAGAACGAATCCATTACCACGGTGCTGAGGTCTGGAACCGCCATCATATCTGACTGGTGAATCGGCTTCCAGCCNNTTTGCAAAATCAAAGAATTCTTTTGGAGTCATTTGTCCACCTCTCTAATAAAATTGGGTTGCTAAATTTTCTCCGCTACGAGCGGATTATTTTTTATCCTATTGCCATATTTCCTTTTTCACCCGTTCTGATACGGATACATTCGGGCAGGTCAATTATAAATATCTTGCCGTCGCCGATTTGACCTGTTCTTGCGCCATCAATTACCGCTTTTATCGCCGGCTCGACAAACGCGTCGTTTACCGCTATCTCTAACTTTACCTTTCTCAACAAACTACCCTGTTCTTTATGGCCTCGATAGACCTCTGCTACCCCTTTTTGTCTGCCTCGGCCAACAACATTCGACACCGTCACAAGGTGAATTTCTTTTTCCTCTAATTTTTTAAGCACTTCGTCCAGTCGGTCCGGCTGAATCACAGCGATTATGTACTTCATTTGCCCTGTCCTCTTTCACTCCCGTATAGGGATGGCCAAGCCATTAGTCAATAATTGTGTATGCCGCCTCTCGATGCTGCGTCAGGTCCAGTCCTACTCGCTCCTCATGTTCGCTTACCCTCAGTTTAATTACCACGTCCACAAACTTAAGAAGCACATAACCCATTACAAACGAGTAAATCATCGTGAACAGCACTGCCTTCGCCTGAATCCACAATTGTAATGGATTACCGTAAAATAAACCATCGGCTCCGTCAGGATTAATTGCTTTTGTCGCCCACAAACCCGTCGCCAGAACTCCCCAGATGCCGCCGATTCCGTGAACCCCGAAAGCGTCCAATGAATCATCGTAACCGAGTTTGGTTTTAAGGCAAGTTACTACCAGCCACGGAAATATCCCGGCTCCCATACCAATACAGATTGCTCCGATGGGCGTAACATATCCGGAAGCCGGCGTTACAGCCGCAAGACCCGCTACCGCGCCGGTAATCATTCCCAGTGTCGTGGGTTTTTTATACCTGAGCCAGTCAAGCACTGACCACGTTACGCCTGCCACTGCGCCTGCGATATGCGTAACGGCAAAAGCATTACCCGCAAGTCCAGATGCCTTCAGGGCGCTGCCCGCGTTAAAGCCGAACCACCCGAACCAAAGTAAACCCGCGCCCAGCGCCGCAAACGGCAAATTATGCGGAGGCGAAATACCATTTGGATAACCCTGTCGTTTCCCCAGTACCAAGGCCGCCGCCAGCGCCGTCATACCTGCGTTGATGTGAACCACCGCACCCCCGGCGAAGTCCAGCGCGCCCATATTCTTCAGGAAACCGCCGTCGCCCCAGAGCCAGTGCGTAACTGGGTCATATACAATTGTCGCCCAAAGCAGGATGAAAATCACAAACGCCGAGAATTTCATCCGTTCGGCGAATGCTCCTAAGATTAACGCAGGCGTGATAACTGCGAACATCATCTGGAACATCATAAAAACTTCGTGCGGGATAGTTGGTGCATAGGTGGCATTTGGCGTCATACCGACGTTTGTCAAAAATGTCCAGTCCAGTCCGCCGATTATGCCGTGTATGTTGGGCCCGAACGACAAGCTGTATCCGCACACAACCCATTGAATACTGATTATGCACAGGGCCATGAAGCATTGCATCAGGACCGACAGCATATTTTTGCGTCGAACCAGTCCGCCGTAGAAAAACGCCAGGCCCGGCGTCATAAGCATAACGAGCGCCGCGCTCATCAATACCCACGCCGTATCACCTGTGTCGATTGTCGAATTTTGACTTGTCAAAGAACCAGCGCTAACTAATTGCTGTGTTTCACAAATCCCTGTCCCGGCGGTCAATAAAACGACCGCCGCTATAGCCAGAGTTATTTTCATTTCTCTGTGCCCTCGGCTGTTTATTGAAACGAACTTTCTTCGTGTTTACATAAAACGGCTGTACTGCATAAGCTTTGCAAATCTTATGCCAGGATGCCTGATTCATGGCCGTTTCAATGTAATGCGTTGTCTATGCTGAAGTTACGTTCAATAAACCCTCAGAGCAAGTAGATAAATAATCTACATTATTGTATATCTTTCAAAAAATTTTTACGTTTTTGTTATTTTTAGTGTTAAAATGGGGGCTCTGCCAGCCGTGGCACAGAGCCCGCCCAGACAAGCTGTCTCGTCCCGTCATTTTAGTCAGGTTCTGCGCTAACCGATGGCCTCATTGCCCTTTTCGCCCGTTCTGATACGAATACATTCGGGCAGGTCGAGCACGAATATCTTGCCGTCGCCAATCTGGCCTGTTCTTGCACCGTCAATGATTGCTTTAATGGCTGGCTCAACAAATGCCTCGTTCACCGCTATCTCAATCTGAACTTTTCTCAGCAAGCTGCCCTGTTCCTTGTGGCCTCGATAAACTTCGGCTACACCTTTCTGTCTGCCCCGGCCTACGACGTTAGATACTGTAACTAAGTGAATTTCTTTTTCCGTTAGCCGTTTGAGCACTTCGTCAAGTCGGTCCGGCTGAATTACTGCGATTATGTATTTCATCGGTTTATTCCTTTCTCGTATTAGTCAATAATGGTATATGCGGCTTCACGGTGTTGTGTTAAGTCCAGACCGACGCGTTCTTCGTGCTCACTAATGCGTAATTTCATTACTATGTCCACAGCTTTGAGCAGCACGATTCCAACGATGAACGAATATACTACCGTGACTGCCACGGCTTTAATCTGAATCCA
This sequence comes from Phycisphaerales bacterium, assembly GCA_003141275.1. Taxonomy (GTDB): domain Bacteria; phylum Planctomycetota; class Phycisphaerae; order Sedimentisphaerales; family Anaerobacaceae; genus Fen-1362. Next base: position 3,425 of record PLLM01000094.1, read on the forward strand.
GAGCTGAATGGGATTGCCGTAAAGCAACCCATCGGCTCCTGCGGGATTTACCGTTTTTGTGGCAAAGATGCCGGTTGCTATCGCTCCCCAGATACCGCCCACGCCGTGAACACCGAAGGCATCCAACGTATCGTCATAACCAAGTAAATTTTTGAAATACGTTACAGCGAACCAGGGGATAACCCCGGCTCCAATACCTATCCAGATAGCGCCCATCGGGTCAACAAATCCTGATGCCGGGGTAATTGCCACCAATCCTGCGACCATACCGGTAATAACACCCAGCGTCGTGGGTTTTTTGTGTTTGAGCCAGTCGAGCAGTCCCCAAGCCAGCCCTGCTGTCGCGGCGGCAATATGTGTTACGGTAAACGCGCTGACTGCCAAACTACCCGCGCCGAGAGCACTACCAGCGTTGAACCCAAACCAGCCGAACCAGAGCAATGCCGCGCCCAGTACCGCAAACGGCAGGTTATGAGGCGGAGATATCCCATCAGGATAACCTTGACGTCGGCCAAGTACCAGGGCCGCGGCCAAAGCCGTCATACCTGCGTTGATGTGCACTACGGTTCCGCCGGCAAAATCGAGAGCGCCCCAGTTTCGTATGAATCCGCCAACTCCCCATACCCAGTGTGCAACGGGGTCATATACGATTGTCGCCCACAACAGAATAAAGATGCAAAACGCGGAGAACCTCATCCGTTCGGCGAATGCGCCAATAATCAACGCGGGCGTTATCACGGCGAACATCATTTGGAACATCATAAATAATTGATGCGGAATTGTCGGTGCGTAATCGGCGTTTGGAGCAAGCCCCACGTTCCTCAGGAAGGACCAGTCAAGCCCGCCTATAAGTGAACGGTGATCGGGTCCGAAGGATAAGCTGTAACCGAACAATACCCATTGCAAACTAATCAGGCACAGAATCATCAGGCATTGCATCAGCACTGAGAGCATATTTTTGCGACGAACCAGGCCGCCGTAGAAAAACGCCAGCCCTGGGGTCATAAGCATTACAAGTGCAGCGCTTATAAGCACCCACGAGGTGTCTCCCGTGTCAACTTTCGGCGCCGGGGCTGTAACTGCCGCAGCCGGCGTTGCACTCGACGCAGGTGTCGCAGTATCACAAAATGCGGTTCCCGTACTTAGCAGGATGAGTATTGTTGAAATAAGTATTCTTTTCACGGCTTTTACTCCTTGTAAAAATTGATAATTAGTTGTCCACCAATACCGGCTGTCTATAGTATTTTTCTACGGCTGTCTATAGTATTCTTCGCAAACCTTGTGCCAGGATGCCTTATTGATGGCTTTTTTTACATAAGGCCTTGTAAAAGCCGCGGTTACGCTTGCTGAAAGTATTAAATTATCAAAGAGCATAGTTACGTTTTTGTATATCTAACTCAATACTTTTACATTTATGTCGTTTTTTGCGTTAGAAATATGGGCTCCGCCAGCCGTGGAACAGAGCCCATTAATACCAGGACGGTCCGTTAGGGGTCCTGTTATTTTATTGCGGACTCGCCGCGTTCTTTCGTGCGGATTCTTACGGCATCATCAACGGGCGAGATAAATATCTTGCCATCGCCTTCCTTGCCGGTAAAAGCCGTTTCTTGTATGGCATTGATAATTTTTTCGACATCGCTGTCTTTGACCACCACTTCAATCCTTGCCTTGGTCATTAGCCCGACTTTATAAGTTTTGCCCCGGACCTGCTGTGTGAGGCCTTTTTGTTTTCCGTGCCCTTCGATTTCCGTAATCATAAGGCCCGGGTATTCAACTTTTTCCAGGACGGCACATATCTCAGCGACCTTGGCGTGTCGAACAATAGCTTCAATCCTCTTCATTTTTTATGTTCCTTTCTTAATGGCTCTATACAAAAACCTTCAGTATTCAGAGCGGTATCAATCTTTGCTAAATCGCAGACACGCCTTTTTCACCGGTTCGAATTCGCATTGCTTCCGACGCGTCCATCACAAAGATTTTCCCATCGCCTGGGTCGCCGGTGTATAAAACTTCTCTTATTATTTTCATCACGTATGGGACATCCCACTTTTTGACTAATATATCAACCCGGTCTTTCGGAACAAAATACGTCATATCCGGGTCAGCGTTTCCATTAACTGTATCTATATGGCCTCTTTGTCTGCCAAAACCTTTGACTCTAGTTACCGTCATTCCCATCATAAGCTCTTCGTCTTTAAGTACCTCAGCCAGGATGTTAAGCCGTTCAGGACGGATGACGACCGATATCATCTTCAAGTCGTAGGTTTTGCTCACTGTGCCGACGATGACGTAAAGGAAGCTCGCAATGGCCCAGGCACCGCACATATAGAAGCAAATCTTTGCCTCCATTTTCGAATCGGCATTGCCGATGGAATACAGGTAGATTATCGCCGCCAGCATAATTACGTTTGCAATTACGCCGAGTACGGGAATAAGCCCGTGTTTCAGGAGTTTGAAATCACTTCTGTTTTTGAAAGCGATAATTGTCCATACACAGGTGAAGCCATAGAGGACAAAGGTGCCGAAGTTCGAGGCCAGTGTAATTCCCGTAAGACCGACTACGGATTGGACGCCTATTGCGGCGATTATGCAGGAAACAATTACCAGTGTCCACAAAGCCGTATGAGGAGTGCCGTGTTTGCTTATGAAGCTGAGGAATTTCGGCAGCTCAAGGTCTTCCGCCATACCGCAGGTGACACGGACGGCCGTATTCATACAGCTTAAGGTTGTGCCGACTACGGCGATTGCCACGGTTATGGCCATAGTAATCATCAGGCCAAAGCCGAGACCGTGAAACAAGCTGTTGCCGAGGATTTGCGCGAGGTCCCCGATAGGAGCGCCTGAGCCGGCGGCGGCAGACATTCCGGTTACTGCTGCTGTTTGTCCGGCGGCGGTAAACGTAAGCTTTTCATTTATCATATAGCCGGCGCCGAAATACTCCAGCAGGTACGCAAACAATCCCTGAATTACCAAAGACAGGATAATGGCCTTTGGAATCGTTGTTTTTGGCTCCTTTACCTCGGCAGCCAGGGCGGTGCAGCTTTCAAAACCGACCAGTATCAAAATAGCGAGGGTCGATTGAATCAGGACGCCGTTAAGTGAATGTGGGCGGATGACGTCAAGGGCGCCGCTGAAAGACCAGGTTGTTGCTGCTTGGGGGTTCGACCAGCGGTAATAAATAGCCAGGGTGGTGAAAACAACCAGGGTAACGAGCTGTATGATGTTAATCCAGATTGCGGTTACCGTCGAGCCGTTTACGCCGCGATATGCTATGTATCCCGTGACAAAAGCAAATACCGTGGCAATTATTACCAGCTCCTCTACTGACAGTGTTTTTCCGGTGAAAGCAGTGTAAAGATAACCAATCAGGTTGGCCATCATAGCCACCATAACGCCGGGATATACCCAGTAGAAAAGGTGAGCGGCCCACCCGGTAACCACTTTTGAAAAACGGGCTAGGGATGTAGGCGTTCCTCTTTTTAGGCCCTGGCTGTCAAGAAACGCTTTCTCCGCGAAATAGGTAACGCTTGCAAAACCCGCCTCGGGATATATTTTGGCAAGCTCCGAGTAGGAAATAGCGGTAAGAAAACAAAGAGCCAACGCAACCACTATCCCCGACCAGATATCGCTTGCAACCGAAGCCCCGCTTGGGGAAGTGGCTGCGGCCTGGAGCTGATATGTAATCCACAGGAACGCTCCCGGGGCAATTAGCGCCATAGCGTTTGCGGTGGCGCCAAACAAACCCAGCGTGGCTCTTACTTGGGGTTTGGGTATTACTGCCCCGGCGCTCGCAGTAGCCGCACCGGTTTCAATCCCATTTTCAATCGCTATGCTTTCAGACATAATTTGTTTCTCCTTTAATAAACACTACGGATAGCCAATATTAAAAACTCATCGGTAGTTTTCACAAATAGCATTTTTTGTTTTTAAACAAATTTATTAAAGTTCAGTTTGTCCCGTCTTAAAACGTAGTTGATATTCCTAAGCCTACCCAGAGATTGTCGCTTTTTTCAGTGGCATCCCGTATCGAGTTGCTGAGCATTGTCGAGTAGTTGATACTTGGCTTAATCATCCAGGTATATACCTGTGTGCAAAGAGCAGCCGAAAGCGTAAGGTCATTTGACTGGCCGCTGTTTACTCCGAAGTAACCGTTGTTATAAGCCGCGTTGCCCCAGCCATAGCTTGCGCCTAACTGTAAGCCGCAATAGCAATTCTCGTTCATCACGTAAACCTTTTCAATTAATTGCCCGACGCCGAACTGGAAATAGCTGCCCTTGATTGCCTGGACATCGCGATACCATTTGAACGATGGCGTCAAAGGAACTTTGGGCAGGCCGAAGCCGCCGTAAATTTCAGTTGTCGGGTCGAAAACCTGGTTGGGGAACTGATAGTAAATTGTGCCAACTGAACCGCTTAACCAGTCAGCGCCAGGAATCGTAGCGGTGTAATCGAGCGTCAAGTCGTATTCGCTGAATTCCCAGGCGTTGTCGGGGGCGACAGCTGACCTGTTCGTCAGGTCGAGATTTCCCCAGAACGAGCCGGTGAACCCATACGCGCTTGCGGAAACGGTTGGCTGCAGTACGCTACTGTTATCTACGTTCTGGCCTCGCCAGATATACTTGCTGAAGTAATCCATCGAAAGCCCATACGTAACAACCTTGTCTTCGGCTGCCGCTGTTCCCGCCACAAATGTTATCAACGCGAGCCACAATACAACACTACCAGTTCTTAACGGCTTCACTTGCTTCTCCTTTCAAAAACAACTTCAAATATGTTTGTTCGTTTTTCACACAGTGGGCCTACGCCACACAATTAGATAAGCAATCAGTGTGCCAGAAATAAGAAGAGGTGTTCGCTCATCATATAACTCCTTTATATGACTGGCGTTACAGTGTTTTTGCCGCAGAGTCCGGCGAAGAGATGTTTTGTACAAAAATGTAAATATGTCACATATTGACTACAAAAATGTAGCCAAACGGCGAATCAGGAAAGCAGCTTCGGGTAAATGGCGTACGTCTTTATTTTGTAGCCGAGGATTCGTTCGGTGAGGCCGAGTTCTTTGGCGGCGTTTCTCTGCTGGCCGCCGGATTTCTTCAGTGCGTCGATAATTAACTCTTTTTCTTTGTTTGCTATTATCTCGGCCAAAGAGTGTCCGGCGATTTGCTCGGTCTTTTTTATCATTTGAAGCGATGGCGGCAGATGCTCGGAGCGGACTACATCTTCATCGCAGAGAAGCACTGCTCTCTCGATGCAATTTTCCAGTTCCCTGATATTACCCGGCCAATGGTAGCTCGTAAGCATTTCAATAGCGGGCGTTGAGATACGGGTTATGTTCTTTTTGTTCTCGGCAGCGTACTTTTCAAGGAAATGGTCCGCCAACTGCATTATATCGTCTTTGCGTTCTCTTAAAGGCGGCAGGTAGATTGGGAAAACATTTACCCGGTAATACAAGTCCTCGCGAAAGACGCCTTCTTTTATCTGCTGTTCGAGGTTCTTGTTGGTCGCGACGATTATCCGGACGTTTGATTTGATTGTTTCGATGCCGCCGAGCCGTTCGAATTCCTTGAATTGAATTACACGCAGCAGCTTTACCTGCAGGTTTATGGGAAAGTCACCGATTTCGTCGAGGAATATAGTGCCGCCGTGCGCCCTTTCGAATCTGCCCATTTTTCGTTCCGTCGCGCCGGTAAACGCGCCTTTTTCGTGCCCGAACAATTCGCTCTCCAGCAGTGTCTCAGGCAGGGCGGTGCAGTTGACCTTTATAAAGGGCTTTTCGGCCCTGGGGCTGTTATAGTGAATTGCGTGGGCTACGAGGTCCTTTCCTGTCCCGCTCTCGCCGCGAATCAGAACAGTGGCATTGCTGTCGGCCACCTGTTCGATAAGACGATAAACCTGCTGCATCGCATTGGAGTGCCCCACCATATTATTAACGTTGAACCGCGTCTTTAATTCCTGACGAAGCCGGACGTTTTCATCGCGGAGCTGTCTTTGCACGGACTCTACCAGTTTGTTCAGTTTTACCGCTTGGGCAATCATAGTCGAAATGATATTCAGTAGGCGCACGTGGCTTTCAAAGTCATTGGTTTTTTCGGTTTGACGGTCCACGCTGAGAGCGCCGATTGTCTTGCCTTCGAGCTTGATGGGGACACAGAAGAATGTTATCGGTTTTCCTTTTGTTGTGTTTCGTGCCCCGGTTTTATGGACGAAGCGGGGGTCTTTTGATATATCAGGCACGATGATTTCTTTGCCGGTTGCCACCACTGTGCCGGTGACGCCCTCACCCATTTTATAGATGCCCATCTTTTTTGATTGTTCGCTTATGCCGTGGGCTATCTCGATATTTATGGTTTCGGTATCCGGGTTCAGCAGGGTGATTGTCCCGCGTTGCAGCTTCAAATGCGTATCCAGCGATTTGAGGATTGAGCGCAGCGTCTGCCGCAGGTCTAATGACTCCGCAAGCCCCTTTGCAATGTCGCTTAAAAGCTGCACTTCTTTTGCGGGGTTGGCTTTCATATTACTGATTCCTTAAATAACGGCTGTGGCGGATATGGTAACAAGATTGTAGGCAATATGCAACAAACTACATTTTGGTATTTTTGCGATTTTTGCGGGGTAATTTTGCTTAGAAGTCGTAAGTTAGCTGCGTAAATAATATATGGTTATTGGGCAGGGGGCTGTTTCTTGTAAGTTCGTATCGGTAGCCGGCATTCAGTTGCCAACCCTTTGTCGTAAAAAGAGTTATGTCTGATTGAATCCGGTCAATTGTTGGCTGAGGACTTGAGGAAAGATTGCCTGTTTGCGTATCATACTGGAGTCCAAGGATAATATCTTTGTTGAGATAATGTGTCAGCCGGAAGAACAAATCCTCAGAATCGGTGCCCATAAAGTGCCCGATTACCCTGCCATTGTAAGTGTATCCGGCCCTGTAAATACTGTGAGTGTAAAATACGTTCGGGTTGCCCGGAACGTGGTTGTTTGCGTATTCGATGTCGAGGTCGGTTTTTCCTGTTCCGAATATATCGAAAAACTTTATTCCGTACAGGTGTCCCTTCTTGGCCGGCAATCCTCCCGCTTCATCTTCGCCGGCCCAGTCGGTGTACAGCTTTACGGATTTGGCCGGCATCAGCCAGTCAACGGGCAGTAATAACGATGCGTCAAAGCCGCCCAACTGGTCATTTTCTTTGTTGCCCGACAAGCTTTCATTCCTGCCTGTGGATGCTTTCAGGTAATCCCCAAAGCTGTATTTAGGCCGGCCCTCGCCGCCGAATATCATCACACGTGAGAGCCCCAGCTCGACTGCCGGATGCGGTTTAAAGCTGATTCGCACACCTGTCAGGTTTGGTCTGGGTATCGGCCTGTCTTCTTCGAGCTGCGTCAAAAACCATACGAGCTTGAAAGGCCCAATCGCTTGGAATATCCAGGGAAGCGATACGGGGGTCGGGGTTGATAATTTTATCATCGTAAACGGCTCGGCGTTGTTGCTAATAAGCATTGAGCCGTGGTAACCAGGCCCCCACCACATCGAGTCCTTGCCGAGTTCAACCTCGAATTTGCCAAGCATCAGTTTGCCGTAACCTTCGACCAGTTTCACCCCTGTGTCTTCAGATGAACGGAATGTGTTCGCGGGGATACTATCGGATAAATAAATTTGTTTCGCTTCCGGGCTTGTGCCCGCGGAAGAAGAGGGATATTCAGGATGCAGGTAAAATCCTGCGATGTCGAACAGTTGTCCCCTGGCCGCAAAACCGATGCGGGCGTTGGAACCCTTGTCGAACTGGTCCCCGCGAATGTTTTCAATGTCGGGCGTCGATTTTGCATAAACATATTTTATATAAGGGTCTTCGATGGGTTTCGCGAAATCGAGGATGGGCTTGCCGTCAACTGCGCCTATCGTCGCGAGTTCTGGCTCAAATTCCTTTTTTAGTCGCTCCAGGATTCCCGCGACAATTTCGTTTGAAGAGTCGAGTCGTTGAAACTTTTCGTCGGCCTCGGCTATATGACGGGCCATTTCAAATCGTGAAACCGGTTTTGTCGTCATCATCGAGCTGTCGATCAGGCCCTGACCAATAAGCTTGTCAATGGCATCGTAGCTCCAGTGGTCGAGAGGAACATTCGTAGAGACGAAGGCCATACACGGTAAGGCCGAAATCGCCAAAAACACAGAAAGATATTTGTACATAAGCAGACGTTTCTCGGATAACATCATAAAATTGCCGCTCGACCAATTATAATTGCACTATTGTTCCCGTCAACACAAACCCTGTCTGGTTATCCCAAAAAACGCCAAAAACCTTGTTGACTGTTTTTGTGCGAGAGTGTAATGTGCTTTGATTATTTTTTATGGAGTTGTCGAGAGGATATTTGGAAGGCCATGGTAAGATATTCTGCTGCGTTGCTGGCTTGGTTTATTTTGATTTTTATGAAGGAGTGTTGACAGATGCAGGATGAAAAACTATCAAGCCCCGGGGATTACTCATATTATCAAAAACCGGTTTCCCCTAAGTCCCCCATTCCCCCCAGGTTCGTCAATTTCGGGATGAAAGTTGTTGCTGGTCTGGCTCTATTGTTTGTAGCCGGCTATATAACGGCTGCCCGGGCGGCAGACCCATTCCTCGACACATCTGCAATCGAAAAAATGGGTATCGACCCAAATACCCTGTCTCAGCAGCAAATCCGGGATATCTTACAATCACAGCAGGCGTTTGTTACATCGGGTATTGAGGAAGTCAATGACCAAAACGGACCGAATCGGGGGGCGATGATGGCGCCGTCGGCAATAGAGCGGCTGTTGTCGGCTGAGCTTTCGGGGATGGTGCCGAACAAGTTTGTTCAGTTTGGCTATGATGTTTTCCAGAAACCAGCATCAACTTTTGCTCCAGTTACTAATGTCCCTGTCGGACCTGATTATATCATCGGGCCCGGTGATATCTTTACCATAACGTTGTGGGGACGAATCAATGCGCAATATACCGTCGAGGTGAATAGAAATGGCGGGATTGTTTTGCCCGAGGTGGGGGTTCTGAATGTTGCCGGCATGACGTTTGCTGCGATGCAGGATTATCTGCAGGATCAGCTTTCCAGAAAGCAGACCGACTTCAAAATGGCCATTACTATGGGCAGGTTACGCACGATTAAGATTTTTGTCGTCGGCGAGGCGCAGACGCCCGGCAGCTATACCGTCAGCTCGCTTTCGACTGTGATAAATGCGCTCTTTGCGGCGGGTGGTCCTTCAAAGAACGGCTCGCTACGGGATATTCGTTTGTCTCGAAGCAACCAGCAGTCGCTGCGAATAGACCTCTACAAGTTTCTTCTCGGAGGCGACAAGGACGGCGACATTCGTTTGCAGGATGGCGATACGATATTTGTTCCGATTATTGGTCCCGTGGTCGGCGTGGCCGGCAACGTCAAGAGACCAGCAATATACGAAATGGCCAAGCCGACGACTTTGCGGGAAGCCCTCGATTTGGCAGGTGGCGTCAATTATGCCGGGTGGCTCCGGCAGGTCCAGATTTCAAGGGTGGAAAATCACCAAAGACGTATTGTCGTTGATTTTAATGTTGCCGAGCCGGAGAGTGTTGCAAACCAGTCCGCCGCAGACACCATTATTCAGGATGGCGACGTGATAAAAGTGTTTGGTGTTTCGCCGCTGGAACAGGGCAAGAGAAGCGCCTCCATTGCTGGCGAAGTATATAGGCCGGGCGAATACCGCTTCATCCCCGGTATGAGATTGAGCGAATTGCTTGATGCCGCGGGCGGCCTGAGGAAAAACGCTTATCTTAAGGACGCCGAAATCACCCGCAGGCACATCAGTCAAACAGGAATGCAGACGGAAAAAATAGATATAGACCTCGAAAAAGTATTTGCCAAGGACCCGGCACAGAATATCGAGCTGCAGGATTATGACCATTTGATTGTCAGAGCAATTCCGCAGCTTGAGTTTGACCGCGTTGCCATTATAGCCGGCGAGGTTCGTTTCCCAGGAGTGTATCCCATAAAGAAAGGCGAAACCTTAAGCTCGCTTATCGAACGTGCAGGCGGTTTCACTGACAGGGCGTATTTGCGCGGCGCCGTATTCACCAGAGAAAGCGCCAAAGTCATTCAGCAGCAGCGGCTGGATGATCTTATTAATAAAATCGAAGGATCCGTATTTACCAGCGCAGGCAGAGAAATAAGCGGCGCCATAGATGCGGAAACCGCACAAATTCAGGCGGAGGGGCTTAAGGCCAAGAAGGAACTGCTTGCCAAGCTGCGGACAACCAAAATCGACGGACGCGTCGTTGTCAAATTTTCTCCGCTCGACAAGTTCAGGGGTTCCAGATATGACGTTGAGATGGAGAAAGGCGACAAGTTGTTTGTTCCTGAAACGCCCGGAATTATAAATGTCGTCGGCGAGGTGTTTAATCCTACCTCGGTGTTATATGAAAAAGACAGGACCGTTGCCTATTATCTTCAGAAGGTTGGCGGCCCTACTGGTGATGCAGACGAGAAACAAATAGCCGTAATCAAGGCCGATGGTTCCGTGGTCAGCATCTTGCAGAAGGATGCCGACAGCGTTTACTGGGATTCCGAAGCGCATCAGTGGAATTTCGGCGGGTTTATGGGTATTCGGCTTAACCCCGGCGACACAATTCTTGTTCCGCAGAAGCTGGACAAGCTTATGTTGCTTAAAAACACCAAGGATATTATGCAAATCCTGTTCCAGGCCGCTCTGGCTACAGGCGTAGTACTTGCATTATAGCTTTTTAGGAAGCTTTGATATGGATGATATGACACGCCCTCGCAACGGCTGTGAAAAGCCGGTTGCAGGTGCACTCGAAAACACCAGTCCTTCATCGGCCCAGCAGGATGATGCTGACGAGATAAATCTCGTCGATTATCTTCGCGTAATCTCGAAGCACCGGAGGATGATTTTCTGGATTTGTGCAATAACAGTCGTAATCACGGCTGTCATAAGCATGTTTTTGCCAAAGATGTATGCAGCCACCACTTCGGTTGTGCCGCCGATGGACGTTATGCAGAGAGAGGCCCTTATGGCCGGCGGCCTAGATACGGTGAGAAGCTCTATCTTGCGAAATGTGATGGATGTCACAAGCATCTCCGCTATGTATGTCGGCATCCTGCAAAGCCGAAGCGTTGCCGACGCCCTTATTGAGAGGTTTGATTTAGGCAAGGTTTATAAGGTCGAACATGGTTTTTCTATCGTCAGGCAGATTTTGAGAAACAGGACATCCATTAAGGTTACCAAGGATGGTATTGTTGCTATTACGGTCGAAGACAGAGACCCCTGCCGGGCGGCAAATCTGGCAAATGCATACGTCGAAGAATTGGATAGGCAGAATAAACGTTTGTCAACCGGCCAAAGCACCAGCAAAAGGGTCTTCCTCGAAAACCGGCTCAGAGAAATTAAACAGGATCTCAGTCAAATCGACAGTTTGCTCAGCAGGGACGCAAAAATAAAGGAGATGCTCTTCGAACTGCTCACCAGGGAGTATGAAATCGCAAAAATCGAAGAAGCCAAAAGTATGCCGACAATTCAGGTCCTCGACAGGGCCGAGCCACCTGAGGGAAAGTGCAAACCCAAGAGAATGCAAATGGTGCTTCTTGCCGGAGTAATGAGTTTGTTCGTCGCGGTCCTTGTGGCGTTTGTTCGTGAGCATTTCGCACGGATGTCTCCGGGCGGGGTGTGAAGTTGACGCTGTTGCGGGGCCTCTGGCTTTCTTGTTTTTATTAATTTTTACTGCTTGACAAGATTTGGCTGAGGGCAGCGACGCAGCAAAACGGATGGTTGCAGTTGTCCTCGACAGCGCAACCGACGGGGACGGAGTATGAAAAGATTAACTAATGGTAATCAATAATGATGGTTGTGCTGTAAGAGCTGTAAGATTTGATACCGAGGGTGCAGAGAAAGCACTCTGCGCACCCGATGTTTTTTGTAGAATGTTGAATAGCATGCTTCAGGTGCTTCTATTCCTCGAAATGCGGTTCGAGGACTTTGTTGACTGAGGAGTACTGTATGGTTCGGAGGCGTCAATGCACGGATTGCCCAGGGAATTACCTGGAACATTGCCACCAATGAAGGTTTTGGCTCTAATGGCAATCTTTCTTCGCTCCGAGCGTTTTTGCCGTCTTTCCAAAGAAGGTTTCTGGATAGTTCTCGGCCAGACAGCAGTGGTTGTTGGCTCTTTGGTTGGTGTGAGGATATTGACAGGACTACTGGATCCCGCAGCGTATGGTGAACTGGCCCTGGGTATGACCGTGGCCACGCTGGTTAATCAGGTTGTGCTCGGCCCCATAGGCAATGGCGTAACTCGCTTCTATGCACCAGCGCAGGAGCAGGGCGATATTGGCGGTTATTTGAACGCGATACGCCAATTGGTGTTATCGGCGACCGGGATCATCATTCTCATGATACCCTTTGCTGTCGTTGGCCTGTTGATAATCGGGCGAACAGAATGGATTGCCATTGCAGCAGCAGCCCTCATCTTCGCCATTCTAAGCGGCTACAACTCGATCCTCAGCGGCATCCAGAATGCAGCTCGCCAACGATCCATCGTGGCGCTCCACCAGGGAATGGAATCCTGGTTGCGGTTTTTGGTCGCCGCCGGTTTGATGTTGTGGCTGGGTGTTACCAGTACCGTAGCTATGGCCGGTTATGCCATAGCAGCTATACTGGTGCTTGGTTCGCAGTATGTATTTTTCCGCAAAATTGTTCCCACGCACATAACAGGAGCAACTGAAGAAAAAAACTGGCGGGAACAGATATGGAAGTTTTCATTGCCATTCTCAATCTTTGGAATGTTTACTTGGGTGCAGCTTGCATCGGATCGTTGGGCACTGGGACTTTTCTCGACGACGCAAGACGTGGGTCTATACGCTGTGCTCTTCCAGTTGGGGTATGTCCCAATGTCAATGGCAAATGGAATGGCTATGCAGCTACTGGCCCCCATTTTCTACCAACGCGCTGGTGATGCGAGCAATATCCAACGCAACGCCAACGTGAAAAAGCTGAGTTGGCATCTAACCTGTTTTTTCATAGGAGTAACATTCGTCGTCTTCTTGGCAACTTTTCTGTTCCACACGCAGATATTTCACATTTTTGTGGCCAAGAAATACGCGTTTGTGTCCCACCTGTTACCGTGGATGGTGCTTGCTGGTGGAGTATTTGCAGCCGGCCAAACCATTTCACTCGACCTGATGAGCCAAATGAAAACACACACATTGATAGCTCCCAAAATAATAACAGCGCTGTTAGGTGTCGCATTAAACGTTACCGGTGCGTATTTGTTTGGCATAAAAGGTATCGTCTTCGCGAGTGTTTTATTTGCTGTATCGTATTTTCTTTGGATGGCAGCGCTTTCAAAATATGAAGAAAAGAAAGAGAAATAGAAAAATATCTTTAACAAGATTGTTAATCTCATTATTGAAGCTTTTTATCAATCGATTCCCTCGCATAGCTACTATTTGTCGAAGCGTGCGTGATGAATTAGATTTTATAAAAGAACCAATCGCGACGCCATGGGGTTTCAAGCTGGCTGGAAATACAGCCATGGCACAGGGAGCTTTTGAGCCCGTGGAAACTGAACTCGTCAGGAATATTCTCAAAGACGTCGATGTTATGGTCAATGTTGGCGCAAATGTTGGTTATTACTGCTGCCACGCGTTAAGTATGGGAAAACCCGTAATTGCATTTGAACCAATTCAACGGAATCTTCGCTATCTATACCAAAACATCAAAACCAACGAATGGTCTGGTATTGAAATATATCCAATAGCATTGTCTAATCGCGTTGGCGTACTTGAAATTTATGGAGGCAATACGGGTGCGTCCGTTGTAAAGGGGTGGGCAGGTACTCCCGAAAGCTATGTTACACTGGTTCCGTCATCAACCATGGATGTCGTGCTCGGTACTCGGTTGCGAGGAAAGAAAGTGCTTGTTTTAGTTGATATTGAGGGTGCTGAGAAATGGATGCTGGAGGGCGCAACTGAAATGCTTGCCAACGATCCGAAACCGATCTGGCTAATGGAAATTTCAGTCACTGAGCATCAACCGCGAGGGGTTATCATTAATCCTCATCTGACTGATACATTCAAGTGTATGTTTGACGCCGGGTACCAAGCTGTTACGGCAGATAAGCTAATGAGTTTGGTGACCATGACCCATGTTAAAGCGGCCCAGAAGGGTGATGCTTCGATATTTGAAACGCATAATTTTTTCTTTCGTTAAACATATGCCTATATTCTTTTGGTTATTCGGTGTCCTTGGCATTTTGCTCTTCTATGAAGGGATTTATCTGCCAGTCGTTATTTCGGCAACAGTCATTGCCCTGGCTGCTTGGCATCTGATCAGGTTATATCGGCAATCTCGAGTGGGGCCGCTAACAATGCTCCTGTTTGTTGTATATGCATTACCATTTATGCATATTATCCCATACATCTGGTTTGATTTTAATGCAGAGTCTCCATTGATTCTATGGGGATTGAGGGTAAATCCGTATATGACAGACAAGACAATCATTGAATTGATGTCTATGATTGGTGCAGTAGGAGCCGCGGGCTTTGTGGCAGGCACTTCGCTTCTTCAAGGAAAACTATCAATGGCTTCGTCGGGCGAGGTGACGAAGCGTTATCGTGCGTTTGGGAAAACCCTCTCATTGCCGGTTTTTTTTGCGTGGGTTGCCGTTTCGGTCGTACTCACCTGGATTAGTGCGCCTGCGGATACAATTTTCACTGCTGGGTACACTACATCAAAAGCCATAGGCGAAAATTGGAATTTTTCATCGTCCTGGATGTTTTCTTATGCTTTCCTTTTATTCGCTTTAGCGGATTCGATGTTTGAGGTTTCCCCAAAAATCGGGAAACTAAAGCGAAAGATCGTTTTGTTTGCATTTTTATTGATTGTTATCTGGTTTCAGCTGTTAAGAGGTAATCGGGATTCCCTCCCCTGTGTCGTTGGCGCACTGCTCATGTACTACGTGTGGGGTAAAGGTCTCGTTGGTTCGGTAAAAAGCAGAATAAAAAACAAGAGTCGTGTGCTGTTTTTGGCGTTGTTTGTTATCGTTGTTGTTGCATATATCGTTGGGGCTTTAAGGTCTGCGGCGGTTGGGGTCGGTAATATTTCTGATTTGCTAAATTTATTCAATGATTTGGCAAGTACTGGTGCGATTGGTTTTGATAATTTAATTACGGGCACATGGTCTGGGGCATTGCTCACTCCCCTATCGGTCGCCGGTGATTATATCCACGGCACATTACCGATTAAGTATGGTCAAACTTACCTGGATTTACTTGGTTCCATCGTTCCGGGATTTTTGGCGGATTGGATAGGGTATACCCGGCCGATCGATGCTTTGCATGGACCCGCATGGCAGATGACTTATGGACAGGGGGGTACGCATGCTGTTGTGGTACCATTTATTGATTTCAGAATGGCTGGTGTTTTTATAATAGTGGCGCTATGGAGTTTTGCTTTTGCAAAAATAGAGCGTTATTCGGTCAGACGCTTTACTGTTTCAAATCTGGCTTTGTTGGGAATAATTTCCACGGTCATACCTCATTGGCTGTGGTATGGCGAAAAGTATATCATTAGTTCACCGATTATCTGGTTAATCATTTCCGTTCTTTATCGGGTTCGACTGGCTGCAAGCGATAAGAAAACCGTGGTCGGAGCTAATCAGCCTTGCAGGTCTTCTTTCTGTGCCACTTAATGGTACAAAAAATCATCACTCGCATCAAAGGCGGCCTCGGCAACCAGCTTTTCTGTTATGCTGCAGCTCGCCGTTTGGCATTGGTCAACAACGCCGAACTGGTTATTGATGATGTGACTGGCTTTGTGCGGGACCGCCAATACAGTCGTCAATATATGTTGGATCACTTTAGCATCCCGGTTCGCAAAGCGACGCCGGCCGAGCGACTGGAACCTTTCGAGCGCTACCGGCGGGGTGTTTTGAAATGGTTGTCCCGCCGGAAACCGTTCGCGGAACAGTGCTATGTTGAACAGAAGGAGCTGGATTTCGATGAGCGGCTTCTGGCCTTGAAGGTAAACGGTACGCTCTATCTGGATGGATATTGGCAGAGCGAGGGTTATTTTAAGGATGTGGAGCAGACCATCCGCGAGGACCTGCGGATTATCCCTCCCACGGATGCGTTGAATCTGTGCGTATCTAAGGAGATGCGTAACAGTAATTCTGTGGCTTTACATGTGCGCTGGTTTGATGCGCCGGGCAATACGACGATGCACAATGTTTCGGCTGACTATTACCAGCGTGCCATTGCTCTGATGGAGGAGAAGATTGAGTCGCCACATTACTTTCTGTTTTCCGATAATCCAGAAGCTGTCCGTGCAAAGATTGCCCTGCCCCAAGGCCGGGTGACGTACGTTTCCCACAACAGGGGAGACGAAAACGCATATGCCGACTTGTGGCTGATGACCCATTGCCGCCATTTTATCATCGCTAATAGCACCTTCAGTTGGTGGGGGGCGTGGCTGGGAGTGGGAAAGGAGAAGATTGTGGTTAGTCCCGGTCTTGTAATTCAAGAGGGGAAAGTGACAGCGTGGAATTTTTCAGGACAGATACCAAGTAGTTGGTTAAAAATATAGTAAATGAGGTGGTAAATGAATCTTAAAAGACAAATGGGGCGTATGTTTTTTCATCTGTTTCCAGCATATAACCATAGTCTTTATGAATTCTGTGCGCGATACGTGGACCGATTTAATGGAGACAACGATTCGCGGATGGAAACAAATGGGGAGTATTTTTTTCTACGCAGTGAGTTGCCAAAGATTGGGGGGGTCGTATTTGACGTTGGCGCCAACGTTGGGAATTGGGCGTCGTTTGTGTTAGACATAAATCCCAAAATTAACCTCCATTGTTTTGAGCCTAGCAAAGCAACTTACGCTAAGTTGGCGCAGAAAGAATGGCCGTCAAATGTTCGGTTAAATAACCTTGGCTTGGGCGAAGTTGAAGGCGTATTAGAGCTTAACGTGGTTGATGAAGAATCAGCATTAAACTCCCTTTATCTACGTCGAGGTGTGGATTGTGCAAGGGCAGTAAAAACAGAGAAAATAAGCATCACAACAATTGATGACTACTGCGAGAAAAACGCAATACAAAGGATTGATTTAATCAAGGTCGATGTTGAAGGTCATGAGCTTGCTGTATTCAAAGGGATGAGACAAATGCTGGCGCAAGGGTTTGTTCTCGCTATCCAGTTTGAATATGGCGGTTGCAATCTTGATGCAAAGGTTTATCTTGGCGATATTTGGGAATTTCTCGAACCTTATGGATTCAAATTCTATAAGTTGTATCCCGAAGGGCCGCGTCATATAGAGAACTTCCGGCAAAAATTGGAAACATTCCAGTATTCTAACTGGGTCGCAATCCATAAGAGCCATGATTCGGTTTAGGACTTAAGCGATGAATCGGCAAAATATTAAAGTATCGGTCATTATGGCCTGATACAACTCTTCGGCGTATCTGGATGAGGCGGTAGGTCGTGTGTTGGTTCAGGTTTGTGGGTCACTAATAGAGCACAGAAGTAGTCAAAAAAATCCGGAAACCATAACTAGTTGATATTTTTTAGCTTAAAACAAGGCTGCAGAAGTTAGAAATACATTATGCGTTTATTTTTAACATTTATTATAGTATTGGCTTTCTTGAAACCAGCTTTTGCTATTTCTCAGGAAAATACTGTTTTTAGCTGGATAAAAATATCTGAAAATCAGTACGCGATTTTGGCTGACGGTAATTCTATCGCCAAGTTAAACATCACTCAAAATTGGGTTTTTTTTAACGATGTATACAAAAATTCAAACTCTCGTTTTATCGCATTGGATCAAGCCATGTCTCCGTTAAGTATTTCTTGGCCGGTTTTGAAAAAATATGAGATAATGGTGGATAAAATAAGCTTCAAGCAACTGGCAAAAAATAAAATGTCGGTTGAATTTAGAATGCATTTTGTTTTCGAGAGTGGCAAATTTGGAAAAGTCGCAATCGAGCATTTTTCTAAGCTTGATGTTAGTTTTGATACCAAAATAGGATCTTATAAATATACAATTTCAAGCAAATTAAAAATCCCCAGGAGAATTTCAAATGAATTCTTCAAAGAAAACCAAACTCTTGAGTATCAAGATATTCTGCCGGACGGTATCGTTACTTTTATGCCGCCAAGGAGTGAGAAATGGAAGTGGTTAATTTATAAAAAGAAGGATAAATGGTTTAAATTGCCACTGAATCATCATAATATTTATAATGAGCTTCCTTTAAAGACCGATAATAGAATTTGTTTTGCATATGAAGACGATAAAGATACGGGCAATCCAATCTTTGCGCTTAATAAACGAACTGCAGCGAATACATATTTCATATTATGCACATGGGCATATGACTTACACTTTTTTTATGAAGTTAAGAATGCCATGAGGAGTGCGAAAAAAGGACAGCCACTTAAAGTAAATTATTCTATTTGTTATAAATCCGGCGAAGGGATCAAAAAAATTTACCAAAATGCAAGAGTAAGCCCGGTAGTAGAGACACGAAGGTTTAGAGTCCCGGAATATCCATTCAATCATTTTAGTACCTTCGAGCCATCCGAAGAATATAAAATTCCCAACGATCATTATTTTTGGTATGCGTTTCATGACTGGAAAAACTGTTCTTGGGATATTACTCAAGGTTTTAATAGTCAAGGTTCTCTAAAAATATCAAATGATTTTAAAAAGATGACATCTTGGAAATATACTGGTTTATCACCGTCCTATATTCCGCCGATTCAATTGAGTGGTCGCTACAAAATTAGCGCTATGGTTAAGACAAAAAATTTAAATGGTAGCGTAAAAATAGGCTGGCAAACCTCATCGCTTGAAAGCGACGGGAATTATATTTCAAAACCGCTTGAGGTGTCTCTTCCCTATACCGGACAGGAAATGGATTGGACGCCAATATTTTTTGAAACAAATGATGTAACCGGTTCATATGCAGCGCAGATACTTCTTATCCTTGACGGCACCGGTGAGGCATGGTTTGATAATGTCAAGCTTGAGCCTTTAAATGGCCCTCTGCCAGTACTTCAGAACTGAAGGATGATCTTGGTGGTATTGATTTGAATCCCAAAAATTTGAATATGGCGGTTGTAATTTGGATGCAAAGATTTATCTTGGCGATATTTGGGATTTTCTCGAACCTTAGGGGTTCAGTTTTTATAAGTTGTATCCAGAAGGGCCTCGTCATATAGAGAACTTCCGGCAAAAATTGGAAACATTCCAGTATTCTAACTGGGTCGCAATCCATAAGAGCCATGATACGGTGAGAGCATGAATTGTCCTCTGGTTTCCGTGATAACCAACAGCTACAATTCCGTGAAGTACCTTCGCGCCAACATCGAATCCATGCTTCAGCAGGACTATGACAACTGGGAGCACATCATCGTTGATTGCGGGTCAACCGACGGCTCCGCGGATTTAGTGCGTTCGATGGGGCATCCCCGTCTTCGGTTGTGCGAGGCGTCCTTTTGCTCGGTATCGGAAGGCCGCAATATTGGCATCGCGGAATCCAAAGGCGAAATTATCTCCATACTGGATTCCGACGACGCCGCCTTGCCGCATCGATTGAGCCGGCAGGTAGAGGTTATGGTTAACCGGCCCGATGTTGTCGCGGTGGGGGGCGGGATCATCCGCGTTGAAGAGCGCACGGGCGCACGGAAGAAGTTCACCTATCCGAACGATCATCGGACCATTATGCTCCTGTTGGAGACATGCATCAATCCTGTTCCACACTCCACGCTGGCGTTCAGGCGAGCATGCTTTGACGGCGCCAGCTTTTACTCGACAACAATGAGGCGCAGCGAGGATTTCGAGCTAATCCTGCGCCTGGCCCGAAAGGGCCGGCTGGTGTGCCTGGCTGAACCACTGGCTTATTACAACTATCGTTTGGATTCACACTCATTCAGGTCCGAACCCGGAACCCGAATCGAGTTATTCTATGCACTCAAGGCCGTTCTCTTGCACCATTCCGAAGCGGCGGGTGACAAACTGTCACCGGCGCAGGTAGAGAGATGGCTTGAGAGCATCGGTCCGAGCGGGATCAGGGCTATTGTAGGACGTCGAGCGTTCACTACTGCGATGCGGAACCTGGGCAGCTTGGACGTCCGCACTCTTGTAATACTTCTCAAGACCGCCGCAATGCACTCGCGAGACATTATCGGTAACTTGGGCGGTAAATGGTGGAAAAACGCGGGCACTCTGGAGAGTATGGCGATGATGTGCCTGAATAACGGAGAGGCAAAATAATGATCATCACTCGAAGTCCTTTACGCATAACTTTTGGCGGTGGGGGTACTGATCTGCCGTCTTATTATCACGAACACGAAGGGTTCCTGGTCGCGGCGGCCATTGACAAATATGTCTATATCACTATCCATGAGTCGTTCGAAGAACAGTTGATTCTCAAGTATTCGCAACTTGAGAAGGTGTCGACGGCCGCCGAGGTTAAACACCCGTTGATAAGAGAGGCGCTGGACTTCCTGGAGCTCAAGCGCCCCAAGCTCGAAATCACGTGTATGGCCGATATTCCCGCCGGGACCGGACTCGGGTCGTCGGGAAGCTTTATAACAGCCCTCCTTAAGGCGCTGCACATCTACCGCAAGAATCTGATCCACCCCGCCGATCTGGCGGCGCAGGCCTGCCATATTGAACTTGAGCGATTGGGCGAGCCGGTAGGCAAGCAGGACCAGTATATAGCTGCGTATGGAGGGATAACCTGTTTCCGTTTTTGCCGCGATGACTCTGTCGAGGCATGGCCGTTGCGTATTTCCCAGGAGACTCTGCACAATCTCGAGGATGACCTGATGCTGTTCTTTACAGGGTATTCCAGGTCGGCCTCCTCGATTCTGAAGGAGCAAGACCAGAGGAGCAAGAGCAACGATTCGGATATGATGCAGAATCTGCACTTTGTGAAGGAGATGGGACTGCGAAGCAAGGAACTGCTGGAAGCAGGAGACCTCCGCGGTTTTGCGGAACTGATGAATGTGCACTGGGAGCACAAGAAGCAGCGGTCGAACAACATGAGCAACTCACGGATCGACGAATGGTACAAGCTGGCGCGTAAGAACGGTGCAATCGGAGGTAAGTTGATCGGCGCAGGGGGGGGAGGGTTCCTTATGTTCTACACGGAGGACAAGAATCGTCTGCGGCACGCTATGACGGAAGCAGGAATGCGTGAAGTGCGGTTCCGTTTCGATTTTGAGGGCACCAAGGTAATCAACCAATGAGCATACCGGTGGCAATTTTGTCGGGGGGCATGGCAACACGTTTGATGCCGATTACCGAAAAAATTCCGAAGTCGTTGGTGGATGTCAATGGGGAACCGTTTATTTCTCATCAGCTCCGTCTTTTACGTTCCAGGGGAATTGTCAAGGTCATAATCTGCGCCGGCTATCTGGGCGAGATGATACAGGACTTTGTTGGAGACGGCAGCCGGTTTGATATTCAAGTTGAATACACCTTTGATGGAGATTGGCTCCTCGGGACAGGAGGTTCCGTCAAGAAGGCCTTGCCCCTGTTAGACGAGAGCTTTTTTGTGCTTTACGGCGATTCCTATCTTTCTTGCAATTATAATGAAGTGCAAACAGCGTTCGAGGGTAGCGGAAAAAAAGCCCTGATGACGGTCTTTCATAACGAGGGGGCTTGGGATACGAGCAACGTGGAATTAGAAGATGGTCGGATTTTTGCTTATGAGAAGCAATGCGTCTCGCCTCGCATGAGGCATATCGATTATGGGCTGGGTGTTTTTCGGCGAGAGGCCTTTGCTGTCGTGCCCGAAAATACGTCGTATGATCTTGCAAATCTCTATCAGTTGTTATTAAAGAAAGGTGAGCTGGCAGCTTTTGAAGTCAGAGAGAGGTTTTATGAAATTGGCTCCATTAAGGGGTTGGAAGAACTAAGGGAATACTTGGCTCATAGCTCATGATCACCGATGGATTGAATGGGGGAATAGATGGAATTTGTCAAACAATATCTGATTGAGGCAAAACAGATTATCGACCAACTTGATGTGAACGCCATCGAGAAAATGGTAACTCTCGTTGAGGAGACCCGGAGAAAAAACGGACGGATGTTTGTGCTTGGAGTAGGAGGCAGTGCAGCGAATGCTTCCCATGCGGTTAATGACTTCCGGAAGATTGTAGGCGTGGAGGCGTACGCACCCACGGACAACATTTCAGAACTTACCGCCCGTACAAACGATGATGGTTGGGCAAGCGTCTTCGTTGAGTGGCTAAAGACCAGTAGCCTGCGCCGGGGCGACATGATATTTGTGCTTTCTGTAGGTGGCGGTAACATAGATAAAAACATAAGCCCTAATCTAGTTTCTGCCATCCGGTATGCCAAGGATGTGGGGGCAAAGGTCTGTGGTATTGTGGGACGCGATGACGGGTATACGGCACGGGTTGCAGATGCATGTATTGTTATTCCTACTGTCAACGACGCGCACGTGACCCCGCATACCGAGGCATTTCAGGCCGTTATCTGGCACTTGATTGTTTCCCATCCCCGACTGAAATATACCCAGACTAAGTGGGAATCAGTAAAGTGAATGCACTGCGAAGAAAAGCTGTTTTTTTGGATAGGGATGGCGTAATCAACCGTTCGTTAGTAAAGGATGGAAATCCTTATCCGCCTTCGTCAGTGGAGGAAGTGGAAATTCTTCCGGGGGTTCCAAGTGCAATAAGGGAATTAAAAGATGCGGGTTTTTTGATAATCTGTGTTACGAACCAGCCTGATGTTGCACGTCGAACACAGAACCGGCGGACTGTTGAGGCTATCCACAAATTCTTGCTCAAGTTATTGTATCTGGACGAGATTATGGTTTGTTATCACGATGACAAAGACAAATGCCAGTGCCGCAAACCTCTCCCAGGGATGTTGCTGGATGCAGTGGCAAGATTCTCAATCGTTTTGGAAGAAAGTTTCATGGTGGGTGATCGATGGCGAGACATTGAAGCCGGGCGAAGAGTTGGATGTACCACAGTGCTGATAGATTATCACTACGCTGAAACAGAAAGAAGCCAGCCGGACGCACGTGTCAGTTCGTTGCCCGAAGCAGTGGACTGGATTTTGAACCATTGTAAATAGGCGATTACCATGAAAACAATAGACGATTTGAAAATCAAGATTTTTGCTGATGGGGCGGATAAGGCTGGAATGCTCGAAATGTACGTCAATCCGCACGTCAAAGGTTTCACCACCAATCCGACATTGATGCGTAAAGCAGGCATTGCTGACTACCGGGCGTTTGCTAAGGAAATCCTGCAAGCGATTTCAGATAGACCGATTTCGCTCGAGGTCTTCTCAGACGAGTTTGTTGAGATGGAGCGCCAGGCGATAGAAATAGCAGGGTGGGGTAAGAATGTTTATGTGAAGATTCCGGTCACGAATACCCGGCGAGAGCCGTCAAACGATCTAGTCTGCCGACTTGCCAATGCAGGAGTTAAATTGAATGTCACTGCGATCATGACGCTCGACCAGGTTCGCGTGATCGGGGAGTGTCTGGCCGCTGGGCCAACCAGTTTTGTTTCGGTGTTTGCAGGACGCATCGCAGATACTGGGCGTGATCCGGTTCCGCATATGGCGGCTGCGGTCGAATTGCTTCGTCCTTATCCAAACATTGAACTGATTTGGGCAAGCCCTCGCGAGTTGCTGAACATTTTCCAAGCAGACTCGATTGGATGCCATATTATCACGGTTACCAATGATGTCTTGAAGAAGCTCAAGCTGGTTGGGAGAGACCTGGACGATTACTCACTGGACACAGTGAGAATGTTTTACAACGATGCCCGACACGCTGGCTACGAACTCCGAGGGCATAGGTTCTGATACAACACAAGGATAAACCGTGAAGAATTGTGGATTGCTAATTGTTATTACTATGTTTCATTATTACCCATACGTCCTTGGAAGGTCGCCCCGGCGGGTGTTTGACGAAGCGATATTTTTGGCCAATCTTGGTGCTTAGGCATGAACGGTCGCAGCTCCGTTCAAAAATATGTCAGCATAAAATATGATTATAAGCGACACGTTCGTCAATGCCGTAAAAAGGCGCGATTTCCGAACAACGCTTTCAGCGATTTGGGACGCGGTTGTTATAAAGGAAGGTCACTGCTGCTATGAAGAGGGACTTGTTGAATAGTTTGTGCTGTCCATTTACACATAAGAGATTGCGGCTTGAAAAGTCATTTGAGAAGAATGGGAGAATAGAAAATGGTTTGCTGACAACGGAAGATGGCACACAGTATCCGATAGTGCAAGGCGTTCCCCGATTTGTGCCAAAGGAGAACTACGCAAACAGTTTTGGTTTTCAGTGGAATAGATTTCGCAAAACACAATTGGATAGTTATACCGGTGTGCCAATATCCAGGGACCGTTTTTATAAATCCACGGAATGGTCGCCTGATGATTTGAAAGGCAAGACGGTTTTGGAGGTTGGTTGCGGTGCCGGGCGATTTACCGAAATTTTATTGTCTGCTGGGGCAATTGTAGTTGCTCTTGATTATTCAAATGCGGTCGATGCATGTTGGAAAAATCATTATTTACACCCGAATCTCAATGTCGTCCAAGGCGACATTTACAATCTGCCGTTCCAAGAGGAATCATTTGATTTCGTGTTTTGTTTTGGCGTTCTTCAACATACTCCGGATGTCAAAAAGGCATTTATGTCGCTTATTCCGCAATTAAAAAAGGGAGGGTGTCTGGCCGTAGATGTGTATCGAAAAAAGCTGGGGACGATTTTCTGGTCGAAATACTGGTTCAGGCCTTTCACCCGCAGGATGGAACCCGACCGCTTATTTAAAAAAGTCGAGAAGTGGGTTCCTGTTTTGTTGCCGGTAAGCATATTTATCGGCCGCATCCCAATCGTGGGGAAAAAATTACGGTATCTTGTTCCGGTTGCAAATTATCATGGTATTTTACCGCTTACAAATGTCAAGATTCTGGAATGGGCAATACTTGATACGTTTGATATGTTGTCCCCCAAATATGACCAGCCTCAGAGTGCGGCAACGCTTCGTTCCTGGTTAGAGGAAGCAGGGCTGGTCGATATTAAAGTATTTCATCCTGCTCATTTGGTTGGACAAGGCAGGAAGGCATAATTAGGCGACAACTCGTGAATAAGAAAGAGCGCATGACGTACAAAGAGAGATTCTATCCAGAAGCTCGATTTGGCGGGTTTACAGATATTGACGGAACAATAGCTTTTTTTAACAGGATTAACTCGCTTCTTAATTCATCGTTTACAGTTCTTGATGTTGGTTGCGGAAGAGGAGCATATGCTGACGATCCAATAGCTATCAGACGAAACCTTAGAATTATTAAAGGTAAAGTCTCTAAAGTTATAGGGATTGATGTTGACAATGCCGCTCAAGATAATTCGTTCATAGACGACTTCCATCTTATACGCGGGGGCTCTTGGCCGATAGAAAACGACTCTATCGATCTCGTCGTATTCGATAACGTATTGGAACATATAAAGAATCCAGATAACATTTTTTCAGAGGCCCGTCGTGTTTTGAAAAATGGTGGTTATTTTTGTATAAGGACGCCAAATAAATGGAGCTACATTGCGTTATTCGCGAGACTCATTCCAAACAGATATCACTCGCGAGTGGCTAATGTTGTTCAGGATGGCAGGAAATCGGAAGACGTTTTCCCAACTGTTTACAAGTGCAATAGTACCGGGGAGATCAGAGATATGATGAAGAATCATGGCTTTGAATGTGTGGTGTACGGATACGAAGCCGAGCCATCCTATCTCTCGTTTTCAAAGGTCGCATATTGGCTGGGCACTTTACATCAGAAACTCGCACCTGGTTTTCTAAAACCGGCAATATTTGCTTTTGGAAGAGTAAATAAAAATGTCACCTGACAAGGCGCTGCACCTGCTGCTGTTCCGCTTCACTCCATAGCGGCAGGTGTGCGAAGTCATTATGTGTGGAATTGTTGGCGTCTATTCCAAGTATCCTGTTGCTGAAAGGTCATTGTTTGTCAGGATGCGTGACACGATGGCACATCGCGGGCCGGATGATGCCGGCTTGTGGTGGTCACCGGATGGATGCTTGGGGCTGGCCCATCGTCGGCTTTCCATTATAGATCTTTCACCGGCGGGCCATCAGCCGATGACTGACCAAACGGGCCGCCTCCATATCGTGTTTAACGGCGAGATATATAACTATCAGGATTTACGTCGTGAACTAAGGGCTAAGGGGCATAGCTTTCGTACCGAGAGTGATACGGAAGTGCTTCTTGAAGCTTATCGCGCTTGGGGTAACGAATGTTTAGACCATTTGAATGGTATGTTCGCATTTTGCATTTATGATATTAAAGAACAACGTCTTTTTTTAGCCCGTGACCGCGCAGGAGAAAAACCGCTTTTTTACACACATCAGAATGGCATATTTGCTTTTGCATCAGAACTTAAGGCGCTGATGGCGTGCCCGGGTTTGTCACGGACGATCGATTTAAAAGCTTTAGGATTCTATTTTACTTATGGGTATATCCCAGGGGAACACTGTATATTAAAAGGAGTTCATAAACTTTCTCCAGCACATGCAATGAGTTTCGACTTATCCTCTCGGACAGAACGGATATGGCAATATTGGAAGCTTCCTGAACCGCAAGTAAGAAATAACTCGAATATAGAAGACCTTAGCAATGAATTAGAATTGCTCCTCGAAGATTCGGTCAAGAGGCAATTAGTTGCTGATGTACCGGTAGGCATCCTTTTAAGCGGCGGGGTAGATTCCAGCTTAATTACTGCCATGGCAGCACGTGTATCCGGTAAACCTGTTAAGACTTTTACCGTAGTATTTCCCGGGCACGGTTCTTACAACGAAGGTCCATATGCTAAACTTGTAGCCAAATATTTTGGCACCCAGCATACAGAATTTGTGGCAGAGTCTAAGGATGTCAATTTGCTTCCTGAATTAGCACGTCAATACGACGAGCCGCTATGTGACTCCTCAATGATTCCAACGTACTTGGTATCTAAGCTTATACGTCAAAATGCAAAAGTTGCGTTGGGCGGAGACGGAGGAGATGAATTATTTGGCGGATATGTATCACATAACTGGATTTTTAAACAAGAAACTGCAAGACGGTATATTCCGGAAGGTCTTCGCAACATGTTTTCCTGGGCAACGCAGCGACTTTTGCCGCACGGCGTGCGCGGCCGTAACTTCTTGTTAAGCTTGCGATCGGATTTATCGACGGCACTTTCAAAAACAGGTGTATTTTTTGATAGTTCTTTGATTAATAAAATGATTATTCCATTGCGAGAGGATACAGCGAATAAAATTAAAGAAGTTGAAAAGTATAAGTTGGACTTATGCCAAGCTGTGCGAGGCCTACCTGGTATGGCCATGGCTCTTGATTTTAAAACCTATCTTCCTGATGATATTTTAGTAAAGGTTGACCGAGCCAGCATGTTGAATTCTCTTGAGATTCGCGCGCCAATGCTCGATTACCGTATTATCGAATTTGCGTTTAGTCGGGTTCCGAATGCGTTAATGGCAAATGTGACCGAAAGAAAGATATTACTGAAACATCTTGCGAAGCGATTGTTGCCGCCACAACTGGATTTGAATCGCAAACAAGGGTTTTCCATCCCATTGAAGGCATGGTTCAAAGGCGAAGTTGGAAAATATATGAAGGAGGTTTTAAGCGATGCAGACCCGCGGTTATTTAATCAATCCGAAGTTAGGAAATTGATTAATAATCAAAGCCGTGGATTTATAAATGCGGAAAGGCTTTTTGCATTAACTATTTTTGAACTCTGGCGAAGGGAATATAAGGCCGAAATACCTTAGGGGTATCATACTGATGCGTATACTTTATTCAACTTTAGGTTATAAACCGGCGTATTGTCTTGGAGGGCCTATATTGTCTGTATCGGCTGTATCGGAGCGATTGGTTCGTAAGGGCCATAAAGTTATTGTCTTCACATCAACTTCCAACCTCGATACCGATCTTAATGTACCAGTAAATCAACCTATTGATGTTGAAGGGGTTGAAGTGTGGTATTTCAAACGATATGAACCAATCAAAAAGATATTTCCGTTTTTTCCATACCTGTCAGAATCAGTTGGATTCTTATATACTCCTGATATTAAGCAGGCGTTAAATAAAGTAATGCCAACCGTAGATTTAGCACACACACAGCAACCATATATTTATCCAACGTATGCTACGGCGAAATCGGCAATACAAAATAAAAAACCATTATTTTATCATCAACGTGGCGCATTTAATTCGAAAAGACTTGATTTCCGTGGTTTAAAAAAACGAATTTATATCGCTTCGATAGAAAAACCAATAATGCACAAAGCCATAACTCTTATAGCTCTTACCGAAGAGGAAAGAAATGACTATCGAAGACTTGGAGTACGGACTTATTGTGAGATTATCCCTAATGGAATCGACCCCACTTTTTATCACGCAGAACCTGAGTACGAGAGTTTGAAAAAATTTAAACTAAGTGACAATCAAAAAGTGATTCTTTTTCTGGGCAGGCTACATCCGACCAAAGGCATAGACATACTTTTTAAGGCATTTCTTAAAATAAGCAGTTTTTTCCCCGATGCAGTTCTTGTGCTCGCAGGGCCTGATGAGTGTAATATAGAAGAGAAACTTAAACATAGTGCAAAAGGTTCTGGATTGGAAAACCGGATTATATTCCCGGGGATGGTTGAGGGAAGAGATAAGATTAATTTGCTTGCCAGGGCCGATATGTTCTGTTTGCCATCCATTTCAGAGGGTTTTTCTACAGCAGTTCTTGAGGCAATGGCTAGCGCTACTCCAGTTTTATTATCGTCAGGTTGTCATTTTTCGGAAGTCGAAAGCCGACAGGCAGGTTGGGTTGTTGAAGGAGGGATTGATGAATGGGCGAGAAAACTAACCGTGTTACTCAAAGAAAGCGAATTGCTTAAAAAAACAGGCAAGAACGCTCGTGAGTTAGTCAGAACAAAATATTCATTGGATAATACAGTAGATAAGCTTGAAGCTGTCTATATAGAGGGCGTGAATAGACACAACGCAATTATTAAACATAAACGATGAAAGCCTCAGCAGCAATATAATTAACAAATACTTGAAATTAGATGAACAGATCTTAGATAATGAGTAAAGGCAGAGATATGAAAAAGGTTTTAATTTTGGGTGCCGGAGGTATGCTCGGCCATGTTTTATTCAGATGGTTGGCAAATAAGCCGGGATTTGACGTATATGCTACTACTTTAAGTGAGGCGGTGGCTTCTAAACAGTTTCCTCCGGAGCTTGCCGATAGGGTACAGTATAGTGTTGACGCTGAAAATATTGACAAGTTGTTGCTGGTATTTTCTTCTATAAAACCCGATTTTGTTATTAACTGCGTTGCATTAGTTAAACAGTACCAGATCTTGAATAACCCATTATCTGCAATCAATGTAAATGCGCAATTACCGCACAGACTCGCATTGATTTGTCAGAATTCAGACGCAAGATTCATTCACATTAGTTCCGATGTTGTATTTGATGGTAAGAAGGGCATGTACACCGAGCATGATAATGTCAATATATCAGATTTATATGGCATGACTAAATTTCTTGGCGAAGTTAGCTATCCGAACTGTGTGACCATACGAACATCTATTATAGGTCATGAACTGGTTGAAAAAACTGGCTTGGTTGACTGGTTTCTTTCGCAGAACATAAAAGTGCGCGGCTATACGAGAGCGATATACTCTGGTTTTCCAACAATAGAGCTTGCAAGAATTATAAGTGATTATGTTTTGCCAATCGATAATCTTTCAGGGGTCTATCATGTTTCGTCTGAACCTATATCAAAATATGATTTACTAAAATTGATTGCCGAAAGGTATGGTAAACAGATAGAAATCGAGCCGTGCGATGAACCTGTTTTGGATCGTTCACTGGATTCTTCGGTTTTTCGTTCTTTAACGGGCTACAATCCGCCGCCTTGGGCGGAGTTGGTAAATAAAATGTATAGCGATTATAATAAACACGAAAAGCGCACTACTAAAATTTAAGGAGATTGCATTGCCCAGCACAGATAAGCCGATAGGAAAATTTACCCGGCGCCACACCTGCCGATTTTGTCAGGGAGCTAACTTATCTAAGATACTCGAGTTAGGAAATGTTCCTTTAGCAGGAGGGTTTGTTAAGGAAAAAGATTTCGCGCACGAAAAGTATTATCCGCTGACCCTTAACTTTTGCAGGGATTGTTACTTGGTTCAGGTAAGCAATGTTGTTTCCGCAGACGTTTTATTTAAGAATAATTATTTCTTTTTTTCTTCGGCAATAGGAACATTAGTTGATCATTTTAAAGAGTATGCAAGGGAAATTTATGAACGTTTTCTGAAAAAAAAATCGCAACCTTCAATACTTGAGATTGGATGTAATGATGGTGTTTTACTTAAACCCTTTTCGGCCCTGGGTGTTCGTGCTATCGGCGTAGATCCAGCAACAAATGTGGTAAAATTGATTGACTCAAAAGATTTCATCGTTATTAACGATTTTTTTACTGAAAAACTTGCATTCCAGGTAAAAGAAAAGTACGGGGCTGTTGATGCTATAGTATCAAGCTATTCGTTTGCGCACATTGATGATATGGTGGATGTGATGAAGGGAATAAAGTGCTTACTCAAAGATGATGGGGTATTCGTATTCGAAATTTACTATCTGGGAACACTCATAGATGAGATGCAGTACGACATGATTTATCATGAACATATGAGCTACTATTCTTTTATTACCTTAATGCGGTTTTTAAAAAAGTTTGATATGGAGATTTTTGATGTTAAGCATATTCCTGGGGTTAGATCCGGCTCTGTAAGATTTTATGCAAGGAATATCGGGCAGAGGACTGAAGATATTTCATTTGCTGTTGCGGATATGATACAGTATGAACAAAAAAAAGGATTTGATAAGGTTGAGGTTTATGCAGGGTATGCTGAACAGGTTAATGATACAAGGGATCAGCTTTTGAGTTTGCTTGACCGTTTAAAGAAGGAGGGTAAAACGATTATTGGCTATGGTGCATCTGGCCGAGGAACGATCATTATGAACTATTGCGGCATAGACGGCCATTATTTAGATTATGTTGTCGACGATGCTCCAGCTAAGCAAGGTTTTTTTACCCCGGGAACTCATGTGCCGATTAAATCATGGGATTTTGTTAAAGAGTCGAAGTTTCCTGATTATGCTGTTTTGTTTGCGTGGGCCTTTACTAATGAGGTAATAAAGAAAAGACAAGATTATATTAAGAGTGGGGGGAAATTTATTATTCCTCTTCCACAAGTAAGAATATTTCCTGAATAACTCTTTTCTTTCGATTGGCAGTATAAAAACACGTTTCGGTATTAGATACGTATATTGGAGGAATAAAGTGAAAGTAATGACAATAATGGGCACGCGACCCGAGATGATTAAAATGTGGTCGGTCCTGAAGAAATTAGATTCCCTTAATTTCGAACATATAATGGTTCATACAAGCCAGAATCATACAAAAGAGCTAAAGGACTTTTTCTTCAGGGACTTGGAGTTAAGAAGCCCTGACTATGATCTTCAGATTGACACGTTTTCGTATGGTAGAGAGGTATCTGATGTAATAAGGAAAAGCGATGAACTCTTTGAAAAAGTAAAACCTGACGCGCTGATTGTTTTAGGCGATACATATAGCGGGTTATCTGTGTTGTCTGCTGCTCATCGGAATATCAAAATATTTCACATGGAAGCCGGACTGAGGGCTTGGGATAAGCGAATGCCTGAACAGACAAATCGCATTTTAATAGATCACATTTCTGACATATTGCTTCCTTTTAACCAGTATCATAGAGAAAATTTAATAAGGGAAAATATTCATCCCTCAAAAATTTTTGTTACCGGCAACCCTACCTTCGAGGTGATGCGCAATTTCCAGGGGAAAATAAGAAATAGCCGTATATTAGAAACATTAGGGCTTACTCCAAAACAATACATAGCAGTTACAGCTCACAGAAAGGAAAACGTTGATGATCCTGCGTCTTTCCAATTAATCCTGGAAGGACTTGGGCTAATATATAACAGGTTTAAAAAGGAAATTATTTACCCTATGCATCCGCGGACTAAAAGCAAACTGAAAGATATGATAATTCCAAGGGGTATACGGGTTATTGAGCCATTGGGGTTTTACGATTTTAATTTTCTTAATATGAATGCGTTTTGCCTTGTGGCCGATTCAGGAACAACCCCTGAAGAAGGGTTGTTTTATAAAGTTCCGTGTGTGAGCATAAGGCAAAGTACCGAACGCCCCGAGACAGTTGAGGCTGGTGCCCACGTTGTGTCAGGAATAAATCCCGAAAATATTGTTGAATCGGTGGAGACAGTTGTAAGTATGAAGTGGGAAGCAAGATATGACCTTTGCGAAGATATCAGTCCTTCATCAGTTGTCATCAATGTATTACGAAGCCAGATAACAAACTACTTTTAAAATGCGCATATTACTAATTGCTGATTGTTATCCACCGAGCATCAAATCCGCTGCAAAATTGCTCTATGATATTGCGGTTGAATTTTGTCGACTGGGCCATGAAACCATTGTACTTACCCCTGATGACAAACTTGTCTTGGGTTCTGAGGTTGCTTGCGCAGAGGGCATAAAAATTTTACGCATAAGGACTGGCAGGATAACTCAGGTGTCTAAAATAGTTAGGGGATTTAATGAGATGCTGCTTTCGTCGATACTGTGGCGGAACGGAAGGAAGTTTTTTCAAAACAATATGTGTGACTTAGTAGTTTGGTATTCTCCCAGCATCTTTTTTGGTTCATTAGTCAAAAAGCTTAAGAAACTTTTTGGCTGTCCATCTTACCTGATATTGAGAGATATTTTCCCTCAATGGGCTGTTGATACCGGTATTTTAAAGAAAGGACTCATATACTGGTTCCTTCGGAAGAAAGAGGTCGAACAATACGAAGCTGCGGATATAATCGGAGTGCAATCACCGGCAAATCTTTGTTATTTCGTCAAAGACGGTTTAGAAAAGAAATATCGCCTTGAAGTTTTATATAATTGGACAACACTTGATGAAATAAATATCCCTTATAGCAATTACAGAGAACAGTTTGGATTAAAAGGGAAAGTAGTGTTTTTATACGGTGGAAACATTGGTATTGCTCAAGACATGGATAATATCATTAGACTTGCAGAGAGCTTGCTGGACGAACCAACGGCTTATTTTTTGCTGGTAGGTGGTGGCAGCGAGGTAGAACGTTTAAGGGAAATAATTAAGAGAAAAAATTTAACAAATATTACTGTTCATGCGGCGGTAGATACGCAGCGATATCTGGCAATGCTGTCTGAATTTGACGTAGGCCTGATTTCGTTAGATTGCAAATTCAAAACACAAAATTACCCTGGAAAGATGTTGGGATATATGTATTATTCGATGCCAATCCTTGCCAGTATTAACCCAGGCAATGATTTGAAAGAGACTCTTGAGGAGAAGCTTGCAGGTCTTGTAAGTATTAATGGAAATGATGCGCAGTTTCGCGATAATGCCCTTCAATTAATCAGAGATAGGAATCTAAGGCATCAGTTAGGATTAAATGCTCGTTCGCTGTTAGAAAGTACTTTTTCCGTTTCTCGAGCTGCAAAGCAGATTTTGGGTCATTTTGAGAAATGATGAATAATTACCTTAGAGTAATTGGTAAATAAAATTAACAGGGAGATCATGATGATTTTTAACGGAAAAACAATTTTAGTGATTGGCGGTACCGGGTCTTTAGGCAAGGTTTTTGTCAAGCGGGTATTAAGCGGAGAATTAGGGACTCCGAAGAAAATCATAGTTATGTCCCGCGATGAAGCAAAACAGCATCAGATGCGGATGTCTTATCTGCACAAATTGGTCGCCACCGAAGAAGTTATTTACAATAATTTTAAGAATGCTCTGGAGTTTCGTATTGGAGATGTGCGAAATTACGCAGATGTTTGTTCTGCCGTGAAAAACGCAGACATTGTTGTTAATGCGGCGGCATTAAAGCAGGTTCCAACCTGTGAATACTTCCCCACGCAGGCAGTCTTGACCAATTGTTTAGGCGCTTCCAATATAGTACGTGCCCTCGAAGAAAATAGCTACCCTGTCAATACGGTTATTAGTGTTAGCACCGATAAGGCATGTAAACCCGTAAATGTGATGGGAATGACTAAGGCTATTCAGGAGAGGATTATTATCGCGGCCAATATCCTAAATCCGGAAACTCGCTTTATTTGTGTGCGCTACGGTAATGTTTTAGCTTCGCGTGGTTCAGTTGTTCCGCTTTTTCATGAACAAATTAAGAATGGCGGGCCGGTAACGGTTACGGTGCCTGAGATGACGCGGTTTTTGTTAAGTCTAAATCAGGCTGTTGATACGCTTTTTGCAGCGTTGCGTTCGGCAAAACGTGGCGAAACCTATGTTCCAATTGCCTCTTCTGCGACAGTGCTTAATATTGCCAAGGCGCTTATTGGTAAAAGAAAAATAGATATCAAGATTACCGGGATACGCCCGGCTGAAAAATTGCATGAGATACTGGTTTCAGAAGAGGAGGTGACGCGTTGCGTAAGAAGGGGGGACTATTATGCTATTTTGCCGATGTTGCCGGAATTGCGCAATCTGAACCAAAATGAACCTGCCGCTCTGAAAAAAGAGTTTGGTTCGGAGGATACTGCACTTGATCTTGCCGGAACCGTGACGTTATTAAAAAAGCACGAAATAATGATTGGTGATATTGACCTGTCGCAAGGTGAGGAATTGCTCAGGTAACTTCTTTTTTAAGAACAGAACTATGAAAATTGTGACAATAGTCGGAACTCGGCCGGCAATTACCAAACTCAGCAATCCTATATTGCAGGCGTAATGACCTGAAGATCGAATATTATGCAGGTAATACGGCTTCCAAAATATACGCGGGAAATTCAAATTGGAACAACTCTGTTCCGGATCGATACTATTTACGGAAAAATCCAAAGAGCGTATTATATTTATGGTCAGGGCAATATCATTCAGCGTGTGAAAAACGATTGAGGCCTTGTCGTAATTATGGTAGTATAAATCATATTATTTATCGCAAATGCCGTTCTTATTAATTTTGGTTTCCTTGTTTCTTTTTTAATCAGATATAGTGTGTCAACCTCTGAGAGCACGTGCCTGCCATATAAAACAGCTTTATATTTCTGACATTGATACACCTATCGGCGTTAGTTATTTTTGGAGTATATAAGAGCAGATTCAGGTCGTCGTGGGAATGTCCGTAAAAACAGAGATTTGGCGGATGGAATATGAAACGTAACAAAGTATATATGGAATGAAGTGCAACAAATACAAAACACAGCATTTTCAGCTTGATATGTTCCGCCGTGAGTTTTATACTTAACGCCGTAGTAAGCCGGCTATGAGATGTGCCTGCGTCTCATTCCGGAAGAAATAATGTGTTTCCGGAGCGTCTCCGGTCGATATACAAAATAGATATGCAGTTGACATAGCTTTTTTCATGAATGAATTTAAGGGCGGGCTATGGGGCAGGAAACCTACACCCAGCAGCATAGCAAAAAAACAGGGGTAAAGGCAGTATCCTTCGACGACAGCTTAGCTATTTCCGAACCTTCTCTTGATTTTCTTCTTGAGCAGCAGCAAGCTATTGTTACCTCTGTCGTCGAAACGTGCAAAACTTCGGCAATTAGTGATGTTTGCATCCGGGGGTTAGATATTGCCGGCTCTGTCATTATGCTCGTGCTTGCGGCGCCGATAATGGTCGTTGCCTCTGTCATCATAAAGGTTTCTTCTGCTGGGCCTGTTCTGTACAAACAACACAGGGTTGGAAAACACAGCAGAATTTTCACGCTCTACAAATTCAGGACTATGGTGAATGACGCTGAGAAAATATGGGGGTTCACGCCGGCAACTCAGGACGATGAGCGAGTAACGCCCATAGGAAGATTTCTCAGGCGGACCCGAATGGATGAGATGCCCCAGTTGGTCAATGTCCTCAAGGGAGAAATGAGTCTTGTCGGGCCTCGGCCGGAGAATTTATACAGGGTTAATATGCATGCTTCTCTTGGGGGGCCAAGATTGCTCGTAAAGCCAGGCCTCACGGGGCTTGCGCAAATTCGTGCTTTTTATGACCTCAAGCCCGAACACAAGATCAAATACGATTACCTCTACATCCAGAAAAGGTCCTTCTTCCTCAACGTCTATATCCTCCTCAAGACAATTCCCGTCGTCCTGCTGAAAAAGGGCTGGTAACGCCCAATCCTGTGGTTGACATAAACCACTGCCTTCCACGTCCTGTCTCGTGTACCCGAAGGGGGGCAGTCCTTTTATCACGCGATTTTCCACTTGACGCTCCCATCCCAACCCGGTAGCGTATATCCCTCGGTTTGAAGGATTCTTTATGGTAGTTGATTGCCATACGCATATTCGAAGCGCCACCATACAAAATCTTGACGCTTCAGAGCATCTCGCCGCTGCCGATGTGGTTGATAAATGCATTGTGCTGGCTTCAAGTAGTGAGCAGTCCCGTCAGGGACACCTCCCGTATAGGGATGGCCAAGCCATTACGGTGGACGGGCCCGCCGACCAGGTCAACAAAGATTTGAGCCAGTACGTCGCTCGGTACGAAAACAAAATGGTCGGCTTCGCCTTTATCAATCCCCTTACTGAAGGCTTCAGCGTCAGCAATCTTAAATCCTCCACCGAAAAACTCGGCCTCAAAGGCATAGTCCTTTATTGTTCCCAGTCCGCGTTTCATCCCGCCCAGACAAAAGCGATGCAGCTTTACGAATCCGCTCAGGAGCTGCACCTGCCTGTCTTTTTCCACAATACCCCCGTCGCTCCGGGAGGTTTTCTCGAATACGCCCGCCCCTTCCTCCTCGACGAGGTCGCCAGGGCCTTCCCTGACCTGAAAATAATCGTCGGCGGTATGGGTTTCCCCTTCTACGAGCAGACCGTCTGCCTCCTCGCCAAACACCAAAACGTTTACGCGGACCTCTCTGTCAGGCCCGGTAACGCCTGGCAGGTTTACAATATCGTCATCTCGGCTTATGAGCAGGGCGTGATGGATAAGCTCCTCTTCGGCAGCGCCTTCCCCGCCGCAAAGGCAGAGGATTGTATGGAATCGCTTCTTGGCTTCAATAAGCTCTTCGCTGGTGCAAACCTCCCGACCGTCCCTCGCTCAATTATCCAAAGCGTCATCGAACGAGATACGCTCAAACTCCTCGGTATCGAAAAATAATTCTTGGAACTATGGCTCACCATTTGTTCAAAAGAAAGTCGCTGGGGTTGCTGCATGAGGAAATGAAGGGCGACAATCGCCTCAGGCGGGT
Source organism: Phycisphaerales bacterium (assembly GCA_003141275.1). Taxonomy (GTDB): domain Bacteria; phylum Planctomycetota; class Phycisphaerae; order Sedimentisphaerales; family Anaerobacaceae; genus Fen-1362. The sequence continues at coordinate 40,801 of PLLM01000094.1, forward strand.
TCTCGGCCCGTGGTCGCTTACAAGTTTGGGAATCGGCTGCATCATAGGCGCAGGCATATTCGTTATCACCGGCTACGCCGCTCATTTCAAAGCAGGCCCCGCTCTGTTGCTCTCATTCGTCGTGGCGGGAATGGCCTGTATTTTTTCCGCGCTGTGTTACGCCGAATTCGCCTCGATGGCGCCGGTGGCTGGTTCTGCTTATACCTATGCCTATGCCACCCTTGGCGAATTACTCGCCTGGATAATCGGATGGGACCTTATTCTCGAATATACCGTGGCTTCCGCCTCCGTAGCCCACGGCTGGTCGAAATACTTCCAGAATTTTATCGGAATGTTTCATATCAAAGTTCCGCATCTTTTTTCCGGTGCCCCCTTTGACTACAATCCCTCCAGCGGAATCTTTATGTACACGGGAAGCTGGTTCGACCTGCCGGCCCTCGTTATCGTCGCCATCATCACTGTCGTCCTGGTGATTGGCATCCACGAAAGCTCTCGGTTTAATAACGTGATGGTGGCAATCAAGGTCTCCGTGGTGGTTCTTGTCATTGTTGTCGGGGCGTTTTATATCAAGGCCGCCAACTGGCATCCTTTCGCTCCGTTTGGCTGGGCCGGGCTTAGCATTTTCGGGCATACCGTCTGGGGACAAACCGGGGCCGACGGCGCACCCGTTGGAATGCTCGCCGGTGCCGCGATGATATTCTTTGCCTATATCGGGTTTGATTCGGTTTCGACCCACGCCGAAGAGGCGCGCAATCCTCAGCGCGATGTCCCCATCGGTATCATTGTCTCTCTTATTATTTGCACCGTCTTGTATATTGCCGTCACAATCGTCCTTACGGGTATGGTCCCCTGCGATCAGATTGATACCGATGCTCCTATCGCTGCGGCGTTCCAGCGCGTCGGGCTGCAATGGGGTCAGTTCATCGTCTCGCTTGGTGCCGTGGCCGGCATCACTTCCGTTATGCTCGTCCTGATGCTCAGCCAGCCTCGTGTGCTTCTCGCTATGGCCAGAGACGGCTTATTGCCCCCGTCATTTTTCGCCGCTGTACATCCTCGCTTCCGCACGCCCTGGAAATCAACCATTCTTACAGGCATCGCGGTCGGCTCATTGGCCTCGCTTATCCCCCTCGGTATTCTCGCCGAGCTGGTCAATATCGGCACCCTTTTTGCCTTTGTCATCGTCTGCACTTCTGTCCTCGTAATGCGATATATAAATCCGCAGGCCCATCGCCCGTTCCGTTGTCCATTCGTACCGGTAATTCCGTTGTTGGGCGTATTGCTTTGCCTTGTTTTGATGTTCTCTCTTCCCTCTGCCAACTGGCTGCGATTATTCATCTGGATGGCGATAGGCGTTATTATTTACTTCTTGTATGGCCGACATCGTAGCGTTTTGGCCCGCCACAGGGCCGCTGGCAAAGTTCATCAATGACAATTGCCGGGTATTGTCCTCTGTCTTCAGTCCTCTGTGCCCTCTGTGGCTAATAAAAAAACAGCGTAATCAGCGCAATCCGCGTCTAAAATAAATCAGTGCAATCTGCGGAATCTGTGGCTAAACAATAAAACAGCCGACATTCAAGGAACGCCGGCTGTTCATCCTAGTGAAAAACAGTTTTTTCAACTGATGAGATAAATATACACCGCGCGATACGGAACATCTATTGGCAAATTGCTTAATGCCAATCAGGCGATTGCTTAGGAGGCAATCGCGAAAAATTTCCTTTATTATTTATTGAAATCACAAGGCGGATATGGATAGAATTAGAGAAATAATTGTAGATTGGAGGCAAATATGAATCGTAGAACGTTTTTGAAAAGTGTGCCGGCCCTGACAATACTGGCGGCGGCAAGACCGAATTTAACTGAAGTCGTAAAACAAAAAAACGAATCCTATGGCGAGGCGGTTAAAGCAGCTATTCCCTCGCCGAACCTGGAGCCAATCGCGCTTATCCCTCCGCAGACAGATGGCGGCAAAAGTGTGCTCGCGGCCCTGCAAGAACGGAAGACCACGCGCAACATTCGCGATGAGAAACTCCTTCCGCAGATGCTTTCTAATCTTCTCTGGGCGGCCTGGGGCGTGAATCGCAAGAGCGGGCCGTTCGGCCAGGTTGGAAGGACCGCTGCCTCAGCCAGCAACTCACAGGAAATCGACCTTTACGTCGTTTTGCCCGAAGGAACATATCTCTACGAGGCGGTCAGCCATCGTCTTGACCCGGTCGTCGCAGGCGACCTGCGTCCAAAGGTCAGCGCACACGACCGAGGCGGCGATATGACTAAAGCCCCGGTGATTCTCATTTACGTCGTTGATATCGCCAAATACGCAAAATCAAAATTTCAGGAACCCGGCATGAGGGACGCGGAGATACAGAAGTCCTATTACAACGTTGCCACCGGTCTTATCGCGGGAAATGTTTACCTGTTCGCCGCCTCGCAGGGTCTGGCCGCGTGGTTCCACAACTGCAATAAGCCGGCGCTCGCCGCGGAATTGAAACTGCGCCCCCAGCAACGCGTCCTCTATGCCCAGACGGTCGGCTTGCCGGCATAAGTTAAACCAGGAAGCCGGCGAGGGGAAAAGGGGGCAGGAGCCTTTTTTTTGTTAAGCCGGCACGGGCGTCAAAGTTTTTTTATTTTGCGACCGGAGCGACAATCAGCAATTCGAATGAGTCCGGCTCAAAGCTTCTTCGGCGTCCGACTTGCTGCTCTCCCGGTGCGGGCTGTTTTAGTTTCGCCGTCGCTAAGTATATCCGGTGCGTTTTCGGGTCCAGCGCCATAGTGCGTGCCATCGGCGCCGTCGCCACGGTTTCGACAACACTGAATCTGAATCGTCCGATTGGCTCTTCCTTTATCACCGTCAATGTCCCATCCTGACCATTGGAGCTGAATGCGAGACCTTTTTCGGGGTCAAAAGCCGCCGCGTCAGGACCTTTGCCGATGGCCGGCGTCGCGACAACCTTACCGGTTACGTAATCTGTTATCGCCATTTTGCCGTTCGAGCAGACCGAAAAGAGCCGCTTGTTTTTGAGGTCAATGGCTAACCCCGTCGGTGATTCGCAGGGCGAAATCGACCAGCGGTTCTTAACGATCAGCTTTTCGGCGTCTATCACGGCGATTTCGTTTTTGTCCTCTATATTGACAAATACCAGACCATTCCCATCGGATGCGGCGAATTCCGGTTTGCCGCCCAAAGTAATGGTGCCGATATTTATGTCGTTAACAGCGTCGATGACGGTGCTGTCGCTGCTGCCCCCGTTGAATGTGAAGACGCGTTTTGTCGCCGGGTCGAACAAAATGGCGTCGGGCCTGTTGCCGACCTTAATCCTGGCTGTTTCTTTCAGCGTCGTCTTGTCGAAAACGGTTACCGAGTTGTCGCCGCCGTTGCTTATGTAACCTTTATTGAGCCAGGTGGCGATTGCTATCCCGTGCACGCCCGGCGTATTGTTTATGTCGCCGATTACTTTTTCTTTCTCCGTATCGAAAACAACGACGTGACTGGCGTGCGATATATAACATCGGTTTGCCTCGCTATCGACGGCAAGATAATCCCAGCCGCCATCCCCGCCTATCGGAACCCTCTTAATCAGCTTGTAGCTTGTATCTTCGCCTGATGCGACGCCGCAAAATGCTATCACGCAGACAATCATCGTTATTGACAGCACGCTTTGCAAAACCGTTTCTCTTGTAGCCATTTGTTTTTCTCCTTTATTGCCTGATTTTTTGCCTGTTTTTTATCTCGCAATATTCTTTGATTCTAACCTCACCCGTTTAAGTTTTGCAATAATCTTTTTGCCTATCCGCCGGCATAAAATAGCGTTCAGTGTGTAGCGGATAGAGAATTTTCCTCCGGAAAATTCAACCTTGCAAATTCCTTATGGTATTCGAGAGCAGCTTTATCATACGCCCTTGCCGCGTCGATTTCGGAATCGAATACGCCTAAGTATATTTCTTTTCTCAGATATTTGATTCTTGCGCCCCATTTGCGTATGTGTTTTTTAAATGTAACCCCTCTAAATCGCGATGAGGTTTCCGAGGAGGGTTTTCGGCTGTTGCACGTATTTTGTGAGTGTGTCGCGAGACGTAGATTGGCCCTGCGATTGTCGAGGGAATCGCCGTTTCTGTGGTCAACGAGAAGGTCCTCCGGCGGGTTCATAATTTCTCTGTGCAAACGCATAATCTTCGCTTTTCCCGGGCCTATTTTAATGAACCGAGCGGCATAGAATTTGGTTCCGTTACCATTGATGACCCATTTGAAATGTTTAAGGCGGCAATAATCCTGCTGGTCCAAAATTGTCCATTCATCTTCGCCTAAGTAAATCCTGCGGTAAGTGTAGCCATACTTCCACAGCCGGTATAAAACCGCAGGCCACGCAAAAATAATGTCTAACCAAACGGGAATCTTTATTGAAATGTTAATGCCAGTTTCCATATCTCACCTCTCGTAGCTTTGCGAAGATCCCAGACTACGATCTGGGGCCCAGTTTTCCGTCTTCCGTCTTCAGTCATCCGTCTTCTGTCTTCTCACTTCTGCCTTTTTCCTTTTCACCTGCTCACCTGTTCGCCTTTCTAATCTCTCGCAAGGCGACTGCCTTGCGCGGTCCTCTATATATGGCGCAAACCGACGCCTTGCGTCGTCCTGAGCAAGGCCGATGTCGTTTCGGCCGCGTCGAAGGATCTGGCCATCGACTACCCTTCCCGTCCGCCGGAGAGATTACACATCCTTCTATAATTGGCGCAAATATGCGCGCTTTTGACGAAAATTCCGATTTTGGGGGTGCCTCTAAATGCACTTAAGTCGTTATGGTATAAGGAATAAAAAAAATTTCATAATTTTGGGATTTGGCCCAAAAACACTTGCGCGAAATCGGCGAACAGTTGTTTCATACAACTGTTTTATACAACCGTTTGTGTCCAGAGGGAATTATGCACT
>PLLM01000036.1:0-17916 GCA_003141275.1 Phycisphaerales bacterium
CCGACACTGCACAATAATCTTGGTATGGTCTACGGCGAACTTGGCCGCTATCAGGATGCGGTAGAAGCCCTTAAGCGGGCCATAAGAATCCAGCCGGATTTGGCCGAGGTACACTATAATCTTGGCAATGCCTACCAGAGACTTGGCCGCTATCAGGATGCGGTGGAGCCCTATAAGCAGGCCCTAAGAATCAAGCCAGATTATGCCGAGGTATACGATAATCTTGGCGCTGCCTACGGCAAACTTGGCCGCTGGCAGGATGCGATAGAGGCCTATAAACAGGCCATCAAAATCAAGCCAGATTATGCCGATGCACACTATAATTTTGGCAATGCCTACGGCAAACTTGGCCGCTGGCAGGAGGCGATAGAATCCTATAAGCAGGCCATAAGAATCAAACCGGATTTGGTTGAGGCACACTATAATCTTGGCGTTGTCTACAGCAGCCTTGGCCGCTCGCAGGAGGCGGTAGAATCATATAAACAGGCCATAAGAATCAAGCCGGATTATGCTGAGGCACACTATAATCTTGGCGTTAACTATTACAAACTTGAACGCTATCAGGATGCAATAGAATCCTATAAGCAGACCATAAGAATCAATCCGGATTATGCCAAGGCATATATTAATCTTGGCGTTACCTACTACAAACTTGGCCGCTATCAGGATGCGGTAGAGGCCTATAAGCAAGCCATCCTAATTAAGCCGGATTTTGCCGATGTGCACTATATTCTTGGCGTTGCCTATTTAGTAACCGGCGACAAACAATCAGCCCTTGAAGAATACAAAATCTTAAAAACCCTGGATGCTGAACAGGCAAACAAATTGTTTGACTTGATTAATAAGTAGGTATTTCCGGACCCGCCTCCCGTTCCCGTTAGGGATGCCTAATGCAGAGGGACGCCAAACGGGCGTACAGCGGGTAAAAGGCAAAGAGAAAAGAAACGATATTAAATTATCCCTGCCAAAGAGGACGATATATTCAGGCAGATAACGATATGCTGACACTTCAAAAAACAAGCGATAATTGCGGTACGTCCGTGGATATTACGGGTATGCCGATTGAGCAATTGCTGGAAAAGGAATGGCTTCTCACCAATACGCGTGGGGGCTTCAGTTCCTCTACCGTCGTGGGCTGTAATACGAGGCGCTATCACGGCCTGCTGATTGGCGCCCTTGACCCGCCCGCAAACAGGATACTGGCGTTGTCCAACTGCCTTGAGACGATATATCTGGGACCCGGGGTATTTCATTTAGGCACAGCAGAGTTTCCGGGGAAGGTGTGGCCTGAGGGGTACTTGAGGTTAAAACGTTTCAGCAAGGATAATGGCGTTCATTTTTATTATCGTCTTGGGGAGCTTGAGCTTAGAAAATCCGTGTATCTTTTGCGAGATGAGGATACGGCGGCTATTGTTTATGAATTCGGGGAGGTGGCGCAGCCGATTGATTTTACGCTGCATCCGATTGTGGGGCTTCGTGATTTTCATTCGCTGCAAAAGGTAACAGCGAAGATTAAAATCAAGTCAGTCGCGGAGGGGCTACTTATCCATCATGATTTGCCTGATTCCGGATTCGACAAGCTCACCGCAGGCTGTCAATTGCTTTTGAATTGCCCGGGAGCGACATTCGAGGATGATTCGCAGTGGTGGTACAATTTTTTGTATCGGGCGGACAAGGAAAGGGGACAGGATTTTACCGAGGATTTGTTCGTCCCGGGGTATTTCAAGTGTCATATCGATTCGCCGACAAAATTAGTTTTGTGGGCGAACCTGAGCAGGGATTATAAGCCGGAGATGTTTATTTTGCCGGATATCGAACAGGTCATCCGACAGCTCGCAGCGCACCGCAATGAGATAAGCGCGCCGGCCAAACACGATAAAACGCTGGAGGTGCTCTATCTTGCCGCCGACCAGTTTATAGCAAAACGGGTCATAGCCAATGCGCAGCGCACAACGATTCTCGCGGGCTTCCCATGGTTTGCCGACTGGGGAAGGGACGCCTTTATATCGTTGCCGGGATTGCTTCTGGCGACGCGGCGGTTCGACGAGGCAAAGTCGGTTCTTGTAACTTTTGCCGGGGCCGCATCCGGGGGGATGATACCCAGTCGGTTCGACGACTATTCCAACGTCGCTCACTTTAACAGCGTCGATGCGTCACTGTGGTTTATAAACGCCGCCTTTGAGTATCTGAAGGCATCGGGCGACCGCCTGACTTTCCGGGAACAACTTTTGCCGGCTGTTATTTCGATTATCAACTCTTATCAGCACGGCACGCTATTCGGCATCCACGCGGACCACGACGGTCTCATAACCGCCGGCGACGGGAGTACCCAGCTTACCTGGATGGACGCTAAATACGAAGGTGTCGCCTTCACGCCCCGATACGGCAAGCCCGTAGAAGTCAACGCGCTTTGGTACAATGCGCTGATGCTGCTTGCGCAGTATTTGACCGATACTGGCAGCGAAGACAAGCAACTGCTGAATACCGTTCGTACAAGGGTGGATATCGTTAGAAAAAGTTTTTGCAGGTTGTTCTGGAATGAATCATGGGGCTGGCTCAACGATTGTATTCTGCCCGACGGCTCTTTCGACGCGACGCTTCGCCCGAACCAGATATTCGCGGTGTCCCTGCCTTTCTCGCCATTATCGCTCGCGCAGCAAAAGGCGGTCGTGGCCATCGTTGAGGAAAAGCTTCTTACGCCATTCGGTCTGCGAACACTGTCCCCCGACGACAACAGGTACTGCGGCACATATACAGGCCACCAGTCCGAACGCGACCGTGCGTATCATCAGGGGACGGTATGGCCTTATCTCATAGGCCCGTTTGTCTCGGCGTATCTCAAAGTCAACGGCTCTAACGGCAAAACGAAAAAGGCCGCCGCTCGATTTATTGAACCGCTGCTGACTCATCTGGCCGGCGATGGCTGTATAGGCAATATTTGCGAGATATTCGACGGCGACCCGCCGCAAAGACCAAAAGGGTGTTTTGCCCAGGCCTGGAGCGTTGCTGAACTTATACAAGCATATCTGCTGGTTAATAACCCCGAGTAAAACGACCCCCAGGCAGGCTAAACATCTGCGTAAATCGAACAAACACTTTCGGCACGCTGTAAATCTGTTATAATCTCGCTCGTCTGAATGAAAGTGTATATTTGGAGGACATAAAAATGACGCGAGTAATTTTTCTAACGGTTACAGTAGTAGCCCTCGTTTTGCTGCTCACCGGTTTTGCTGCGAGCGTTGATGAGCCGAACAAAGGAGATGCGGTTCGTCCTGCGGTTCCGGCTTCTGAGACGCCAATTACAATCGCGAAACCAAAGGCGAGAGTCGATTCGGTAACGATGGTTGATTTCTTTATGCGCGACGGGAACACTGTATCTGGCAAACTGATAAGCGATGATCCGACACAGCTTATTGTGGAACAGCCATCCGAAAGCACGGTTGTCACCAAGACCTACAGCAAAAGAGAAGTCGATACTCGCACAGTGAAGACCAGGCCGATGCTTGAGTGGCAATATTACAGCCGGCTTGCTGAATACTTCACTGCCAGGACATGGGATTTTGTGGATGACCCCGATGATTTCATTGAGGCAATCCGCTGTTACGAAAAGGCCAAACAGTCGCTGCAGGCGGGCGGCGCGAACAGTGAAAAAATAGTCGATATCGACAAGGCAATAAAAAAAATCCAGGACGACAGAGAGGTGTGGACGAGGGAAGTGGAATCACGGGCAAAGCTGAAAAAATTAGAGTATGATGCGGAAGCGGAAAATCGGCTAAAAAAACTCGAACGCAGCGTCGCTGAAAGCAACGTTAAACTAAACGAGAGTGTTAAATCCCTTGATAAGACCGCCGATGGGCTTAAAAATGATTACACGAACCTGAATAAGTCAATGGGCGATTTGAATAAGGATATGGTCAAGCAGGTCAACAACCTGCAGGTGCAGCTTAACGATGACCGTATTCTGATAAATAACCTGTTAGTGCGAATGGACTTATGCTGCCGGGCTAAATGATTCGCTGTTCTTATGGTTAGAATTCGCCGGCCATTTGTTTTGCTTTTTCAATCGCGGCGTTTCGCTTTTGTTCGGCGACTTCGGGTCCGCCCGCAAGCGTCGGCTCGACCATAAGCGCCCTTATATCGGTGAACCCCATAAATCGCAGTATCGACTCGACGTATTTGCTTTGCTGGTCGTATTGTTCCGCCGGCGTGCCTTTCGCATACTCGCCGCCGCGGGCAAAAACCACAAAGGCGGGTTTGCCGGTAACTAATCCTTTGTAGTTGCCGCCCGAATCGACGGTAAACGTCTGCCCCGGCTGAACTATCACGTCGATATACTGCTTGAGCCGGTAGGGTATCGAGAAATTCCACATCGGTACCGCCAGCACATATTTGTCCGCGTCCTTGAATTCCGCGACTGTCGCGACAATTTTATCCCATGCCCGCTTTTCCTCGGGGCTGTGGGGTTTGCCTCGCATAATCTTGTATTTGCCCGAGGCCGCGATGAAATCGAAATCAGGCAGTTTCATTGAAAACAGATCGATTGTTTTTACCTCGTCGTTCGGATGCGATTTTTTATACGCATCTACGAACGCATCTGCCGCCGCGATTGAGTTTGACCGTTCCTTCATCGGCGACGCCTTGATATACAATACCTTGCTCATTTTAACCTCCGAAAAGATATTGCTTTTAAGTCCGGTTTTCTGCTTATGCTTTCAGCGTCAGATTTTATTCCAGAGTTATACCATTCGCCACGAAAAAAACGCAATAAATTCCTCTGATTTCTCAGACGGATTCCCTGATTGTACTTTTGCCATTATTGCCCTTAGGTGCTATAATAGATGCCGGAGAAGATGAAGCACAACAGATTAATTATGCCACTGGACAGTGTCAGGGACTCCGACCAGCCGATTGTTGGAGCAAAGGCAGTCGGTCTTTGGCGTTTGAGACGCATGGATTTGCCTGTCCCTGATGCCTTATGTATTGCCGCCAACGCATACAGATTACATATTGGCGCTGCACCCTTTAAGGCGATGATTGATAACGCTCTTCTATCGCTTAGCAGGCCTGAAAGCTTCGACATTGCCAAACCACTGGCTGATGTGCGCAGGGCTATCATTGAATCGCCGATGGATGACTCACTCGCTGCTGAAATTGAATCGCATTACAGTACTCTTGCAGCCAGCCGTTTGGCAGTTCGCTCATCGGCTACCGCGGAGGACCTGCCCGGTCATTCCTTCGCAGGCCTTTACGACACATACCTTGGGATTTCCAACCTCGAAGATTGTCTGATTGCCATAAAGAAGTGCTGGGCCTCATTATGGACCGAGCGTGCATATAGCTACAGACAAAAAAACGGCTTCGACCATTCGAAGGTCGAAATGGCTGTAATCGTCCAATCGCTTATTCCCGCCGATGTCGCGGGCGTAATTTTCACCGCTGACCCTGTTACCGGTGATGGTAATCGCATTGTTATCGAGGCCTGTCCCGGTCTCGGTGACGCATTGGTTTCAGGCAAGGTTTCTCCTGATCGTGTTGTTTTAGACAAGAAGGGGCTTAACGTCCTCTCACGGACGATATCTGCCCCTTGTATAAACGACCAGACCGCTCAAAAGCTTGCGAAGCTCGCCATAAAAGCCGAGAGGGAATTTGGCTGTCCGCAGGACATCGAATGGGCGATTCACCAGGGCAAGATTTTTCTGCTTCAGTCCAGACCCATTACCACAATCCCAAAGACAAAATCCTGGGAAGACAGGCAAATCTGGACCAGTTTTGCTGCAAAGGAGGTAATACCGGATGTGGTGACGCCGGCCACATCATGGATGCTTGAGTCCATTTTAGAAAACATCGTCGATTTTGCCTCTGACGCGCTGTGCATCGATATAAAAGATAACATCCCAATCTATGAACTTATTGCCGGCCGGGTGTACTTTAATGCCAGTTTCTGGGCCGTTGTCATAAGGCAATTCAGAACTACAAGAAACCTAGACTTGAGCGAATTGGCCGGAAGCGAGCCGGAATTGGGCCAACTACTTGAAAAACTAAAGAATACACCAGCAGAAGACCTGCCCAAAATCAAGCACAACCACGTGAGGTTCATTCTGAGATTGCCTTTGCTAACAGCATCGATGCTTTGCAATACACGCCGTAAATCTCAGTCCACTCTCGCCAACGCGAGAAAGAGGAACGAAAAATGGGCTTGTCTCGATATTTCCGGCTTGTCCGCCGAACGGCTGGCTGACTGCCTGATGGAAGCCGTTACCGAACTTAACGAGGAAATCATAAAAAAAGGTTTCAATTTACTTCACATGGTTTACTGGATGGCCTATTTTCCAATCCTCGAAGTTATATGCAAGAAATGGATTCCCGATGAACAATCCTGTGCAGGAAGGTTGCTCGTTGGTCTGAGTAATATGGAAGACGCAGAAGCCGGTCTCGACCTTTGGCGGCTGGCTGTGAAAGTCAACGATAGCCCTATCCTTAAGGAATTGATTTTATCAAATGCCGGATGGGGTACTGTTTACGAACGGCTTTGCAAAAACTCCTATGGTCAGGAGTTTCTAATGAGTTGGGACCGGTTTATGAAGGCCCATGGGCACCACTGCCGCGGCGAGATTGAGCTTTATAACCGGCGATGGTCTGAAACACCTGATTATATCCTCGGCCTTATTCGTAGTTACCTGGGTTCTATGGAAAAAGCCAATCCACTTGAAAACTACAGGCGACTTGCTGCTGAACGTGAACAGCTTGCGCAGAGTTGTCGTCGAAAACTCACCAATCCTGTCAAGCGAGCCGTTTTCAACCATCTGCTTGTTCGCGCTCAGTATGGTTCGGCATTTCGCGAGAACATTAAAAGCGAATTCATAAAATTTATGGCATCTGTTCGTTCGATGCTGCTTGAACTCGGCCGGAAGCTGACGGCCGGCTCTCTAATAGCGGATTGTAACGATGTGTTCTTCCTCAAGTTCGAGGAGATTGGGCTGTTGGCGAGGGGACAATCAGCGATCGATATCAAACAGGTCGTTGCATCCCGCTGTGCCGAATATGAGAAATGGCAGGCCATAACGCCGCCCAATTTAATCATTGGCAAGTTCGACCCTGACAGGTATGTCCCTGAAGAAGTAAAGACCGATGTTCAACAGTTAAAGGGTTTGGCAGTAAGTCCCGGCGTTGTTAGCGGGAAGGCACGAGTAATACTGAGAGCCGACGACAACGAGCAGGTGCAAGCCGGCGAGATTCTTGTCGCTCCATTTACCGACCCCGGCTGGACGCCGTATTTCATCCCCGCTGCCGGGATTGTTATGGACCAGGGCGGCTTGCTTTCACACGGAGCCATTATTGCCCGCGAGTACGGCATTCCCGCCGTCGTAAACGTCGGCAACGCGACAAAAATAATCAAAACCGGCCAGACCATCCATGTGGATGGCGACAGGGGGGTAGTCAGGATTCTGGAATAACCGACTTAACTCTTTTTATAAACTTCGATATTTAGCTTAGGCATTTCTTTTTATTGGTTGGGTTCGGGTGATTTTTCTGTTTTTGTAAGGACCCAGCTTTTATATTTTTTAAAAATATCTTCCTTTACCCATACGCTTTTGTCCCAGTTGGAGCCGATTTGCACAAACAAATTCTTGGCTTCATCTTTGTCATCATAGGCACAGGCCAGAAAACAAGAAGTGTTGAGCAGGTAATTATCGTTTGTGTCAGGATAATGTTTTATTAAATCTTGAATGGATTGTTTAAGCATTTGATAAGAGAAACCGAGCTCTTTAAACTGCTTCGGCTCAGAATCTATTTTGCCAATCAGCACGTCGGCTACTTTCAAATATAAGATTTGCCCTTCCTTTTGCTGAGTGAGCTCAACAGCGCGCCTTGCAAATGTCTCAAGCTGGCCTTGTTTGCCTCCCCATCGGGGGGTAATAGACCATGCCCTATTTGTATAAAGAGGCCAGTAATATTTTTCTATCGTAATGCCTTTTTCAAATAACGCATCCATTTCCTTGTCAGTTTTGCTCAGCCCCATCCCAATATCCAGCCATGTTGCATACAACTCGGGGTCGGGTATATTGAGGTCTTCGGCCTCGATTAAAACCTTTTCGGCTTTTTTGAGATTATCTTTAAAATCCTCGTGTCCTTTTTCCGAAACTTCGTAAGCGTAACCGCCACCGCGTGCTTCCCATGCGAACATTTTATATGCCTTGGCCATGGCAATTCGGGCTGTTATTGAATCCGGCTGCTGTTTAATCCACTCTTCAAACTGGGGCCTGACCGTTGAAAAATCCCGTCGTCCTCTCCAGCCATCGCCTACGCCCTGATAGAAATAGGGAAGCTGCCAGTTTCCGTTTGTATATCTGCTTTTTTCAGTTCTGAGTCGAGATGCAATAGAATCCAGGATTAAATATTTTTTTTCATAAAGAAGGACAACCGCCTCACCATAGCTTATTTCGCCATTGTTATGAATATCATTTGCCCAAACCGTTGCATTGAAGTTTTTACCTAAATACAAACCGCATCTTTTGTTGTTGGAGCAGTCGTTTGCAACTATATACGGTTTTGACCAGTCGTCATCGACGCTTATCCCGTTGTGTTTATTTTCACAGCATTTATTGCTTTTGACCTCACCGCTCGCTTTGTCGCCGAAATATATGCCGCATCCATTGTTATCATTGGCAACATTTTGTTCGAGGAACGCGGTTGTTCCGCTTCCCACAAGCGAAATTCCGTTGTAACCATTTGCTGTGCAAATATTTTTTGAGATTCTGCCTTTTGCCCCAGCTTTTAAATAGATACCATTAACCTTATTTTCTTCACAGGTATTTTTTGAAAGAAAAGTATTGCTGTCATTCTCGGTTAATATGCTGCTACGGGTATTTTTGCTGCAAACATTATCGAAGACTGTGCCGGATGTGCTCATTAAGAAATGAATGCCGTTGCCGCCATTTGACGAACAATTATTTTTTCCTGATACTATCTGTGTGCATCTATAATAAATACCATCTAATTTGTTGTTGACGATATTGCATTCCCATATTGTATTTTTGCCACCTTTTACGTCAATACCATTTCCGCCGCTGTTTTGTATTTTACACCGGGCTACAATGATTTCGCTCGAATCCAGAAGTAATACCGGAAACCTGGCTTCAAAATCGGCAGGCATTCTTTCTATACCCGTATGTTTCAAAGTCAGGTCAGAGATTATCAACGAGTTACAATCATCCACTTTTAACACAGGGCCGTCTATTACGTCACAATGAATGACGACGCCGTTTGCATCAAGGCCTTTAATGCTGACGCTGCTTTTAAGATTCAGAGTTTCTTTGTAATCACCTGGTTTGACGTGAATGACAGTGTTCATTTCAGCCGCATTGATAGCGGCCTGGATTGTGGGATAATCTCTGGGGACTACTATGACCTTCTTGGCGGGGACCAACAGCTGCTTTGACAGAGTAGGCAGGTGAAGGTCCGTGGCGATCATTTCGGTCGTCGTATCCAGCTGGATGTTCTCAGCAGCAGGTGTTGTTGTTTCTAATCCTTGTACATTTTTATTGACACCGCAGGATAACGCCAGTGCAACAGCAAAGAGATATTGAAAAAATACGGAATGGTATTGTTTGAACATATATATTCCTCCCTGTATAAACTTGATTATCAAACAGCTTTTCTTGTTTTGAAAACCGGTTTGATTATATTCACCAAAGAGATGTTCTGCAATGGTAATATAAACGTATCAGCCATCAGGTTGAGGTAATCGCCGATTTGACGGCAGTTATGAACTTCGATATGACATTAAGACATTTCTTTTTGTTTTTGAGATTATCTTCAATCAAACTTACGATTTTTGACCCGATGATGACGCCATCTGCGCCAGATTTGGCAACCTTTGAGGCGTGTTCGGGAGTGCTAATGCCGAAGCCGACACATACCGGGACATCGGTTTCTTTTTTGATTCTGCTGATAAGGCCTTTGACTGAAGTAGATAATGTTTTTCGGCTGCCAGTTACGCCCAATAGCGATACGGCGTAAATGAAGCCGGTGGTTTTTGAGGCGATGAGCTTCAATCGCTCTTTTGAAGTGTTGGGCGTAACCATAAAGACGGTATCGAGGCCTGCTTTTTTGGCCGGGCCTATAATCTCTTTGGCGTCGTCGATGCTCAGGTCAGCGACGAGGACGCTATTGACTCCCGCCTTGTGGCAATCGCGGAAGAATTTTTCCGTGCCGTATTGGAAAATGAGGTTGTAATACATAAGCAGGCCGATGGGAATATCCTTGTATTTTTTGATTTCGGTGATGAAGACGAGCGCCTTTTTGACGGTCATACCGTTTTTTAGCGAGCGGATGTCCGCCTTTTGAATAGTGGGGCCGTCGGCTATCGGGTCGGAAAATGGTATGCCCAGTTCGAGGATATCCGCGCCGGCGTCGATGGCCGATTTGACAATTTTCAAACTTGTTTTATAGTCCGGGTCGCCGATAACAAAAAAGGGTATTACCGCCGCGTGTTTGAGTTCCGCAAAAACTTGTTTATAAGATTTCATTTTTCAATCCTTATTATCAATCAGCAATTCTTTAGTCCTTCACTGGTCTGAATTTTTCAACGATACCGACGTCTTTGTCGCCTCTGCCAGAGAGGTTTACGACCGCGATTGTCTTTCCGGGCAGTTTGCCTTTCTGACTTACCAGATAAGCCAGAGCGTGTGTGCTTTCCAGCGCGGGTAAAATACCTTCCATTCTGCACATCAAGCCAAAGGTATCGAGGACGTCTTCGTCTTCTACCGCGACATAGGTGGCCCTGCCAATGTCGCTGAGGTAGCAATGTTCGGGGCCGACTGAAGGGTAATCCAGTCCTGCGCTGACGCTTTCGGTGTCATTTACCTGCCCGTCTGCGTTCTGGAGGAGATATGCCTTTGCGCCGTGCAGAATGCCGGGTTTTCCGGCTGATATTGAGGCGGCGTGTTTGCCGCTCGATAAACTTCTGCCTCCCGCCTCGACGCCGATGAGGCGAACTTTTTTGTCGTTCAGAAAACCTGAGAATATTCCTATTGCGTTGCTGCCGCCGCCGACGCACGCCAGAACCATATCAGGCAGCCGGCCGAGTTTGTGGAGGCATTGCCGTCGAGTTTCTTTGCCGATACAGCTCTGGAAGTGTTTCACAATCGTGGGATACGGGTGCGGCCCGGCGGCTGTGCCGAAGAGGTAAAATGTATCGGTAACGTTGGCGGTCCAGTAGCGAAGGGCGTCGTTTATCGCGTCTTTCAATGTGCTTGTGCCGCCTTTGACGGATATGACCTGGGCGCCGCAAAGTTTCATTTTGTGGACGTTTACGCTTTGGCGTTCTACGTCGGTTGCGCCCATAAAGATTTTCGTTTCCATTCCGAATAACGCGCCAATCATAGCGGTGGCCAAACCGTGTTGTCCCGCTCCCGTCTCTGCTATCAGTTTTGTTTTGCCCATATATTTGGCTAAGAGTCCCTGGCCCAGAGTGTTATTGACCTTGTGCGCTCCGCCATGAAGCAGGTCCTCGCGTTTGAGATACACGTTGAAGCCCACGTATTCGCTGAAGCGTTTGGCGTGATACAGAGGCGTGGGTCTTCCCGCATAGTCTGCCATCAGCCGCGACAATTCATTAACGAAGCTCTTGTCCTTGTAGAATCGGTAAAACGCCTTTTCCAACTCCTCAAGCGCCGGTATCAGGACCTCAGGGACATAAAAACCGCCATAATCTCCGAATCTGCCTTTGTATTTCATAAAACTTTTCCTTTGTGTCCTCTGTCTTCTGCAGTTTAAATCCGCAATCTACAATCCGAAATCGGAAATAGAAATCATTCCTTTGCGCCGGCTTTTTCAAGCAGTTGCACAATATCCGAGTGCCCCGCAGTTTTTGCCGCACTTAAGGCCGTTAAGCCGTCTTTAGCTTTTGCATTGACATCAGCGCCTTTTTCTATGAGGAGCTTGACAACCTCCGTATATCCATTCTGCGCCGCCCTCATCAAGGATGTTGTGTCGTCAGTGGTTAGTTTTGCATTGACATCGGCGCCTTTTTCCAGCAGGAGCTTGACGATTTCTGTATAGCCGCCTTGTGCTGCCACCCTCAGGGCTGTTGCGCCGTTGTCGGTTTGCCTGGCATTGACATTGGCGCCTTTTCCCAACAAGAGATTAGCAGTTTCTGTATGGCCGTTATTCGCCGCTATAAACAGGGCAGTGACGCCGTTGGAGATTTTAGTGTTGACATCAGCGCCTTTTTCAAGCAGGAGCTTGACGATTTCGGTCTGGCCGTTCTGCGCAGCCCTCCACAGGGCTGTTCCGCCGTCAGTTGGTTTGGCATTGACATCAGCACCATTTTCTAAGAGGAGCTTGACGATTTCAGTATTGTTGTTTTGCAACGCCATCAGCAGGGCCGTTGAACCGCTGTCATTTTTGATATTAACGTTGGCGCCCTTGTCCAGCAGAAGCTTGACGATTTCCATACGACCGTCTCTCGCCGCCATCATCAGGGTCGTTGCACCTCCATTACTCCTGACGTTGGCATCGGCGTCTTTTTCCAGAAGAAGTTTGGCGGTTTCCGTATAGCCCCTCTGCGCTGCCAATCGCAGGGCCGTTACGCCGCTGTTATCTATAGCGTTAATCTTGGCGTTCTTTTCCAACAGGAGCGTAACGACCTCTGTACGGCCCGCTGCCGACGCCCACATCAGAGCCGTCGCACCTCCGTCATCTTTGGCGTTGATATCGGCGCCTTTTTCCAGCAGGTACCTGACTATCTCCGTATGGCCGTTTTGCGATGCCTTCCGCAAGGCCGTTGCATCGTTGTTGGCCTTTGCATTGACATCAGCGCCGCTGGCCAGTAAAGTTTGCACCGTCGGGAGGTCGCCGTTTCTTGCGGCCCGAATCAGTTGAGCGTTCTTATCGGATACGTTTTTATCAGCAAGACCGGTGGACGTTGCAGCTTTTTCAAACAGTTGGACAATATCTGTACGACCTCTGCTTTTTGCCATATCTAAAGCTGTTTGGCCATCGTTGTCCCTGGCATTGGCATCGGCTCCTTTTTCCAGCAGGAGCTTGACGATGCCCGTGCGGCCTGCTGTTGCCGCTATCATCAACGCTGTTGTTCCACCGTAATTTTCAATGTCAATGCCGGCTCCTTTTTCCAGCAGAAGTCGGACGATTTCCGTATTACCCTGTGCCGACGCCTGCATCAGTACCGTCCCTCCTTGTTCGTTCCTGGCGTTGACTTTGGCCCCTTTTTCCAGCAGGAGCCGGACGGTTTTCTCTCGACCGCCGGACCACATTGTCCACACCAGCGGTGTTCTGCCGTAGTTGTCATAAGTATTGGGTTTAGCTCCTTTTTTTATCAATAAATCGACGATTTCTGTATAGTCGTTGTATGCCGCCCATATCAGGGCCGTGCCATCGTTATTTTTGGCGTCGGCCTGGGCTCCCGCGGCCAGAAGGATTTGCACAGTGTGGAAATCGCCGTCCCTGGCGGCTCGAACCAATTGAGCATTTTTCTCTGTTACGTTTTTCCCTGCAATATCAGCAGGTATCGCGGCTTTTTCAATCAGCTTCGCAATTTCCGTATTATTTTTGCCTTTTACCCAATCCAGGGCCATTTTACCGTCGTTAGCCATGACATTAACATCAGCCCCTTTTTCCAGCAGGAGCTTGACGACGTCCGCATGGTTGTTTATCAAGGCCCTCACCAGGGCCGTTCTGCCATAGTTATCTCTGGCATCGAGCTTGGCACCCGCGTCCAGAAGGGTTTGCACTGCCTGGAGGTCGCCGTTATGTGCGGCTTGAATCAATTTGGTATTCTTGTCTGATACGTCCTTCTCAGCAAGACCGGCGGGCGCCGTGGCTTTTTCAAGCAGCTGCACAACGTCTGTATGGCCTCTGCTTTTTGCTATATCCAGGGCTGTTTTGCCGTCGTTACCCTTGATATTAATATCGGCGCTGTTTTCCAGCAGGAGCTTGACGATTTCCGTCCGTCCCTTCGCTGATGCGCTTCTCAAAACCGTTACGCCGTCATTGGTCCTAGCATTAACATCTGCTCCCTTTTCCAGCAGCAGCTTAACAACATCTGTCTGGCCGATAGACGCTGCTTCCCATAAAGCCGTTTCGCCCTTGTTAGTCCTGGAATTGATGTCGGCGTTTTTTTCCAGCAGGAACCTGACGACCTGCGTCCGATTACCCGTTGCCGCCGAACTCAGAGCTGTTTCGCCTTGGCGATTCTTGTCGTTGATATTGGCTCCTTTTTCGAGCAGAAGTTTAACGGTTTCGGTATAACCGGTCAGTGCCGCATTCATCAGGGGCGTTCCGCCATATTTATTCTTGGCGTTGACATCTGCCCCTTTTTCCAGCAGAAGCTTAATGACTTCAGTATTTCCTCCCCACGCCGCCATCCCTGTGGCCTCGTTCATGGCATTGGCATCAGTTACGTCGGCCAGCAAAGTTTGTACAGCCGGGAGGTTGCCGTCTCTCGCGGCTTGAATCAATTTGGCATTTTTATTTGATATATTTGGGTCAGATTCTTTCTCGCCGGCTTTCTTGTCCGCCTTCTGTGTGGCGGATTCAAGCAGTCGCACAATCTCTGTGCGGCCTCGCTCTTTTGCTATATATAACGCTGTTTGGCCATTACTCCTGGCGTTAACATCGACACCCCTGGCAATAAGTAGTTCTACTATATCTTTGTTGCCTTTTTCTGCGGCTAAAAACAGAGGCGTAAAATCAAAGTTGTCTTTTGCGTTAATCTCAGCGCCTTTGTTAATGAGCATTTTCGCCAAGTCCAGGCGGCCTTTAAATGCAGCAATGTGTAATGGTGTCGGATTTTTGGGATAGCCGGCATTAACATCTGCTCCTTTTTCAATAAGGAATTTTGCCATCTCTATTTGCCCGCTGGATACCGCATTGTGCAGTGGTGTGGAATAGCTTTGAGCGGCATTAATCATATTCGGGTCGTTTTTCAGGAAAGCCCTGACGCGTTCAATATCTCCCATAGCCGATGCTATGAAAATGTCAACTTTAGCTCCCCTGGCTATGAGAAGATTTACTATATCTTTATGATTTTCCGAAGCGGCAATAAACAAAGGCGTTCCGCCACCGCTATCCTTGGCGTTCACATCTGCTCCTTTAGAGATAAGCAGTTCAGCCATATCTAAATGGCCGAAATAGCATGCCAGGTGCAGCGGGGTCTGGCTAAATGAATTTCCTGCGTTGATATCGGCGCCATTGGCAAGCAGCAGAGACACTATATCCGTATATAATCTGGGATAATCTACATTTTTTGTTATGCCTTTTGCCTCCTTGAACTTGTAAAAAGTTTTCACTACTTCCCCATCCCCTTTAGTAACAGCGAAATGCAGCGGCGTATAATTAAAATCTCGCGACCACCTGGCATTGACAGCAGCGCCTTTGGCGATAAGGGATTTGACTTCCTCAAAGTTGCCTTCACACGCGGCTTTGTGCAGCGCAAAACCTTCGGTATTTGCATCAGGAGCTTTTGCGGCCTGAATCAATTGAGCATTCTTATTTGGTGTATTTACGTCAGCAAAGGCAGTGGGTATCAAATAGATACACGTTAGAAAAAACAGGATTCGTTTCATTGGATTTCCCTTTTCATTTTTCCTCTTCATTATCTCTGTGTCCTCTGTGCTCTCTTGCCGTTGGGCATCCCTTACGGGAGTGGCTAAAAAAAAACTCTGTGGCCTTTAATCTGCCTGCGGTGGATTAACCTCTCAAATCCTGTATCATGTCGAACAGTTTCCGCATCTTGGCGTGGTCTTTCTTGCCGGGTTTGCTCTCGACACCGCTGCAAACGTCGATGCCGTAGATTCCCAGCTCGACCGCTTTTGTGATATTTTCTGCGTTGATGCCTCCCGCCAGAAATACTCGTTTGCTGATGTTGCCTATTATGTTCCAGTCAAAGACAAGCCCTGTTCCGCCGTATTTCTTCGGGTCAAAGGCGTCGAGTAAAATAGCGTCGGTGTAATATTCTTCTGCGCGTTTGATGTCTTTTTCATCCTTGACGCGAATCGCTTTCATTGTCCGCACATTGAGCGTNNTCGATGTGTTCGAAGGTGTCGTTGACGAACAGGCCCACAATGTCAACGAAAGCGGGTATCTGGTCTATGATTTTCACCGCGTCCGCGGGCTTTATGTATCGTGGGCTTTTTGGGTAAAAATTGAAACCCAGCATATCCGCGCCCATCTCCGCCGCTGCCGCCGCGTCCTCGTAATTTGTAAGGCCACAAATTTTCACTTTGACCGCAAGCATTCTCATCGATGTCCCTTTCTCAACTCTTTGAAACCAGGACCAGTTTTTCCAGCCGTCGCGTCGTCTCGCCGCTGCTTATTGCCTGCCCGGCGATACGCACCGCGGAACCAAAATCCTCAGCCAGTCCGGCCACAATTATCGCCGCCGCCGCGTTTAGCACAACTATATCTTTTCTGGCGCCTGTTTCTTTTCCGCTTATTATATTTTTTACTGCCTGGGCATTGCTTTTGGCATCTCCGCCTTTGAGGTCGTCGAGCGAGGCCTTTTTAATCCCATAGTCGGCGTGGTTCAGCATCGACTCGGTTATTTTGCCCGCCTTGAGTTCCATAATTTTTGTCGGCCCCATCGTGCTGATTTCATCGAGACCGTCGCTGTGCACAATCATAGCGCGTTTGACGCCAAGCAAATGCAGCGCCTCTGCCACGATTGGCATCAGACCCTGCTCAGGCACGCCCATAACCTGTCCCTGTGCGCCGGCCGGGTTGGCCAGCGGGCCTAATATATTGAATATCGTCCTGAAACCCAGCGACTTACGAACCGGCTGAACGTATCTCATCGCCGGATGATGCTTTGGCGCAAACATAAATCCTATTCCCGCCTCCCTTATGCAGCGAGCCACCGTATCAGGCCCGGCCTCGATATTGACGCCAAGTTCGGCGAAAACATCCGCTGAGCCGCATTTGCTCGTTATCGCGCGGTTGCCGTGTTTGGCGACGCGAACCCCTGCGCCCGCCGCGACAAGCGCAGCCGCCGTCGATATGTTAAACGTCTTTACTGTCGCTCCGCCTGTCCCGCAGGTATCGACGAGGTTGTCAACGCCGGGATCAACTTTTACACAATGAGCACGCAGCGATTTTGCAAGCCCGGCAAATTCCGCGGCGGTCGCCGACTTGCATCGCATCGCGGTTAAAAAAGCCGCGATTTGCACTTCGGGCACCTCGCCCTCAAAAATAATATCCAGCACTTTGCCCGCCTGCTCGAAAGTCAGGTGTTGGCCGCGAAGCAATGGCTCTATGTATTCGACTATCGTTGCCATATTCAAACCCTTTGCTTGTTTGAGTGCTCTTCAGCGATTTTCAAAATATTTTCGATGATTTTGCCGCCTGCCGGCGTGAGAATACTTTCGGGGTGAAACTGGACGCCGTATATTGGCAGCGTTTTGTGTTTGATGCCCATATTCACGCCCTCAAATTCAGCCGTCGCCTCTAAACATTCCGGCATCGTCAATGCGCACAAACTGTGGTATCGTCCCGCCTGCAGAGGATTCTCCGCTCCGGCGAATACGCCTTTCCCGTTGTGCGTTACCCGGGATGGTTTGCCATGCACCGGCTCAGGGGCGTGCCCGATTTTGCCGCCGAAATACTCCACTATCGCCTGGTGTCCCAGACACACCCCGAATATCGGCAGCTTGTCCTTGAAATAATCGATTGCCGCAAGCGTTACACCCGACGTGGCGGGCGTCCCCGGCCCCGGCGAAATCACCAACAAATCCGGCTCGAACTTTTCCGCCACCTGCATCAAATCCTCAATCGACGTGTCTGCCCGGTAAACCCTCGCCTCACAGTCCCGCTTGCAAAAGTCATCCACGAGGTTATACGTGAACGAATCAAAATTATCGATGAATAAAACCTTTCTTTTTTTATCGCTCATATTTTTAT